>NZ_JAIBES010000099.1 GCF_019459305.1 Sphingopyxis sp. | reverse complement strand
CAGTTTACACAGCGACGGAGGAAAAAGGCGCTTGCGGCCCCCGCCTTCGCGGAGGCGACGATAGCGGACGAATGACAGCGCCCGACCCCAAAGCCACCGCTTCTCCCGTCGACCCTACCCATCCCACGCCGCGATCGTGGTGCGGTGGAGCAGGCGGTCGTGGCCGTCGTAGCCGCCGGTTGCGCGGTGGAGGAGCGAGCGGTTGTCCCACATGATCAGCATGTCGGGTTCCCAGACATGGCTGTAGCGAAAGTCCTCGCGCCCCTGCCATCCCAGTATTTCGTACAATAAGGGCAGCGCCTCGGCATCGTCCATCCCTTCGATGCCCATGATGTAACCGGCGCAGCCGAACAGCCCTTCGCGGCCGGTTTCGGGGTGGCGGCGGATGAAGGGGTGCAGCTGCGTCGCCAGCGCTTCCTCGCCCGAGCGGATGTCCATGCTGCGATCCTTGTCGCCCGCGCCGTACATCCCCGACGGCGCATAGCCGCCGCGCGCGCTGTGGACCGCGCTCCGACCTTCGATTTTCGCGCGCAGCGCATCGGGCATCGCGTCAAGCGCCGCGTGCTGGTTCGAAAAATCGGTGTTGCCGCCGACGGGCGGGATCGTGATCCCGAACAGGCAGGTTCCGGCGGGTGGGCGCGCCTGAAAGCTCCAGTCGCTGTGCCAGTTTTCGGCAAATAAGGGCGAAGTTTCGTCGGCGCGGCGCTTGACCGCGATTACATGCTCGTGCCCGGGGACCGGCTTGATGAAGGGATCGTCGCCGAAGCCGCCGAAATATTGAGTGAAACGCTCGAGATCGTCGTCGTCCATCTTCTGATCGTGGAAAGCGAGGACGTGATGGTCGAGCCATGCGGCGCGGATTTCGGCGACGCTGTCGGGGGCGAGCGGCCGGGTCAGGTCGACGCCGGTGACGCGGGCGCCGCAGGACTGGCCGCTAGGAGTGATGGTCAGGGTCATGCCGCGATGCTGCGCCGATTGACGCGCGGGGTCAATTCCCGCGCCAACCCGCCCGCTTGCGCCGGTGGGGACATCAAGCTAGGAGGCGCGCACTCGCATGGACCCGGTGCAAATCCGGGTGGCTATTCCGGCCGCCGATCCGCCGGACGACATCACACATGAAATCCTGTTTGCGCCCAAGCTGGCGCCATGTGCCTTGTTGTGGAATTGCAATGTCTGTTTCCTTGTCTTCCTATCGCCAGCAGTGGTTCACCGACAGCGCGTCGCTGAGCCGCGAAATCCTGGCTGGGATCATCGTCGCGCTGGCGCTGATACCCCAAGCGATCGGGTTTTCGATCATCGCCGGCGTCGATCCACGCGTCGGGCTTTACGCCTCGGTCGCGATCGCGATGGTCGTTGCCTTTACCGGCGGCCGGACGGGGATGGTCTCTGCCGCCACCGCTGCGGTCGCGGTGCTGGTAATCCCGCTGGTGCGCGATCATGGCGTCGAATATCTGTTTGCGGCAACGATCCTGATGGGGTTAATTCAGATTGTCGCGGGGCTGCTGCGGCTCGACCTGCTAATGCAATTTGTCTCGCGCTCGGTGATCACCGGCTTCGTCAACGCGCTGGCGATCGTGATCTTCATGGCGCAGCTGCCGCAACTGACCAACGTCGGCTGGGAAACCTATGCGATGGTCGCGGGCGGACTGGCGATCATCTATCTGCTGCCGCGCCTGACCAAAGCGGTGCCCTCGCCGCTGATCGCGATTCTGATCCTGTCGGCGATCAGCATCGGTTTCGGTCTGCCGGTCAATACCGTGGGCGACATGGGCAAATTGCCGGAGGGGCTGCCGACCTTCGCGTTGCCGAATGTGCCGCTGACGCGGGAAACGCTCCAGATCGTCCTGCCCTATTCGCTCACCATGGCGGCGGTCGGGCTACTCGAGAGCCTGCTCACCGCACAGATCGTCGACGACATGACCAATACCGACAGTGACAAGCAGCGCGAATGCGCTGGACAGGGCGGGGCGAACATCGTTGCGGCCTTTTTTGGCGGCATGGGCGGCTGCGCGATGATCGGCCAGTCGGTGATCAACGTAACGTCGGGCGGCCGCGGGCGCCTATCGACCTTTACCGCGGGGGCGTTCCTTCTGTTCCTGCTGGCGGTGCTCGGTCCGTTCGTCGGGCAGGTGCCGATGCCCGCGCTGGTCGCAGTAATGATCATGGTGTCTATCGGGACGTTCAGCTGGAATTCGATTCCCAACCTGCGCCGTCACCCGCTGACGTCGTCGATCGTCATGCTGACGACGGTGATCGTGGTGGTGGCGACGCATGACCTGTCGCTCGGCGTCCTGGCGGGCGTGCTGCTGTCGGGGGTGTTCTTCGCTGGCAAGGTGCGGCGGATGTTCGCGGTCGAGCGCGAGGTTTCAGCCGACGGCAAGACCGCAACGTACCGCGTCACCGGTCAGATTTTCTTCGCCTCGGTTGATCGTTTCACCCGCGCGTTTCAGACCGAAGACGAGGTTGGCCATGTGCTGATCGACGTTTCGGCGGCGCATTTCTGGGACATCTCGGGAGTGGGAGCGCTCGACAAGATCGTCGCCAAGCTGCGGCGCGAGGGACGGAACGTGGAAGTCGTGGGCTATAATCGCGCCAGCGCCGACATCATCGACAAATTCGCGATGCACGACAAAACCGGGGTGGAGATCGGGATGGTGCCGCATTGAGCGCAGGCCGGGCGGATGATCGACATAGACGCCGCCAAGTTTTTTCCTCATCCTGCCACCGGCATGCTTCTATTGTGCGAGGCGAAGGAATCTCTATGAAGACCCTGATGAAAATTGCGATGGCGCTTGGCCTTTGCCTGTCGATGACCGCAATGCCCGCGTCGAGCATCGCCGCTCTGCAACAGGGAGCGAAGGCGCCCGATTTCACGCTGAACGCCGCGCAGGGTGGCAAGCCGTTCAGCCTGTCGCTGAAGCAAGTGCTGCGGAAGGGGCCGGTCGTGCTCTACTTCTTCCCCGCCGCCTTCACCCCAGGCTGCACGATGGAAGCGCATCTCTTCGCCGAAGCGAGCGATGATTTCAACAAGCTGGGTGCGCGCGTTGTCGGCGTGACGGCGGGTAATATCGAACGCGTCGCCGAATTTTCGAAATCGGAATGCCGCGACAAGTTCGCCGTTGCAGCCGATCCCGGCGCAAAGGTTGCGGCGAAATATGACACCGCCATCCGGCGCCCCGGCCAGTCCGCGATTTCCAGCCGGACGTCTTTCGTAATTGCCCCGAACGGAAGCATATTGCTGAGCTACACCGACAGCAAGCCGCAGGCGCATGTCGAAAAGACGATGGCGGCGGTGCGGGCGTGGAAGGCGCGGCAGCGCTGACCGGATCGCGGGCCTCGACCGCCCGCGATCATCCCATAAGTTACTTCGGCCGCCCGCCAAACCCCGCGGCCGTCCGCAGCTCTTCCGCATCCATCACATAACCATCGCTGACCACCGTCACGACGCGGCGAAGGGCGCCGAGGTCGGTGGAGGGGTCGCCGTCGACCAGCACCATGTCGGCTTCCTTGCCGACCGAGATCGAGCCGGTGCGCTTGTCGGCGCCGACGACGCGGGCAGGGATGATCGTCGCGCTCTGGAGCGCCTCGGCGGCAGTGAATCCGGCCTGCTGGTAGATTTCGAGTTCGCGGACAAGCTCGATCCCCCAGCCGTCGGTCCCCGCAACGATCGGCACGCCCGCCTTGTGCAGGCGGCCGACGAGTTCGACCATCTTGGCATAGCTTTTGCGATAATCGTCGCGCGTCAGCCCATCGATGAGCGGATAGCCGCCAGCGGTGAACACCGAGCGTTCGATCACCGGCGAAATGATGCCCATATAGGGCGCGTAAGCCGGGTGCGGTATGCCGCCGTCCTGCGTCAACATGCCTTCGAAAATGACGATCGTCGGGTCGACCAGCGTCTTGCGCTTGGCAAGGTCGACGATGAAGCCCGCCATCAGGGGGGCGTCGAGATCGACATCCTTGAAATAGCGCGCCGGGCCTTCCATCCGCTGGCGCGTGTTTGCGCGGTCGATCACGTCGCGCGGCATCGATTCCATCACCACGAAATTGAGGTGGGTGAGCTCGTCATAGCCCGCGGCGACGGCTTCGCTGGGCTTCATGGTGGCGGGGACATGGCCGTGGACGTGCAGGCCGAGCCGGTGCGCTTCCGCGGCGGCGGGCGCGATCCATGCCGGATTCATCGAGGTGTAGAATTTGACGCCCCACAGCCCGGCGTCCTTGATGCGCCGCACCGCGGCGATGGCTTCGGCTTCGCTGCTGACCACTTCGGCGCCCTGCGCCGCCAGCGGATCCTTCTTGTCGACGATTGCCGAAATGAAAGGCTCGCCCATCAGCAAACTGCCGTTGGCGCGACGTTGGGTGGCATCGATGGCGCGGTCGAAGGTCGTGCCAGGGCTGCGAAAGCTGGTGATGCCGTTCGCCACATTCGACAGAACGCTCCAATCGTCGCCGATGTGGAGGTGACTGTCCCAGATGCCGGGAACCAGCGTCTTGCCAGCGCCATCAATGACCTGTGCGCCCGACGGCGCGGTCAGCGATCCGGCGGCGCCAATGGCGGCGATCTTGCCATCGCGGGCAAGCACGGCGCGGTTCTCCAGGAACGTGCCTTTGTCAGCGTCGAACAGTTGGACATTGTCGAACAGCACCGGGGCTTTCGCGGCGGGCGACAGGAAGCGTTTAGCGACACCGGCAACTGCCGCGGCGGTCGCGGCTTCCTGTGCGTCTCGAAGCTGCTTCAGCGCGCCCTCATAGCCCGCGGGAATCACCGAAATGAAACTGATGTCGGCGAAATAGCGCTTATTCTCATCGAGCCAGACAGGGTAGGGCGAGGGGAGGATGCCGCTGACGAAGGCGAGCTGGACCTTCCTTGGGCCGCCCGGTCCCTGGATCGTCTGCATCGCGTCGAAGGTCATCCGGCCCTTGCCGCTCGGCAGGAAATCGAGCCCCTCGTCGCCTGCGGCGGCTAGCGCGTTGATCAGCGGCGCGTTGGCGATGCCGACGCCGCCTGCCGGAATATACCAGCCGCCCGCGGCGGCTTCACCGGCGTCGGTCGCAGTTCTCCACGTCGCGCGGCCGTTGGCGACGCGATACTCCTCGGCGGCGTCACCCGACATGGTGACGCCGCGCACCGTCGTTGCGGCGATGGTGCCGCCGTGCGCGAAGGTCGTGACCTGATCCATTTCGGTGATCCAGCCGCGCAGTTCCTGCGACCAGCGATAGGCGGTGCGGCCATCGGGGAGCTGCCATTGCCACTGGCTACCATGCTGGCCGGCTTCGGACACCACGACATAGCGGACCGCGTCGGCGGGCGGCTTGAGCAGGTCTTCCTTGGGGACAGGTTTCGACTGTGCGACCGGTGCCGCGGTTTCATGCGCGTAGGCGGCAGGAGCGGCGGCCGAAGCCAGCAGGGCGGCGGTCAGGATCAGGCGCATTGTCGATTTCCCCCAGTGCGTGGTGCAATGGCCGACAGTGGTAGGCGCATGGGAGCAGCCGAAGCAAGAACCGACCGACGGCGAACAGCAATCGATGAATGGCAACCGTCGCCCCCGCAAAGCAGGGTCAACGATCGTTAGTCGCGCTTTTGTAGGCCGATCACCGCCGTGATCGGCAATTCCGCATAAAGATGCGGGAACAGCTCGCCGCCGCGCGCTTCTTCCCAGCGGATCGCGTCGCCGAGGCAGATCAGGTCCACCTCGGCAATCATCAGGTCGGTTTGCCCCGCGAAATGCTTGGCGATCGTCCCTTCAAGCTGCGCGGCGGTCGACAGGTGGATATAGCCGTCGGCAATATCCACCGGGGCCCCGCGAAAGACGCGCTCGCGTTCAAAATCGGCCCATTGCTGATGGGTCAAGATCTTGAAGGCGGTGGTCGCGGTCATTCGCCGGGGCCGTCGGGCGCAGTTTCGGAGGCTTCGGTTTCAGCTTCGGTGTCGATAGCCTCAGCTTCGATCTCTTCGCTTTCCTCGATCAG
Source organism: Sphingopyxis sp. (assembly GCF_019459305.1). Lineage (GTDB taxonomy): Bacteria > Pseudomonadota > Alphaproteobacteria > Sphingomonadales > Sphingomonadaceae > Sphingopyxis. The sequence continues at coordinate 7,177 of NZ_JAIBES010000099.1, read as the reverse complement.
CGCGGCGGACACGACATGTTCGTTGTTCGCAACGTCGAACAGGCGGACGCCTGCAGTGCCGCGGCCGATGACGCGCATCGAATCGAGCCCCATGCGGATCAGCTTTGCCTGGTTGGTGACGAGCATCAGCTGATGCGACTTGGTTGCGGGGAAGCTGGCGACGACCAGGCCGTTGCGGGCGATGTTGTCGATGTTGGTGATCCCCTGCCCCCCACGACCGGTACGGCGATATTCATAGGCCGACGACAATTTGCCAAAGCCGTTGGCGCAGACGGTCAGGATGAACTGTTCGCGCGCGGCGAGCTCTTCCATGCGGTCGGCGGGCAGCGTCGGTTCGTTCTCATTATCCTTCCACGGCGCGGCGCGCAGATAGGCCTCGCGTTCGTCGCCGGTGGTGCCGACGCGGTGGAGGATCGACAGCGAGATGACTTCGTCGCCCGCGGCGAGGCGCATGCCGCGCACGCCGGTCGAATTGCGGCTCTGAAATTCGCGAACATCGTCGCCGGCAAAGCGGATCGCCTTGCCCTGCCGCGTCGCGAGCAGGACATCGTCGCTTTCGTCGAGCAGCGCGACGCCGATCAGGCGGTCGTCCTCATCCTCGCCCTCGAACTTCATGGCGATCTTGCCGTTCGACGGCACGTTGGTGAAGGCGTCCATGCTGTTGCGGCGCACGCTGCCCTTGGCGGTGGCGAACATGACGTGGAGTTTGCCCCATTCGGTCTCGTCTTCGGGCAGCGGCAGCACGGTCGAGATCGTCTCGTCCTTGCCCAGCGGCAACAGATTGACCATCGGTCGGCCGCGCGTCGCAGGACCGCCTTCGGGCAGGCGCCACACTTTCATGCGATACACTTTGCCGAGGGTCGAAAAGAACAGCACCGGTGTGTGCGTCGAGGTGACGAACATTTCGGTGACGACATCCTCATCCTTCGTCGCCATGCCAGCGCGGCCCTTGCCGCCGCGCCTTTGCGCCCGGAACGTATCGAGCGTGGTGCGCTTGATATAGCCGTCCATGGTGACCGTCACGACCATCTCTTCGCGCTCGATCAGATCTTCATCGTCGATGCCGTCGGCAGCGGGGGCGAGCTGGGTGCGGCGCGGTTTGGCGAATTCGTCGCGCACCGCGATCAGCTCTTCGCGCATGACGGCGATGAGCTTATCGCGATTGGCGAGGATGCTCAGCAGCTCCTCAATCTCGTCCGCTAGCTCTTTCAGTTCCTTGCCGATTTCGTCGCGGCCGAGCGCGGTCAAGCGATGGAGACGGAGGTCGAGGATCGCCTTGACCTGCACTTCGGAGAGGCGATAGCTCGAGCTGGCATCGAGCTCGCCATCGATTGCTTCGACCAGACGGATATAGGGCGCGATGTCGCCAATCGGCCACTCGCGCGTCAGCAGCGCTTCGCGTGCCGCCGCGGGGCTGGACGAACCGCGGATGATTCGGACGACTTCGTCGAGATTGCTGACCGCAACGACGAGGCCGAGCAAGATGTGGGCGCGGTCGCGCGCCTTATTCAGCTCGAACTTGCAGCGGCGGGTAATCACTTCCTTGCGGAAGTCGATGAACGCCGACAGGATCGTCTTGAGCCCCATCATTTCGGGGCGGCCGCCGCGGATCGCAAGCATGTTGGCGGGGAAGCTCGACTGCGCCGGGGTGTGGCGCCACAGCTGGTTGAGTACGACCTCAGCGGTCGCGTCACGCTTCAGTTCGATCACGACGCGGACGCCTTCGCGGTTCGATTCGTCGCGGATGTCGGAGACGCCCTCGATGCGCTTGTCGCGCGCCGCTTCGGCGATCTTCTCGACCAGTCCCGACTTGCCGACCTGAAACGGAATCGAGGTCAAAACAATCGACTGCCGGTCGTTCCTGCCTTCCTCGATGATGTGCGTCGCGCGCATCATCACCGATCCGCGGCCGGTGGCATAGGCATTGCGCGCGCCACCCTGACCCAGCATCAGCGGGCCGGTCGGGAAATCAGGACCGGGGATGATCGCCATCAGTTCGTCGAGGGTGATTTCGGGATTGTCGATCGTTGCCAGCGTGGCGTTGATCACTTCGCCCAGGTTATGCGGCGGGATGTTGGTCGCCATGCCGACGGCGATGCCGCCGGCGCCGTTGACGAGCAGATTGGGATAGCGTGCGGGCAGGACGGTGGGTTCGGATTCCGAGCCGTCATAGTTGGGTTGGAAATCGACGGTGTCCTTGTCGAGATCGCCGAGCAGCGTGTTCGCGACCTTTGCGAGGCGCGATTCGGTGTAACGCATCGCCGCCGGCGGATCGGGGTCCATCGAGCCGAAATTGCCCTGACCATCGACGAGCGGGACGCTCATCGACCAGTCCTGCGTCATGCGCGCGAGTGCGTCGTAGATCGAGCTGTCGCCGTGCGGGTGATATTTACCCATGACGTCACCGACGATACGCGCCGATTTACGATAGGGTCGGCCCGCGACATAGCCGCTTTCGAACGCCGAATAGAGGATACGCCGGTGCACCGGCTTCAGGCCGTCGCGCACGTCGGGAAGCGCGCGGCTGACGATCACGCTCATTGCGTAATCGAGGTAGCTTGTCTTCATTTCGTCGACGATGTTGATCGGCGAAATGCCGTCCTCGGACGGCGGCGTCGGCGTATTTTCTTCGGTCAAGACCCGGCCTTTTTTCTGCTTTTCGGGAGGTGGTTTTTTCCTAGCCGACGGTGGCGGGAAATGCCAGCGATTCGGTGGGTTTTCAGGGAATGATTTCGCTGCCGTCCCATGCGAAAATCCGCCCGGTTTCGGCGGGTGTCAGCGCGCCGAGGGTGCGCAGCAGATTCGCGGCGGCCGTGGGCGCGCTGGTCAGCTGTTCGGCGGACACGCCGCGCTGGAATGGTGCCGACAGATCGGTGTCAACGGTGCCGGGATGCAGCGCGACGACGACCGCGTCGGGATTGTGCCTTGCCTCGGCAATCGCGAAGGTGCGCACGAGCTGGTTCAGCGCAGCTTTCGAGGCGCGGTAGCTGTACCAGCCGCCACTGCGGTTATCGCCGATGCTGCCGACCCGTGCCGACAGCATGGCGAAGACGGTACGCTCGCGGCGCGGCAGCAGGGGCAGGAAATATTTGGCGATCAGCGCGGGGCCGATCGTGTTGACGGCAAAATTGCGCGCCATCCAGTCGGGGTCGATGTCGGCGAGCTTTCGTTCGGGCTGCCGCCCGTCGGCGTGGAGCAGGCCGGTGGCGACGAAGACCAGCCGCGGCGGCGGGCCGCTATCGCGGACGAACGCGGCGGCCGCTGCGACCGAGGCCTCGTCGGTGACGTCGACGCTGTGCGGCGCCGGTAACGAGCGTGCGAAACGGTGAATGATGTCATGGCGTCCGTCCGCCTGCAAAGCGTCAGCGAGCGCGGCGCCGATACCGCCCGAAGCCCCGATGATGACTGCCGAACCATGCTCTGCCACCGCGGCGGCGTATCATGCGCCGTCACCTTGCGACAAGCGATGCTTGCCAAACCGGTTCGGCGCCATATGACGGTGAGCCGTGGCTTCTTACCATCATTGCGCCCGTCGATGGCCCTGATCGCGCTGATCGGCGCCAGCGAAGTCTTGCCCGACGGCGGGCTGCGCGCGCTCGTCACCGTGGCGGGCGAAACGCTGATCGAGCGGCAGGCGGCGCGGCTGGCCGATGTCGGGGTGACGCATATCGCGGTTGCGGTCGCGGCAGTGCCCGCCGACCTGTTGGCGACGTGCGACCGCATCCGACGCCGCGGCGTGAAAGTGACCCCGATACGCGTCGCCACCGACATGATGGGGCTGGTGCAGGAGGATGACCGGATCATCCTGGTCGCCGACGGGCTGCGCGCAGGCGGGACGCATTATGCCGCGATCGCCAAGCCCGGCGCGCCCGCGATCCTCGTCACCGGCGATACGCCGCTGACGCAGGGGTTCGAGCGGATCGACGCGACGCGGCGCTGGGGCGGGCTGGCGAGCATTTCCCAGCCGATGGTCGCCGAACTGGCGGCTATGCCGGGCGAATGGGACATGATGCTCACGCTGCTGCGGCTGGCGGTGCAATCGGGCGCGCGGCGGCTCTATTGCGAACCGGCGCTGTTTGAGCAGGGCGAGATCGCGATCGTCACCGATCGCCCGACCGCCGCGCTGATCGAGCAATCGAGCCTACAGCAGGTCGAATATGGCGGGATGGGGTTTGGGCGGTCGGCGATCATGATGCCGCTGATCCGGCTTTTCGGGCCGTTGCTGGTCAAGTCGCCGACAACAGCGCGGTACCTCCCCTATTTGACCGCCTTGCTGTGGCTGGCGGTTTCGGGGCTGGCGGCGAGCGGGCTGGCCGCGGCGGGCGCGCTGGTCGCAATCCTTGGCGGACTGGGGCTGACCGCGATGCGCTTCCTGTCGGCGTTCCGCGCCGAAAGCGCGGCGCAGGACCGGGTGCGCGACGTCATTCGGACCTTTGCCTGGCTATTGCTCGCGGTTTTTCCATGGATTGTTTCGCTGGCGGGGCCGGGGCATGAAATGCCGCTGTTTTCCGAAGCTGCGCTGGCGCCGTGCCTCGCCGCGTCGATCCTGCTCGCACGGTCGCTGTACGAGGATTCGAGCGAGCGGCGGCGCTTCCATTGGTTGCTCCCCGATGCTGATCAAGCGTGGATCATGCTGGCGCCCGCGTTGCTGTTCGGCTTTGCGTCATTGATGTTCGCGATCCTGCCGCTGCTCGCGCTGCTCCAGATTTTGCTCTGGCTGCGGTTGGCGCGGCGCCCGGAAGCGCCGTAAAACAAAGCGCTTCAAGGTTTAGCGCGTATTAACGCCATCCTGCTATCCGCGATCGTGCATGACTGACTCCGTCTCCTCGTCCGGCACCGATCCGCTGTCTGCGCGCCTGCGCGAACTCGCGGACTATCTGTCGGCGCCCGCCGCCGGGCGGCTGACCGAGGAGCAGCGTGCGCTGTCGCTGGGGATCGCGCGGCGGCTGGTTGCGGATGTCGCGGCGTGGCTGGACCTGGCGATCGACACCGATGGATTGTGGCAAGAATGGCTGCGCAAGGGGGTGCCGGGCGCCGAGCGGCTGGCGCCCATCTGCTTTGCCCGCGGCGAGGAACATCGCTGGCGCGAACAATCGGCGCAGCGCACGCCGCCGCCGCCGATCTTGGCCGACACTGGTGAGGCTAAGAGCGAGGCGGCGGTGGACGCGCCCATGTCCGACATCGACCGCGCCTATCTGGCGTTGCAGATCGCCGATCGCCGTCGTTTCGACGCGCTGGGCCATCCGGCGCTGGCGATTGCCGACCTCGACGGCGAGGTGTTTCGGGGGGTGCTGCGCGACGTCGCGGCGTGGCGTCTGGCCGAGGTCAGCCAGTATCAGGCCCGCGCCGCCCAATTGGGCGACGCGGTGCGGGTTGCCACCGAGCGTCACGCCGCCGAGCGCGGCATGGCAGATGCGGGCGCAGCCTATCACAAGATTCTGGGCGCCGGCGTGTCCGAGGCCGCTGGGCAGGCGATCACGCGACACGACTGGCCGACGCTTATCGCGCTCGCCGCTGCGGCGCTCGGCAGCAGCTATGACGATATGGCGCTGACGCTGCTGACGGCGGAGACGGCGGCGCTGCCGTCGCTGCTCGCGCCGCTCCACCTCGATCGCACCGCGCTGGCGCCGCTCGAAGCGTCGCTGGCGATGCTGCCGTCGCGCGCAGTCGCCGAAGATGGCGCGCGCAATTTTGGCGAAATGCTGGCGCCGGGGCGCAATACGCAATGAGCGAGCGCATCATCCGCGGCCGGATCGACCGGTCGGGTGCGCTGGTCAGCGCCGACGCGCCGCTGCTGCGACTGCAGCAGCGCGCGGGGGCGGGGCTGGGCAAACCGCTGGCGCTGCCGCATCTGGCGCGGCTGGTGGCGCTGGCGCAGCGACTGCACCGTGACATCAGCCGACCGCTGCACACCGCCGACGATCATAGCGATATTCACGCGCTGGTGCGCATCATCCCCGACGATGACGGTGCGAGCCTGGAGATAAGCGACTGGCGCACGCGGCCGGTGGCGCACCCGCAGATCCCGGCCATCGGCGATAATGTCGTGGTGCCGCATGGCTGGACGTGGGAGTGCGACCAGCTATTGCGGGTGGTGGCGCTGCGCGCGGCGCCCGATGCACCGCCGGTTCCCGCCGATTGGGAGGGACGCTCGCTGTCAGAATTGTTCGAGCTGCAACCCGACGGCGATGGCCGCTTTCCGGTGCTGCGCGCGCTGGCGCGGCAATCGCGCTTCGGCGGCCAGCATGTGCAGGCTGACGCGCCTGCCGGGCGGTTGGCGATGACCTTGTCGGGCGACGCGCTGTTCGACGCGGTCGGTGGATTTACCGGGTTTCGCGGATCGGCCGTCGTCGCCGATGACGCGGCGGCCGGTCCGGTGCCCGCCGCGATGCTCGTCGATCCTGCGTTCGGGTCGCTACCGCTCTCCGATCCGCAGTTCGGTCGGCGCATCGACGGCGCGCTGCGCGGTCCGCTCAGCCGCATCATCGCAACCGCCGAGACGATTTCAGGCCAGTTCGACGGCCCCATCCGCGCCGATTATGCGCGTTACGCGGGCGATATCGCCCACGCCGGACGACATTTGTTGGGGCTGGTCGACGATCTGGCCGATTTGCAGAATATCGAGCGGCCGGGGTTCAAGGCGGCGGCCGACGAAATCGACCTCGGCGATCTGGCGCGCCGCGCGGTCGGGCTGCTCGGCATGAAGGCCGAGGAAAAGGGCATTCGTATCGACGCCCCGCGCACTGACGACAAGGCTCCCGCGACGGGCGAATTCCGCCGCGTGTTACAGGTGCTGCTCAACCTGTTGGGCAATGCGATCCGCTATTCGCCCGACAATTCGCTGATCTGGATTCGCGTGAACCGCGAAGGCGACCGCGCGACGGTGACCGTCGCCGATCAGGGGCAGGGGATCGACGCCGATCAACAGGCGGTGGTGTTCGAGAAATTCGAGCGGCTGGGACGGACTGACAGCGGCGGATCGGGGCTGGGGCTGTATATCGCGCGGCGCCTGGCACGAGCGATGGACGGTGATTTGACGGTTGATAGCGCGCCGGGGCAGGGGGCGCGGTTTACGTTGAGCTTGCCGGCGCGGGAATAAAGAAGAGCCGTCGCCCCCGCGAAGGCGGGTGCTGCAAGCGCCGTGCATCTGCCTCGCTGCGTAACCCGTCAGCGGCCC
>NZ_JAIBES010000054.1 GCF_019459305.1 Sphingopyxis sp. | reverse complement strand
CGCCTGTACGCCCGCGACACTCACCCGGCGCCCCCCCGCCGGGCGCCGGGAGTCCCGGGCTTCCCAACTTGGCCGCTGGCGTTTACCGAAGCGCCGCATAAAACGCCCCACGGCGGCCCCCGCCTTCGGGGGGGCGACGGCGGGATCTTCAGGCCAGCGCAAAATCAAGCCCGATATCCGCCGCGGGCGCCGACTGCGTCAATCGCCCGACCGACACATAGGTCACCCCGGTCGCGCCGATCGCGCCGATTGTATCGAGCCGCACCCCGCCCGACGCCTCGGTCGGCACCTTGCCGCCAACGATAGCAACACATTCGCGCAGCTCATCCAGCGTCATATTGTCCAGCAACAGGTGCGTCGCCCCGGCGGCGAGCGCGGGCTCGACTTGCGCCACCCGATCGACCTCGACGATGATCGACCCGATCCCCGCCGCGACCGCGCGGCGCACCGCTTCTTCGACCGACCCGGCGACAGCGACATGATTGTCCTTGATCATCGCCGCGTCCCACAATCCCATACGGTGATTTGTCGCGCCGCCCATCCGTGTCGCATATTTCTCCAGCACCCGCAGGCCGGGGATCGTCTTGCGCGTGTCCAGCAGCGTCGCGCCGGTGCCTGCCAGCGCATCGACATACTGCCGCGTCATGGTCGCGATTCCCGACAGATGCTGCACGGTGTTCAGCGCCGAGCGTTCGGCGGTCAGCATCGCGCGCGCATTGCCCGACAGGTGCATCAAATCGCTGCCCGCGGCCACTTCGGCACCTTCTTCGACCAGGTTCCCGATCTCCATGGCAGGATCGAGCGCGCGAAAGAAAGCTTCGGCGATCGGCAGCCCCGCCACAATGATCGCATCGCGGCTGTCCATCACCCCGCCAAAGCGCGCATCGGCGGGAATCACTGCCATCGACGTAATATCGCCCCCCGCCCCCAAATCCTCGGCCAGCGTGGCACGAACAAAGGCGTCGAGGTCGAAATCGGGCAGGGGAAATTGGGTCATGAGACTGCGATAATGGGCGGCCCCAGCAAATCAACTTGACGTTTACGTAAACTACCGCTGACATGCACGCTACGTGGCACCTTAGCCCACATCCGGAGAGGCCCAATGCAATCACCCATCTGCGCGATTCTCGACATCGAATTCCCCCTCCTCGCCTTCTCGCACTGCCGCGACGTCGTTGTCGCGGTGTCGAAAGCGGGCGGCATGGGCGTCTTCGGCGCCGCCTCGCTGCCGCCAGAACGGCTTGAGGAGGAGCTCGCATGGATCGACGCGCATATCGGCGGCAAGCCCTACGGTGTCGATCTGATTGTCCCGAACAGTTTTGCCGGCAAAGGCGAAAGCCGCAGCGCGCTGCCGCCGATCCCCGACGAGCACAAAGCCTTCGTCGCCGGACTGCTTGAGAAGCATGGGGTCGACGACGGCAATCTCTCGCTGCCTGCTGTCGGCGGCGGCCTCGGCGAAAATATGACAGATGAGGGCGCGGCCAGGCTGCTTGAAGTCGCTTTCCGTCACCCGATCAAGCTGATCGCCAACGCGCTCGGCGTCCCGCCGCCGCTGATGCTCGAACTCGGCAAACGCCATAACGTCCCCGTCGCCGCCCTCGTCGGCACCCGCGATCATGCGTTGGCGCAGGTCCGCGCCGGGGTCGACATCCTCGTTGTCGCGGGCGGCGAAGCGGGCGGCCACTGCGGCGAGGTCGCGACGATGGTGCTGGTTCCGGAGGTCGCGGCAGCGGTCGAAGCCGTCGGCGCGACGACGCCAGTCCTTGCCGCGGGTGGCATTGTAACCGGGCGCCAGATGGCCGCTGCGATGGCGATGGGCGCGCATGGCGCCTGGACCGGATCGGTGTGGCTGACCACCGCTGAAGCTGAAACCAATCCGGTGGTGAAGGAAAAGATGCTGCTCGCCAGCTCGCGCGACACGGTGCGCTCGAAAAGCCGCACCGGCAAACCCTCACGGCAGCTGCGTTCACCATGGACCGACGCCTGGGAGGCCGAGGGCGCGCCGAAACCGCTGCCGATGCCGATGCAATCGCTGGTCAGCGAACCCGCGCTACGCAAGGTCGATAAATTGTCCGAAGGCGGCCACGAAGGCGCGAAGGCGCTCGCCACCTATTGGGTCGGCCAGGGGGTCGGGCTGATGAACGAGGCGATGGGCGCCGGGCAGGTCGTGCAGGAGTTCAAGGCCGACTGGATCTCCGCCTGCGAACGGTTGAACGGCTTTATCGGCGACTGACCGGCGACGCGATCAGTCGAGGCCGAGCAATCTTCGGGCGTTACGGTCGCGGATCTGTGCCTGCTCGGCATCGGTGAGATCGAGCTTTGCAAACGCGTCGAGCGTTTTGGCAAGCGAGAATTGCGGATAGTCCGAACCGAGCAGCAGCTTGTCGGTGCCGACGTTGCGCATCGTCCAGATGAACTCCTCCTCGATCGGCGAATCGGCGGCGATGACGCCGCTGGCGCTGATGTCGAAACAGACATTGTCGCCGAACAGATTTTCCGCCGTCCGCGCCAGCGCCAGCATGTTCCAGAAGCGGAACTGCAACCCGCCCATGTGCGCGAAGATGAAGCGGGTCTTCGGCGCCACCAGCGCGAGGTTGAACAGCTTTTCATTGTCGGCGGGGACGATGTTGGCATTGTCCATCAGGACAATCAGCCCGACCTAGCCCGCGCGGCGGACGAGCGCCAGCACGCGGGGGTCGGCGGCGTCGAATGCTGTGTGTGCGAGTGGATCTTGAGCAGTTTGACCCCGCGTGCGGCTACGCGCTCAACCTCCGCCAGCGCCGCGTCATCGTCATAGGGGTGAACGGTGGCGATCGGGATGACGCCCTTGTGCGTCGCCGCCAGGGCGATGATCCCGTCATTGCCCGCGCGAATGCGGTCGGGGTCGCCGGCACGCGCCTGATTGGGACCGCCAAACCACATCGCGCCGATGCCCGAGACCGCCTGCCCCGCCGCCTTCGCCTGTTCGCGATAGGCACGCAGCGATTCTTCACCCTTCCACAGATGGACGTGGATTTCGACAACGGGCGCTTCGCCGGGTGCTGCGGCGACCGGAGCGAGACCCATCGCCGAATAGGCGAGCACGAGCGACAAGAAACGCATGATAACTCCTGACAGGTTGACCGGCGCGGCTTTTGGCACAGCGCGGTGTCCGGCGGCAATGATGCCCGAGACAAGATCGATGGTCAGGGGCGCAACACGACCTTCCCCACCACCTCGCGCCGCTCGATCATCGCAAAGCCTTCGCGCCAGTCGGCAAGGTCGAGCGCGGCATGGATGTGCGGGCGGATCGTCCCCGCCGCCGCCAGCGCGTCGATCGCCGCGACATTCTCCGTGCCGCGCTCGGGAAAGCGGCGACCATATTCGCCGGCGCGCACCCCGACGACCGAAAAGCCCTTGATCAGCGGTATGTTCACCGACACCTCGGGAATCCGCCCCGACGCAAAGCCGATCGCCAGCAAGCGCCCGCCGAACGCGATACAGCGCGTCGATTCGTCGAATATATCGCCGCCGACGGGGTCGAAGATGACATCGGCGCCGCCGCCATCGGTGAGTTCTTTCACCCGATCGCGAAAGCCCGGCCCACCGTCGATCACCGCATCAGGCGCATAGAGCCGCGCAATCGCATCGCGCTTGTCGGCGCTACTCGCCGCAGCGATCACGCGCGCGCCGAGCGCTTTCGCCAGATCGACGGCCGCCAGTCCGACGCCCCCCGCCGAACCGTGCACCAGCACCCAGTCGCCCGGCTCGACCCGCGCGCAGCGGACCAACGCGACATAGGCGGTGAGGTACGCGACGGGATAGGCCGCCGCTTCCTCCCACGTCAGCCGTTCGGGCTTCGCGCGCAGCGCCGCGGTCGGTGCGACGCAATATTCGGCCATCGCGCCGAAACGGTTGCCGCCAACAACTGCGTCGCCGACCTGCCAATCGGAGACCATCTCGCCCAGCGCATCGACTTCACCGGCAAACTCCAGCCCCGAAACAAACGGCAGGTCGGGCTTCAACTGATAATCGCCGCGCGTCATCAGCAGGTCGGGGAAATTCACCGCCGCCGCGCGCACCCGCACTCGCACCTCGCCCGGTCCGGGCTGCGGCACCGGCACATCCGCCAGCGCGGCTCCTGCATGATCGAGCAACAATTCGGTGACCTGCAAAGCGCGCATGGAGAAAAGTCTTTCCTACAATATTCCAATATGGTTCGTTTTATTCGTTCAACCAACCAAAGGAGCGACGCATGTTCATATTCGATTCCCCGCCCATCGACGCCGACACGCTGATCGATGCCGTCATCGACTGCGAAGCCCGATATGTAAACCACCCCGCCGACCGCGGCGGCCCGACTTGCTGGAGAATCACCGAAGCGGTCGCCCGCGGGCAGGGTTATCATGGCGATATGCGCAAACTGCGGCGCACCGCCGCCATAGCAATCTATCGCCAGATTTGCTGGCTCCGCCCTGGCTTCGACAAGATTGCATTGCGTGCCCCGCAAATCGCCGCCGAATTGTTCGACACTGGCGTCAACATGGGCACCGGCAGCGCGGTCGGCTTCCTCCAGCGCGCGCTCAATTCGCTCAACCGTACCGCACGCGACTATCCCGACATTGCCGTCGACCGCGACATCGACCCGCGCATGTTTGCGGCGCTCGACGGCTTTCTGAAAGCGCGCGGCGAAGGCGACGAAACGGTACTGCTGCGCACGACGGAGGCGCTGGGCGGACGCTACATCGCACTCGCCGAATGCCGCCCCAGCCAGGAGGCGTTTCTTTTCGGCTGACTCGCCAACCGGATCGGCCCGCATTGAACTCCGTTCGCGGGCCTCGACCGATCATAAACTTTGACAACTTCCGACAAAAGGACATCCAACCATGAGCATCATCGAAGGCTTGATTGGCCCCATCGCCAAGCTGGTCGACAAGATCATCCCCGACCCCGAAGCACGCGACCGTGCCAAGCTCGAACTGCTCAAGATGGAGGGCAGCCAAGAAATGGAAGCGATCCGCACCCGGATGACCGCGATCGTCGCCGAAGCGAACAGCGTCGACCCTTGGACCAGCCGCGCACGGCCGAGCTTCCTCTATGTCATGTACGCGCTACTGCTGTGGGCCATCCCGATGGGCCTGATCGCTGCGGCGCGGCCCGAGATGGCGAAGGACATTGCCGAGGGAATGATTGCCTATCTCGCCGGGATTCCCGAACCGCTCTACGCGCTCTTTGGCACGGGGTATCTGGGCTACAACGCGGCGAGGGCATGGGGGAAGGCGAAGGGGGTGGAGAGTTGACAGATACCGTCGCGGCCGGGGGCCGGGGGGGGGGGGGGGGGGGGGGGGGGGGGGGGGGGGGGGGGGGCGCCCCCGCGGGGGGGGGGGGGGG
>NZ_JAIBES010000041.1 GCF_019459305.1 Sphingopyxis sp. | reverse complement strand
TTTTCCTATGTGCTGATATTGCGGGTTGAAAAGCGCTACTTTTTTGGGGCCTTTGGGGGGGCCTTGGCTACGGGCTGTTTACGCATTGCGCTGCCGGGGGGCTGCGTGGGCGTGACGAATTTTTCGAACCCGACCGACGCGCCCAAATTGTAAGCGACCGGGGTGATCGCGATCGGCGCGGTGCGGCCCGCTGCCAACGCCGACGTGCGCGCGGCGCTCGATGCGTCGTCGCGGGCGCGAATCACCACGGTGATCGCGCGGTTCTTGCGGCTGTCATCGGTAATCGCCGGGGTAAAGCTGAAGCTGCGGCGCTGTTCGGCCGACATTTTGGCGTAGCGCGCGATCAGGCGCGGATCGCCCGATGCCGGGGTGAACTGACCCAGCAGCGTCTCGGACAAAGCAGTATCGCGAATGCGCTCCGAGCGCGACATCGCGGCGAGCGCTGGCGGCAAGGCAAGCGAAACCACCGCCAAAGCGGTGAGACTGCCCTTCCAAAAATGCCGCGGTTTCCGCGTCATAACCCTGCGACTCCAACCCCAAGTGATTCAGGAGATAGGCTTCCTGTGACGATTTTGCCAGTGAATCCCAGCAAATTATTACAGCAGAACCGCTTTTCGGTAAAAATGTTGCGCGATCACCACAGTCGTCCCCGAATCTGACCAGAATCTGAACCGCGGCAGCGGCGAAATTGCCGCGCTTGCGGGGCGGCGGCAAGGGCGATAGAGACGCTGGCAATCTCGTTCTGCGCCGAGCGGATCCTGTGATCCGGCAGCGCCCAAAAAGATAAGGTGTATCGGCATGTCCCAGCTTTCCGTCCTTGCTTCGCGCGGTCGCCGTCCGGTCGCGTTCGCGCTGCTCGGGCTCGCGGCGCTTGGCCTTTCGGCCTGCGCCAGCAAAGACCGGCCGCGCGCCGACCTCGCCGCCAGCCAGGTCACGACGATCGGCGTGAACAGCTATTTGTGGCGCGCTTCGCTCGATGCCCTGTCGTTCATGCCGCTGCTTCAGGCCGATTCGTCGGGCGGGGTGATCATCACCGACTGGTATGCAAACCCCGGCAACCCCGGCGAGCGGATGAAGGTGACGGTGTCGATCCTCGACCGCGATCTGCGCGCCGACGCGCTCCGCGTCGCCGCCTCGCGCCAGGTCGCGCAGGGCGCCGCTTGGGTCGACGCTCCGGTGCAGGCGGCAACGGTGCAAAAGCTTGAGGAAATCATCCTTACCCGCGCCCGCGACCTGCGCCGCAGCGCCTTCAAGGACTAATCCGGCGGTGCGGGTTCGCGCCGACACACAGACAAACGGGGTAACCGACGAATGACCCGCGAACCGCGCTTTGGCGCTCTCGCCGCCGACGCCCGCTGGCAAGCGGCGTGGGAGGCGGCGAACAGCTTTGCCACGACCGACTCCAAGAACTTGGATGGGGCCGACAAGCCCAAGGCCTATATCCTTGAGATGTTCCCTTATCCGTCAGGGCGCATCCACATGGGGCATGTCCGCAATTACGCGATGGGCGACGTGCTAGCGCGGTTCAAAAAGATGACCGGGCACGACGTCCTCCACCCGATGGGCTGGGACGCGTTCGGGATGCCGGCCGAAAATGCCGCGATGGAAAAGGGCGTTCACCCCGGCGGCTGGACGCGCGACAATATCGCCGCGATGCGCGGCCAGCTGAAACGCCTCGGCCTTGCGATCGACTGGAGCCGCGAACTCGCGACCTGCGATCCCGATTATTATGGGCAGGAACAGGCGCTGTTCCTCGACCTGTTCGCCGCGGGGCTGGTGACGCGCAAGGAAAGCTACGTCAATTGGGATCCGGTCGACATGACCGTGCTGGCCAACGAACAGGTGATCGACGGCCGCGGCTGGCGCTCGGGCGCACTCGTCGAGAAGAAAAAGCTGTCGCAGTGGTTCCTCAGGATCACCGACTTTGCCGACGAATTGCTCGAAGGCCTGGGCGGCCTCGACAGCTGGCCCGACAAGGTCCGGCTGATGCAGGAAAACTGGATCGGCAAGTCGCAGGGGCTAGAGTTTTCGTTCAAGCTCGTCGGCGGCGCCGCCGGTTTCGACGTTTTCACGACGCGCCCTGACACGCTCTACGGCGCCAGCTTCGCCGCGATTTCGCCCGACCATCCGCTCGCCGAGCGCCTCGCCGCCGACGCACCCGAGCTTGCCGAATTCATCGCCGAATGCCGCCGTCAAGGCACGTCGGCCGAACAGCTGGAGACCGGCGAGAAGCTCGGCTTTGACACCGGCCTGACCGTCGAGCATCCGCTCGATCCGGCGCTGCACCTGCCCGTCTGGGTCGTGAACTATGTGCTGATGGACTATGGCACTGGCGCGATCTTCGGCTGCCCGGCGCACGACCAGCGCGACCTCGACTTTGCGCGCAAATATGAACTGCCCGTCCACCGCGTGATCGCCGATGGCGACGAGACCGCGCAGCATTTCACCGGTGACGAGGCCTATACCGGCCCCGGCAAGCTGGTGAACAGCCGCTTCCTCGACGGGATGACGATCGACGAGGCGAAGGCTGCGATCGTGTCGCGCGCCGAGCATGAAGGGTGGGGCAAGGGCACCACTGTGTGGCGCCTGCGCGACTGGGGCGTCTCGCGCCAGCGTTATTGGG
This sequence comes from Sphingopyxis sp., assembly GCF_019459305.1. GTDB lineage: Bacteria > Pseudomonadota > Alphaproteobacteria > Sphingomonadales > Sphingomonadaceae > Sphingopyxis. The sequence goes on along the minus strand of NZ_JAIBES010000041.1, from coordinate 3,290 downwards.
GTACGCCGATCCCGTTCATTCACTGCCACGCCTGCGGCACGGTGCCGGTCCCGAAGGACCAGCTCCCCGTCGTCCTGCCCCTCGATGTCGATTTCTCGATCCCCGGCAACCCGCTCGATCGTCACCCGACGTGGAAGCATGTCCGCTGCCCAGTATGCAGCGGCGATGCGGTGCGCGAAACTGACACGCTCGACACCTTTGTCGATTCGTCCTGGTATTTCCTGCGCTTCGCCAGTGCGCCGAGCGACCGGCCGTTCGATCCCGACGTCATCCGCCGCTGGCTGCCCGTCGACCAGTATATCGGCGGCGTCGAACATGCGATACTTCACCTGCTTTACGCGCGCTTCTGGACGCGCGCGCTCAATAAGATGGGGATGATCGACATCGTCGAACCCTTCGCCAGCCTGTTCACGCAGGGGATGGTGACGCACGAGACCTATAGCCGCGAGCAGGGCGAAGGCCTGCCGCCGCTCTATTTTACCCCCGACGAGATCGAGCGCAGCGCCGACGGCGCGACGCTCACCGCCGATGGCGCTCCGGTGCAGGTCGGCCGTGTGATCAAGATGTCGAAGTCGAAGAAGAATGTCGTCGATCCCGACGCGATCCTCGACCAATATGGCGCCGACGCGGCGCGGTGGTTCATGCTGTCCGACAGCCCGCCCGAGCGCGACCTGCCGTGGAGCGAGGCGGGGATCGAGGGTGCGTGGCGTTTCGTCCAGCGCCTGTGGCGCCTGTTCGGCGAGACCGAAAATGTCAGTGATGGCGGCGAAGACAAAGCGCTGGCGCGCAAGCTGCATCAGGCGATCGCCGGAGTCGGGAGCGACATTGAAGCGCTCGGCTTCAACAAGGCGGTCGCCAAAATCCATGCGCTCGCCAACGACATCGAAAAGGCGAAACCGTCGGCGACCCGCGCCGAAGCGTGCCTGACGCTGATCCGTCTCGTCGCGCCAATGATGCCGCATCTCGCCGAAGAGGCGTGGGCGGCGCTTCCGGCGCAGCTGCGCGCGACCACCCTCGTCGCCGACGCCGCATGGCCGACTGCCGACCCGGCGCTGCTTGTCGATGACGAGGTGACGATCGCGATCCAGATGGCGGGTAAGCTGCGCGATACGATGACGCTCGCCAAAGGTCTCGACAAGGACGCGATCGAGGCCGCAGCGCTTGCGCGCCCGCGCATCGCCGAACTGCTCGGAGGGGCCACCCCGAAGAAGGTGATTGTGGTCCCCGACCGGCTGGTGAACATTGTTCCCTGACAAGCAGGTCTTGGAACCTATGGCCCCCTATTTCGGTTCGCGTCGAGCGAAGTCAGATGCGTCTGGCGCAGCGTTAGCGTGTGTCGACTTAGCTCGACACGAACGGGGATAAAAGGCATGGATGATCGAGATGCGTAGCCTGTTCACCTCTTCGCTCGTCGCCGCCTCGCTGCTTGTCGGCGGCTGCGGGCTGCGTCCGCTTTACGCGAACGGCAGCCGCGGCGCGGTGGCGACGGTGCTCGCCGATGTCGATGTTGCGCCGATCGAGGGGCATAGCGGCTGGCTCGTCCGCAACGCGCTGCGCGACCGGTTGCAGGCGACGCAGGGCGGACAGGGCGCGGGCAAGCGGCTGCGGCTCAACGTGCGGCTCGAAGATTCGATCACCGGCTTTGGCGTCCGCGCCGATGATGCGGTGACGCGCGAACGCCGCACCTTGCGCGCGCGGTACCAGCTTGTCGACGCCGCGTCGGGCGAAGTATTGCTCGACGCGACCGCGGCACAAGATGCCGGGATCGACGTCGTCGGCAGCGAATATGCGACGATCGCCGCCGAATCGTCGGCGCTCGAACGGCTCGCCTCGGGAATTTCGGACCAGATCGTCACGCGGCTGGCGGTATTCGCCGATCGTGGCGGCGGCCGGACCGCGACCCAGGCGCCAGCGGCGACGCCTGCGCCGACTCCGTAACCGGCGATGAAGACGGTCAAGCCCGCCGACCTCGAACGCCAGTCGCGCCTCGACCCCGCGCTCCGCTTCACCCTGCTGACCGGTCCCGATGAGGCGACGATGGCCGCGGTTGCGAATTATTTGGTCGGGCTCGCGGGCAAGGAGGCCGAGCGGCTCGACCTGTCGGGATCGCAGCTCGCGCAGGATCCCTCGGTGCTCGCCGCCGAAGCCGCGTCGATGTCGCTGTTTTCACCGGCGCGGATCATCCGCCTCGAACTCACCGGCAGCGGCGACGACAGCGTCCCCGCGGTCGAGGCGCTGCTCGCCGCCGACACCGTCATCAACCCGGTGATCGCGACCGGCGCGTCGGTCACCGCCAAGTCGAAACTGGTCAAGCTGGTCGAAGGGTCGAACCATGCCGTCGCCGCGATCTGTTACCAGCCCGACCGCCGCGCGCTGGTCGGCATCGCGATGAGCGCCGCCGAAGAACAGGGGCTGCGGCTCGCCAATGCCGAGGCGCAGCTGCTGATCGACCTGGTGTCGGGCGATCAGGCGCTGATGCGGCGCGAGATCGAGAAGATGGCGCTGTATCTTGACGCCGCCGCCGATCGCCAGCGCCAGGTCACCGCCGCCGACATCGCCGCGCTGGGCGCCGCGACGCATGAGGAAGACGTCAGCGAGTGCATCAATGTCGCGCTGGGCGGCAAGGTGCACGAAATGCCTGCGATGCTGGCGAAGGCGACGGCGGTCGGCGTCGCCGAAATCCGCATCATCCGCGCGCTGGCAATCCGCGCGCTGGCGCTCGCGCGGTTGCGCGCCGAGGTCGATGCCGGGGCGCATCCGGCAACCGTCGTCGCAGCGCGCACCAGCGGCATTTTCTGGAAAGAACGCGATGCGGTGACCGCGCAGCTGCGCATCTGGGATTCGGTGCGCGTCGCGCGGCTGATGAGCCGCCTGATCGATTGCGAACGCGCGCTCAAATCATCGGGCACACCGGGCGGGGTGCTGTTCCGCAAGCTGATGACCGACATCGCGCATCAGGCGGCGCGCGCGCGGTAGCGCCAAAGGAAAGGGCCTGACGCAACAGTGCCCGGCTGCGGCAGGCCCTCCCTACGCCCTACCCGCATGGGGGAGGGCAAGAGGTCGGATCAGAACTGGCCGCGCAGCGTCACACCATAGGTGCTCGGTGCCGTAGCGGAATTGGCATGAGAGCGCGGCATTTTGGCCACAGCTGTCAGAGGTGACAGGTTGACTCCGGCGGCAGTGCCGGGGGCAAAAAAAGAGGGCGGGGCCGCTGGGCCCGCCCGCAATATTATAATGTTCGCTAGCGGTTTTAATTTTACGCGCAGCGTCCCGCCGTAGGTCCTCGGTGT
>NZ_JAIBES010000038.1 GCF_019459305.1 Sphingopyxis sp. | reverse complement strand
TTGGGGGCGATCGCTAGCGGTTGCCGGCTAATACGGGCGGCGCCAATTGAATTAGCCCGCCGCCCCCGCGACGGCGGGGGCCGCAGTCGGTTTACGCAGCGGTGAAGAGAAAGGTGGCCAACGGCCCGCCTTCGCGGGGGCGACGGCCTAATTCAATTCGCGCCGCCCGTATTCGCCGGCAACCGATAGCGATCGCCCCCAATCGCAACCTCGATCATGCCGTCGCCGACAATCGTCACCTTCGCAGGCTCAGCCCCATCCGCCGACACGACCCCGCGCCCGTCCGTCGTGATCTGCAAGCGGCGATAGCCGACGTTCGGCCGCCCGACGACCAGCACCGTCCCATCCACACCGCTCATCTCCTCGACGGTGCAGGTGCGGTCGAACGGCTTGGCGCCCTCCAGCGCGCATTCTATATGCCCGCTTGCCGCCGCCTCGCGCGACCCGCGCGCTTCGGCTTCGGCGAGATCGCCATTCTCGGGCGCGCCGCCGCATGCCGCGAGCACCAGGAACCCCGCAATTCCCCCCAGCTTCCGCACTACTTGCCCTTCAGCTGCGACATGTCGCGCACCGCGCCGCGCGCGGCGCTCGTCGTCATCGCGGCATAGGCTTGCAGCGCGACAGACACCTTGCGCGGGCGCGGCTTGGCGGGTTGCCAGGCGGCATCGCCCTTCGCCTCCATCGCCGCCCGCCGTGCCGCCAGCTCGGCATCGGGTACGGCAAGATTGATCGTGCGGGTCGGAATATCGATCTCGATCAAATCGCCGTCTTCGACCAGCCCGATCAGGCCGCCCTCGGCGGCTTCGGGTGAGGCATGGCCGATCGACAGGCCCGAAGTACCGCCCGAAAAGCGCCCGTCGGTGACGAGCGCGCACGCCGCGCCCAGTCCCTTCGATTTCAGATAGCTGGTTGGATAGAGCATTTCCTGCATCCCCGGCCCGCCCTTCGGTCCCTCGTAACGGATGACCACCACGTCACCCGCAACGACCTGCCCGGTCAGGATGCCCGCAACCGACGCATCCTGACTTTCGAACACCTTGGCCGGACCCGAAAATTTCAGGATCGCTTCATCGACCCCGGCGGTTTTCACGATGCAGCCATCGATCGCCAGATTGCCCGACAACACCGCGAGCCCGCCGTCCTGGCTGAACGCATGGCTTGCCGAACGGATCACGCCGGTTTCACGATCGAGATCAAGCGATTCCCAGCGCCGTTCCTGGCTGAATGCCACCTGCGTCGGCACCCCGCCCGGCGCCGCCATGAAGAATTTCTGCACGTCAGGATCATTCGTGCGCGAAATATCCCATTTGTTCAGCGCATCGCCCAACGTCGCGCTGTGTACCGTGGGCAGATGCGCGTGGAGCAAGCCCGCGCGCTCGAGCTGGCCAAGGATCGCCATGATCCCGCCGGCGCGGTGGACATCCTCCATATGCACGTCGCTCTTCGCAGGTGCGACCTTTGACAGGCATGGCACGCGGCGCGACAGCCGGTCGATGTCGCTCATGGTGAAATCGACCCCCGCTTCGAACGCCGCCGCAAGCAGATGCAGCACCGTGTTGGTCGACCCGCCCATCGCGATGTCGAGGCTCATCGCATTCTCGAACGCCTCAAAGGTCGCAATATTGCGCGGCAGGACACTATCGTCGTCCTCCTCATAATGCCGCTTGCACATCTCGACGACGATCCGCCCGGCGCGCAGGAACAATTCCTTGCGGTCGGCGTGGGTCGCGAGCGTCGAACCATTGCCCGGCAACGACAGTCCCAGCGCTTCGGTCAGGCAGTTCATCGAGTTGGCGGTTAACATCCCCGAACACGACCCGCAGGTCGGGCACGCCGCCTGCTCGATCGCCAGCACTTCCTCATCGCTGTATTTTTCATCCGCCGCAGCAACCATCGCATCGACCAGATCGAGCGCGACGGTCTTGCCCTTCAGCACAACCTTGCCGGCCTCCATCGGCCCGCCCGACACGAACACCACAGGGATATTGATCCGCAGCGCCGCCATGAGCATGCCGGGCGTGATCTTGTCGCAGTTCGAAATGCACACCATCGCGTCGGCGCAATGCGCGTTGACCATATATTCGACCGAGTCGGCGATCAGGTCGCGGCTGGGAAGCGAATAGAGCATCCCGTCGTGACCCATCGCGATCCCGTCATCGACCGCGATCGTGTTGAATTCCTTGGCAACCCCGCCGACCGCCTCGATCTCGCGCGCGACCATCTGGCCCAGGTCTTTCAGATGGACATGGCCGGGGACGAACTGGGTGAAGCTGTTGACCACCGCGATGATCGGCTTGCCGAAATCGCCGTCCTTCATCCCCGTCGCGCGCCACAGCCCGCGGGCACCCGCCTGATTGCGGCCATGCGTGGTCGTGCGCGAACGATAAGAAGGCATTTTCTGTTTTCCTAGAAATAATATTACAATTTATTGAGAGAGAAAGCGCCTCTACACGCCTAGCCCGCAATGTTCAACGCCACTTTCTGGCACATTCGCGCCAGCCGCGCGGCAAACTGCGCCTGATCCGCGGCATCGCCGACCAGATCCTGCCGCATCTCGATCCCGACATAGGGAATGGCATTGCCCTCGGCATGGCGGTTCATTGTCGCGTTGAGCAGCTTGCCCGAATAGGGCAGCTGGTCGCCAACATTAAGCCCCTCGGCCGCCAGCGCTGCGATCGCCGCCGCAGCCAGCCGGTCGTCCTCATTGTACAGCACCCCGACATGCCATGGCCGCACCTGCTCTGGATGCGACGCCAGCGACGGGGTAAAGCTGTGCAGCGACAGGATCATCGCAGGGCGATGGGCGGCAATCGTCGCCGCAATATGCGCGTGATAGGGCCGGAAGAATCGCTCAAGCCGCGCCTCGCGGCCTGCGTCGTCCAGCGCATTGCCCGGCACCGCATGCCCGTCGCTCGCGATCGGCAGCACCCCCGGCGCCTCCTCCTCGCGGTTGCAATCGACCACCAGCCGCGACACCCCACCCAGAATCGCCGCGTCGACGGCACCGCTCTCGACCAGCAACTCCGCCACCTCGGCCACCCCGATATCGATCGCGATATGGTTGGTCAGCAGCGCCGCATCGATCCCCAGATCGATGTCATCGGGGACATGGTTCGACGCATGATCCGCGATCAGCAAGATGCCGCCCGTGCGCGGCGTCCCCAACTGGCGCGACGCCTCGCTCATCGCAGCGCGCCCGCCATTTGCCACCAGTGCGGATGACTCTGCGCCAGCGAAACCGCCGCTGCGTCGCGCTCAGCAGCCGCATCGAACAAGGCAAAACAAGTCGCGCCCGATCCCGACATCCGCGCCAGCCACGGCCGCAGCGCGCCGAGTTCGAGCAGCACATCGGCAATCGCCGGACACTGCGCCGTCGCGGGACGCTGCAAATCATTGCGCGCCGCCAGCAACTGCGCCCGCCCCGCCGGATCGCCGAACAATTCCCCGCGGTCGATTCCGTCCCACGCCGCAAACACCGGCCCCGTCGCAACCGGCTGGCAGGGATTGACCAGCAGCACCGGCGTCCCGCCCAGCCGCAGTTCCGGTACGGCGCTCAATTCCTCGCCAACCCCGACCCCCAAGCAAGTCGCACTCGCCACGCACGCGGCAATATCGGCCCCAAGCGGGCTGATGATCCGCGCCAGCACCGCATCGCCCAGTTCGGGCAGGAAATGCCTCCGCACCAGCCGCGCCGTCGCCGCCGCATCGGCTGACCCGCCGCCGACCCCCGCCGCCACGGGCAAGGCCTTGGTCAATGTCACCGCCAGCGGCGGAACCCGTTCGGCGCCATAGCGCGCGCGCAGCAAGGTGAGCACCTGCAAGACCAGATTGTCGCCACCCGCGCTGAGCCCCTCGGCAAACTCTCCAACGATCGTCAGCCGATCCGCCTCCGCCACCTCGGCGACAATCCCGTCGCCGCCATCGACAAAGGCAAACAGAGTTTCAATCTCATGATATCCATCGCTCCGCCGCGCCCGCACGTGCAGCGCCAGGTTGATCTTCGCCCAGCCCGTTTCCTGCATCACCTCGCTCATGGCGCCGTCGTCGCCGCGGTCAGCCCGTCGCGCAGCTTTGCCGCCAGCCGCGTCGCCATCTCGGCCTCGGCGACCAGCGCCGCGGCGCGCCATTTGTACCGCGCCTCGAATTTGCGCCCCGCCTGCCAATAGGCATCACCCAGATGCTCAACGATCACCGCATTGACTGGCTCGCCGCGCTGCGCCTTTTCGAGCAACTCGACCGCATCGTCGGTGCGCCCGGTCAGGAAATAGGCCCAGCCGAGCGAATCGGTGATGCTCGCATTTTGCGGCTCCTGCGCCCACGCCGCCTCGATCCGCGCCAGCGACAGCTTGACATCCTTGCGCCGTTCGAGCGCCGAATAGCCCGCGAAGTTCAGCACCGCGGCATCGTTCGGGCGCAGCGCCACCGCACGTTCCATCAGCGGCGCCGCGGCATCCCATTCATCCGCCCGCAACAGCAACTCCGCGCGCGCGATCAACAACGAGCCGCGCAGGATCTGGTCGCCCTCGTCCTCCCCCAGCGCCGCCTCCAGCCGTTCATAAGCGTGCGCAGCGGCCTTCGGATCGTCCGAGCGCCGCGCAATATCGGCCAACCGCACGAGCAGGCTACGCGGCGCATTACCCGCCGCCGCCGTTTCAGCCAGCTTCGCTGCGCCTGCCAGATCGCCACCATCGGCCAGCAATTCGGCGCGCCGCATCGCCAGCACCGGCGGCAGTCCGGCGCGCCCGCTGTCGAGCAACGCCGCCGCTGCATCGCGCTGGCCGTTGCGGTCGAGCGCCTCGGCCAACGTCGCGCGCACCGCCCAATCCGCATCGTTGAGCCAAAAGGCGGCGCGCGAAAACAGCAACGGCAGTTTCGTATTGCCGTTCGGCACCCGCGCCAGCCCATCGGCGAGCAATCCCAGCCACTGCGCCACCCCGGCATGTGGCGTCGTGACCGGCTGATCGGGCAGCAACAGCATCGGATCCTCGCGCTGCCCCGCCGCCAGCGCGATCCGCCCGCGCAGCCGCTGCGCCGCATCGACCTGCCCCTCCTTGTCGAGCGTCGCCGCCAACCGCAGCCCGACCAGCTGGCTCGTCCGGTCAGTCAAGACTATCTCGTCGGTCAGCACCGCTGATTCATCGGCGCGCTTGGTTGCCAGCTGGACCAGCGCGACCTGCAAGGTCAGCGCCGGTTCGGGACGCGTCCGGCCGCTGACGTCCAGCAAATGCCGTTCGGGCTGCTTTTCGCGCGCACCCACGTCGATCCACGCGTTGACCGTCGGCAGGATCAGCCGTGCGATCGTGTCGGCGCCCGTCTTGTCGCCGCGCCCCGACATCATATCGCGCGCAGCTTTCCAGTCCGACCGCCGCATCGCATCGACCAGCAGAACCAACTGCGCGTCGAATCGGCGGTCGCCAGCGGTCCAGAGCTGCAACGCCGCAGTGCGCGCGGCGGCGAGGTCGCCCGCTTCGATCGCCTGTTCCAATATCCGCCCGCGCACCCCTGGCAGGCCAGGCGCCAGGCTCGACACATCGGTCAGCGCCGCCAGCGCCGCCGCCGGCTCACCCCCCGCTTCGGCCAGCCGCGCCCGCACCAGCGCGTTCAGCGCCGCGCCCCCATCGTCGGCGGCCTGCACCGGACAAGCCGCGGTGAGCACGCCAACGGCCAGAAAACCCCGCGCGAATTTACATATTCGGGTAATTGGGGCCTCCCCCGCCTTCGGGGGTGACCCAGTTGATATTCTGGGTCGGATCCTTGATGTCGCACGTCTTGCAATGGACGCAGTTCTGCGCGTTGATCACGAATTTGGGATCGCCCTCTTCCTCGCCGACGATCTCGTAAACCCCCGCCGGGCAGTAGCGCTGCGCAGGTTCATCATACAACGGCAAGTTGTACGCCACCGGTATCGACGGGTCTTTCAGCTGCAAATGGACCGGCTGGTCTTCCTCATGGTTGGTGTTCGACACGAACACCGACGACAGACGGTCAAAGGTCAGCACCCCGTCGGGCTTCGGATAATCGGGCTTCGGCATCATGTCGGCGCGGTACAGGCTTTCATTGTCCGGATGATGCTTCATCGTGAACGGAACTTTGATCTTGAGCGTTTCCAGCCACATCGTGATCCCAGACAGGATCGTCCCGCCCAGGTCGCCCCATTTTTCGACGAGCGGCAGCACGTTGCGCACGACGCTCAGCTCTTTCTTGACCCAGCTGTCGTCATAGGCCGCCTGATAGGCATCGAGCGTGTCGCTGCCGCGTCCCGCAGTCACCGCCGCGAACGCTGCTTCGGCCGCCATCATCCCCGATTTCATCGCGGTGTGGGTGCCCTTGATGCGCGGCACGTTCAGGAAACCGGCGCTGTCGCCGATGAGCGCGCCGCCGGGGAACGCCAGCTTCGGCACCGACTGATAGCCGCCGTCGCTGATCGCGCGCGCGCCATAGGACACGCGCTTGCCGCCCTTCAAAATCTTCGCGATCTCGGGATGCGTCTTCCACTTCTGCATCTCCTGGAACGGGGAGATGTGCGGATTACGGTAATTGAGCCAGGTCACGAAACCCAGCGCGACCTGTCCGTTCGCCTGATGATAGAGGAAGCCGCCGCCATTGGCATGTTCGTCGAGCGGCCAGCCCTGCGTGTGGATCACCCGGCCCTCGGCATGGTTCTCGGGCTTGACGTCCCACAATTCCTTGACGCCCAGCCCGTAAACCTGCGGCTCGCAATCGGCGTCGAGCGCGAATTGCGGCTTCAGGATCTTGGTCAGATGCCCGCGCACGCCTTCGCCAAAGAAGGTATATTTGGCGTGAAGTTCCAGTCCCGGCGCATAATCCGCCTTATGGCTGCCGTCGCGCGCGACGCCCATGTCGCCGGTCGCGACGCCTTTGACCGAGCCATCGTCATTGTAGAGAATTTCCGCGGCGGGAAAGCCGGGGAAAATTTCGACCCCGAGCCCCTCAGCCTGCTCGGCAAGCCAGCGGCACAGATTGCCCAGGCTGCCCGTGTAAGTGCCCTTGTTGTGCATGAAGCCGGGGGTGATGATGTGCGGCACCCCGATCTTCTTGGTCTTGGTCAGCACCCAATGCTGGTTGTCGTTAACCGGCACCTGGGCCATCGGACAGCCTTGGGTCCGCCATTCGGGCAGGAGTTCATCGAGCGATTTGGGATCGATCACCGCGCCCGACAGGATATGCGCGCCGACCTCGGACCCTTTTTCCAGAATACAGACCGACAGCTCGCTGCCCGATTCACTCGCCAATTGTTTGAAGCGGATCGCCGCTGAAAGTCCCGCCGGCCCAGCACCGACGATGACCACGTCATAGGGCATCGATTCCCGTTCGCTCACTTGGCTTACCCTTTCTGCCGTCCCGGCGCCGATCGTTCATCGTAAGCGGCGCTCATTCTGTCACGAAATGCGATGCCCGCCAATTGACGTGTCCGTCAACAGGCTGTTTGGATAAATCACATGGGTGGGCAATATTCAGCCAAGCTAGCGGAAAGCATAAGCGACTGGTGGTCGCTGGCGGGCGTCGATGCGCTCGTTGGTGAGGAACCGGCGGGTTGGCTCGTCCTGCCACCGGCAAATGACGCTGCGGCACCGAGGCACAAACCTACCATCGCCCCCGAACCCGAAGCCACTCCCCTGCCCGCCATTTTGCAGCGTCAGGAAGCACCGCAACCGGTCGAAGCCAAGGGACCGGTCGTCTTTCCCGACGCGTGGGACGAATTTCAGCACTGGCTGGCGACGAGCGACGATGTCCCGGGCAGCCAGTGGGACGCTCGCCGCATATTGCCGGTCGGCCAGACAGCAGCGCCGCTGATGCTGCTCACCGCCTGGCCCGAAATCGAGGACCAGCGCGACGGCGCGTTGTTGACCGGCGCCGCGGGCCAGTTGCTCGATGCAATGCTGCGCGCCATCGGGACGACGCGCGATGCCTGTTATGTTGCCAGCCTCGCGGTCACCCGCCCCGCGGGCGGCCGCTGCGACGGCGCCGAGGCCGCCGAACTCGACCGACTGCTTTGGCATCACCTGCGGCTCGCGAACCCCAAACGGCTACTGCTGATCGGCAGCGACATCGTGCGGATAGCGGCAGCGAGCGAATTGCCCGAATCACGCGGGAAGTTACTGAATATTAACCAAGATGGCGGCAAGGTGGAGACGGTGGCTGTGGCGCATCCTGCGATGCTCCTAGCCCGGCCCGCGCAAAAGGCGGCGGCATGGGACAGCCTGAAACTGCTCAACCGGGGACGTTGACAGATGAACATGATGACCAGGACTTTTCTTTCCGGCGCGATTTTGGCGGCAGCCGCTGCGGCAATGCCCGCCATGGCGGCCGATGCCAGCAGCCGCGACGTCGCGGCGGCCCCGCAAACCGTGCCCGACATTTTATCGTCGAAACAGAAACAGCTTTATACGCAGGTGCTCACCGCGATCCGCGGCCAGCGCTGGGCCGACGCAAAGGCACTTCTCGATAGCTCGGACAACGGCCCGCTCACCGATTTCCTGCGCGCCGAACTGCTGACCGCACCGAACAGCCCGCGCGCCGAAGTCGCCGACATCCTGCCGATCCTGTCGCGCTCGCCCTATCTGCCGCAGGCCGAACAGCTCGGCCGCCTCGCCACCAAACGCGGCGCCACCGACCTGCCCTCGCTCCCCTCGCAAGCCCGCCTTGCCTGGGCCGGCAGCGCCCCCCGCCGTCTGGGCGCCGACGCGGTCAGCAGCGACCCCGTCGCCGCCGCGCTGACCCGCACCATCCCCGACCGCATCAAGAACGACGACCCCGCGGGCGCCGAAGCCTTGCTCAACGCGGTCGCCGACCGGCTGACCCCCGAAGCGCGCGACGAATGGCGGCAAAAGGTCGCTTGGTCCTATTATATCGAAAATGACGATGCGAACGCGCTGCGCGTGGCGCTCGCCTGTACCTCGGGCCGCAGCAGCTGGGCGACGCAGGGCGCGTGGGTGCAGGGTCTCGCCGCATGGCGCCTGCACGATTATCCCACCGCGCTCGTCGCCTTCGACCGCGTGTCGCGCGAAGCCCCCGACAGCGAATTGCGCGCCGCGGCCTATTATTGGGCCGCCCGCGCCGCCATCGCCGCCGGTCAGCCCGCTGCGGTGCAGTCGCGCCTGCGCTCCGCCGCCGCCAACGAAGAAACCTTCTACGGGATGCTCGCGGTCGAAACGCTCGGCGTCGCGGCGAACAGCCAGCGCGAACTGGTCCGCCCCGACCGCTCCGCCTGGCGCGCGCTCGAAAACCTGCCCAACGTCCGCGCAGCGATGGCGCTCGCCGAAATCGGCGAAGACAAATATGCCGATGCAGTCCTCCGCCATCAGGCGCGGATCGGCGATATGCGGCAGCACGAGCAATTGCTCGCCATGGCGGGCGCGCTCAGTCTTCCCGAAACGCAGCTCTATCTCGCGCATAACACGCCGCAGGGGCGCAAGCCCGCCGCGCAGGCCCGCTATCCGCAGCCCAAATGGGAACCCAATGGCGGGTGGAAGGTCGATCCGGCGCTCGTCTTTGCCCACACCTTGCAGGAATCGCGCTTTCAGCGCGCCGTGGTCAGCCCGGCGGGCGCCAAGGGATTGATGCAAGTGCGTCCCGGCACGGCACGCGACGTCGCGCGCTGGCGCGGCGACACCATCGACACGCGCGACCTGTCGATCCCCGCGGTCAACATGGACATGGGGCAAAGCTATCTGCAATATCTCGCGCGCGACGCCTCGACCGGCGGCCAGCTGCCCAAGGTGATCGCCGCGTACAACGCCGGCCCCGCCCCGATCGCGCGCTGGCAGTCCGAAATCCGCGATAATGGCGACCCGCTGCTCTACATGGAATCGATCCCCTATTGGGAAACGCGCGGCTATGTCGGCATCGTGCTGCGCAATTACTGGATGTACGAGGCGCAGCAGGGAAAACCGTCGGTCAGCCGCGCCGCGCTGGCGCAGGGCAAATGGCCGCGCTTTCCTGACGGCAAGGACCGCACCCGGCTGACCTATGCGGGCGGTTTGGCCAATGCCGATTGACGAAAGCCTGACCCTCAAACCGGTCCGGATCGCGTTGCTGACGATTTCCGACAGCCGCAGCGCTGCCGAAGACCGCTCGGGCGACAAGCTCGAAGAACTGCTGACTGCCGCAGGCCACATCCTCGCAGCGCGCGCGATCATCAAAGACGAGACATCGCTGATCGTTTCGCGCCTCCACAACTGGATCGACGACCCCGAGGTCGATGTCGTCATCACCACTGGCGGCACCGGCCTGACCGGCCGCGACGTGACCCCCGAGGCGCTGCATCGGCTCGATGGCAAGGACATTCCCGGCTTCGGCGAGCTGTTCCGCTGGCTCAGCTATCAGACGATCGGCACCTCGACGATCCAGTCTCGCGCCTGCGCCGTTGTCGCGCGTGGTACCTATATCTTTGCGCTGCCGGGATCGACCGGCGCGGTCACCGATGCGTGGGAAGGCATTTTGGAAACCCAGCTCGATAGCCGTCACAAGCCGTGCAATTTTGTGGAACTAATGCCGCGGTTGATGGAATAACCAGGAAAACCGTCTCCTCCGCAAAAGCGGGGGCCGCTAGACTGTTCAACCCAGCGGCGTCGAGTAGGCCGATGGCGGCCCCCGCCTTCGCGGGGGCGACGCATATTTGTTCTTTATTTGTTCTCGTTAAACAGATAAACTCTTTCCGTGAAACCCACCAAACCCCTCCCCCCAATCTGCGGTCGCGGCGCTCCCGCCAACCCGCGCCCGACGCGCACCGGATCGCTCGACCGTGAGCCCGACGGCGACTGGCTCGACGCCGCCGAATTGATCGACGACGCCCCACCGCCGCTGCGAACGACCGTCACCGTCGAACATCCCAAAACGATCATCGCGCGCAACACCTCCCCCGACATCGGCTTCGACCGCTCGATCAATCCCTATCGCGGCTGCGAGCATGGCTGCATCTATTGTTACGCGCGTCCGACCCACGCCTTTCACGATCTTTCGCCCGGACTCGACTTCGAAAGCCGCCTGTTCGCCAAGCCCGACGCGGCCAAGCTACTACGCGCCGAACTCGCAAAGCGCGGCTACACTCCTGCTCCGCTCGCGATCGGCACCAATACCGATGGTTACCAGCCGATCGAGCGCGAATGGGGAATCACACGCTCGGTGATCGAGGTGCTCGCCGAGACGCGCCACCCGCTGCTCATCACCACCAAGTCCGATCGCCTGCTCCGCGACATCGACCTGCTCGCCGACATGGCGCGCGACAATCTGGTCGGCGTCGCTATCTCGGTCACGACGCTCGACCCGGCAGTCGCGCGCACGCTCGAACCGCGCGCCCCGCATCCCAAGCGCCGCCTTGCCGCGATCCGCCAGCTAATCGATGCCGGGGTACCGACGCAGGTCAATATCTCGCCGATCATCCCCGCGATCACCGATCACGAGATCGAAGCGATCATGGCCGCCGGTGCACAGACAGGCGCGATCCGCGCCTCCTACATCCTAATGCGCCTGCCCTACGAAGTCGCGCCCTTGTTCCGCGCGTGGCTCGCCGCGCACTATCCCGACCGCGCCGACAAGGTGATGCACATGGTGCAGGACATCCGCGGCGGCCGCGACAATGACTCCGGATTCTTCACCCGCATGAAGGGCCAGGGCGTCTGGGCCCAACTGATCCGCACCCGCGTGAAACGCGCTGCGCGGGAGCATGGCATGGATCGCAGCTTTCCGCCGCTGCGCTCGGATTTATTCAGACCGCCTGAGCGGGATGGTCAGATGGAGCTGTTTTGAATCCAAACCGTCGCCCAATGCACAATCTGTCATTGCGAGCGAAGCGTAGCAATCCATAGCGGTTTACGCCGTCCCTAGATTGCTGCGCTTCGCTCGCAATGACGAGAGATTGCAGGCAATTATGCCTCGGCCAGCGACTTCAGCTTATAATCCTTATAGTCGTCCCGGATCTTCCGCTTCAAAATCTTCCCCGTCGCCGTATGCGGCAACTCGTCAACAAACACGATCTCGTCAGGCAGCCACCATTTGGCGATCTTGTCCTGCAGATATTCGACGATGCTCGCCTCGCTCACCTCGGCCCCTGGTTTCTTCACGATCAGCAGGATAGGCCGCTCGTCCCACTTCGGGTGATAAACCCCGACCGCCGCGGCTTCCTGCACCCCCGGCGCACCCACCGCGGCATTTTCCAGTTCGATTGACGAAATCCATTCGCCGCCCGACTTGATCACATCCTTCGCCCGGTCGGTGATCTGCATGACGCCATCGGGATGGATCACCGACACGTCGCCCGTATCGAACCAGCCGTCGGCATCCGCGGCATCGCTGTCGGCCCGGAAATAACGCTGGATGATCCACGGCCCGCGGCATTGCAGCCGCCCGCTCGTCACGCCGTCGCGCGGCAATTCATTGCCTTCGTCGTCAACGATGCGCAGCTCGACCCCGAACGGCGGACAGCCTTGCCGCGCCACCACATTGACGCGCTCGTCGAAACTCATCTCGTCCCAGTTCCACGGCCGCTTGCCCATCGTCCCGATCGGGCTGGTCTCGGTCATCCCCCACGCATGGCCAACGTCGATCCCCGCCTTCATAAAGCGTTCGATCATCGCCCGAGGGCAAGCCGATCCGCCGATGATGACGCGGTGCAGCTTGCCATAGTCGATTCCCGTCGCGTCCATATGCGCGAACATCGCGATCCACACCGTCGGCACCCCGGCGCTGTGCGTCACGCCTTCGCTATGCATCAGGTCGCACAGCACCGCCGCGTCGTTGGTCGCCGAAAAGACCAGCTTCGCCCCCACCGTCGCCGCGGCAAAAGGGATGCCCCAGCTGTTGGCATGGAACATCGGCACGATCGGCAGAATCACGCTGCGGTTCGACATGTCGAACACGTCGGGCTGAATTTCGGTGATCGCGTGGATGACGTTCGAGCGATGCTCGTACAGCACGCCCTTGGGATTTCCCGTCGTGCCGCTCGTGTAGCAAAGCCCGACCGGGTCGCGCTCGTCGAGCTCGACCCATTCGAAACTGCCGTCCTCTGCATCGATCAGGTCGCGGTACGACAAATAGCCGTCCTGCTTCGGTGAATCGAACAATATGAAATGCTCCACCGTCGGCAACTGGCTGCGCAGCCGCTCGACGATCGGCAGAAACATCGCGTCGAACAGCAGCACGCGGTCCTCGGCATGGTTGATGATATAGACCAGCTGCTCGTCGAACAGCCGCGGGTTGACCGTGTGCAGCACGCCGCCCATGCCCGCACTGCCGTACCAGCTGACCAGATGATGGCCATGGTTCATCGCCAGCGTCGCGATGCGATCGCCCTTCTGCATCCCCAGCTTGACCATCGCCGCGGCAAACCGCCGCGCATCCTGCCCGACCTCGCCCCAATTCGATCGCGTCAAACTGCCATCGGCCCAGCGCGAGACGATTTCGCGCCCCGCATGTTCGCGCGCAGCATGGTCGATCAGGCTGGTGACCAGCAGCGGCTGGCTCTGCATTCCGGACATTTGGGCATTCCTCTCTTGTTTCCCCAAGGGATAAGGCGAGGACGGCGCTTTACGCAAGCGTGAAGCGGGATCAGCGCACCCGAAAATCGCGCGGCGTCACCAGCGACAGCGCGGTTTCGCTTATCCCGGCGACGGTTTCGAGCCGCGAGACAACATCGGGGCCGAGCGCGAAGCGGCGCCCCAGGCATATCCTGATCTCGCCGCCGGTGTCGGGGTCGTCCGCCACGACCATCACCTTGCCGCGCGCATCGTCGCGTTTTTCCAGCAGGCGCGCCATGTCAGCGATTGCTTCGGGCAGCGCCACGCGGCACTTCAGCTCCAGCGCCGCGGTCGCCGCAATCTCCGCCAGCGGCTGCGCGCCGCGCACCGTCACGCGCGGCGTTTCTTCTCCTTCGAGCAGGTCGAGCTCGACTGACAGGATCGCACAGCCGCCATCGACCGCCAGCGTTTCCAGCAGCTTGCAAGTCTGTTCGTCGAAACAACTCGACTGGAATTGCCCGCTGCGGTCGGACAGCGTCAGATTGAGGAACCGGTTCCCGCGCTGCGACACCCGCGCCTTGGCGTTTTCAACCATCCCCGCCATCATCATCGGGATCCGCGTCCCCGGCGTCATTTCGACCTGCGAACAGATGTCGCCGTAAGTTCGCGCCCCGCGCGCCGCGACGATCGCCTCATATTGCTCGACCGGATGCGACGAGAAGTAGAATCCGAACGCCTCTTTTTCGCGCGTCATTCGCTCGGCGAGTGTCCACGGTTCGGCGGTCGGCAATTGCAGCACCGGCGCGACGTCGATGTCGCCGCCGAACAGCCCGCCCTGCCCGGTCGATCGCTCGTGCGCCGAGCTGTTGGCACAGGCGAGCAGGCTTTCGGCCCCGGCATAGGCGCGCGGACGATTGGGCTCGATACTGTCGAACGCCCCCGCCCCCGCCAGCGCTTCAATCTGCCGCCGGTTGAGCAGCTTGGGGTCGATCCGGTTCGCAAAATCATCGAGGCTGGCAAAATCGCCCTTCGCCTGGCGCTCGGCGACCAGCGCCTCCATCGCCCGCTCGCCGACCCCTTTCAGCGCGCCCAGCGCAAAGCGCACCGTCAGTTCGTCGCCGCTCTGCCCGACCGAAAAATCGGCCTCGCTCTCGTTGATCGACGGCGGCGCCACCGCAATGCCCGACCGGCGCATATCGTCGATAAAGATCGACAATTTGTCGGTCTGGTGACTGTCGAACGACATCGATGCGGCGAAAAACTCGTGCGGATAATGCGCCTTCAGCCAGGCTGTCTGATACGACAGCAACGCATAGGCCGCCGCGTGGCTCTTGTTGAAGCCATAGCCCGCAAATTTATCGATCAAATCGAACAGCTCGTTCGCCGCCTTCGGCGCGATCTGGTTATGCTCGCCGCACCCTTTGACAAAGGTGTCGCGCTGCGCGTCCATTTCGGCCTGAACCTTCTTGCCCATCGCGCGGCGGAGCAGGTCGGCGCCGCCGAGGCTGTAGCCCGCCAGGATCTGCGCCGCCTGCATCACCTGTTCCTGATAGACAAAGATGCCATAGGTTTCGGCGAGAATGCCCTCGAGCAGCGGGTGCGGATAGGCGATCGCCTCGCGCCCGTTCTTGCGCGCCCCGAACAGCGGGATATTGTCCATCGGTCCGGGGCGATAGAGCGCGACGAGCGCGATGATGTCGCCGAAATTGGTCGGTTTCACCGCCGACAGCGTGCGCCGCATCCCTTCGGATTCCAGCTGGAACACCCCGACCGTCTCACCGCGCTGGAGCAGTTCATAGACCGCCGGATCTTCCCACGCGAGCGTATCAAGATCGACGTCGATGCCGCGCAGCGCGAGCAGGCGCCGCGCCTCTTTCAGCACCGACAGCGTCTTGAGCCCGAGAAAGTCGAACTTCACCAGCCCAGCGCTCTCGACATATTTCATGTCGAACTGCGTCACCGGCATGTCCGAGCGCGGGTCGCGATAGAGCGGCACCAGCTGGTCGAGCGGGCGGTCGCCGATCACCACCCCGGCGGCGTGTGTCGAACTATGACGTGGCAGGCCTTCCAACTGGCGCGCCATGTCGAACAGGCGGCGCACCCCGTCGTCCTGCTTATATTCGGTCATCAGCTCGGACACGCCGTTCAATGCGCGCTCAAGCGTCCACGGATCGGTCGGATGGTTCGGCACCAGCTTCGCCAGCCGGTCGACTTGGCCATAGCTCATCTGGAGCACGCGCCCGGTGTCCTTCAGCACCGCGCGCGCTTTCAGCTTACCAAAGGTGATGATCTGCGCGACGGTGTCGCGGCCATATTTTTCCTGCACATAGCGAATGACTTCGCCGCGCCGCGTTTCGCAGAAATCGATGTCGAAGTCGGGCATCGACACGCGCTCGGGGTTGAGGAAGCGTTCGAACAGCAACCCCAGCTTGAGCGGATCGAGATCGGTGATCGTCAGCGCCCACGCGACCACCGAACCCGCGCCCGAACCGCGCCCCGGCCCGACCGGAATATCCTGCGCCTTCGCCCATTTTATGAAGTCGGCCACGATCAGGAAGTAGCCGGGGAAGCCCATCTGGGTGATCACCCCGACCTCAAAATCGAGCCGGTCGATATAGGTCTGGCGCTCCTCGTCCGACAGCTCGGCATAGAGCGCCAGCCGCGCGTCAAGCCCTTCACGCGCGTCGCGCGCCAGCTGCGCCGCCTCGGCCTCGCGATCACCCGCGAGGCTCGGCAGGATCGGGGCGCGGTTCGGCGCCATGAACGCGCAGCGCTGCGCGACTACCAGGCTGTTGCGCATCGCCTCGGGCAGGTCCGAAAACGCATCCTCCATCGCCTCGGCGGGCTTCAGCCACGCCTCGGGACTGCTCACGCGGCGGTCGGTGCTTTCGACATAGGCCGATTGCGCGATACAGAGCATGGCGTCGTGCGCGGGGTGGAATTGCGGTTCGACAAAGCTCGCCGGGTTCGTCGCCACCAGCGGCAGCGCGCGCGCATAGGCGAGGTCGATCAGCACCTTTTCAGCGGCGATCTCGGCCGCGTCGCCGCGGCGCGAAAGTTCGATATAGAGCCGCCCGGCGAACAGCGCCTCCAACTCCTCGATATAATCATTCGCCGCGACTGTCTGCTCGCCCGCCAGCAAGCGCGTCAGCGCGCCCTCGCCGCCCGCGGTCAGGCAGATCAGCCCGTCGGTCCGCCCCGCCATGTCCGCCAGCGTGACGTGCGGGTCCATCTCGACCGGGCGGCCCAGATGCGCGTGCGACACCAGCGCGCACAGATTACCATATCCCGTCTCGTCCTGCGCATAGAGCGCCAACCAGTCGATCTGCGGCGCGCCGTTCGCCAGCCGCTGCCCCGGCCGCGCGACGCTGAGCAGCGCCCCGACGATCGGTTGCACCCCCGCCGCCTTGCACGCATCGCCAAACGCCATCGCGCCGTACAGCCCGTTGCGGTCGCAGATCGCGATCGCCGGAAACCCGCGATCGCGCGCCGCCTTGGCAATCGCCTTCGGCTCGATCGCCCCTTCGAGCATCGTGTAGCTGGAAAAGACGCGCAGGGGGACAAAGGGGCTGTAGGCCATACGAGCGACGCTAGGCATATGTGCCGATTCGGGGAAGGCCCGAATAATAATCGTCGCCCCCCCGCAGGCGGGGGCGCGGGGGGGGGGGGGGAAGGGCGCTTTTCGGCCCCCCCCTAGCGGGGGGGCGGG
>NZ_JAIBES010000103.1 GCF_019459305.1 Sphingopyxis sp. | reverse complement strand
AGGGGGCGGGACTCCCTTCGACCAGCTCGCGGCTATGGTTTGGACGATCCTGCCATTAACCAGCCTTGTGCTAAATGGTCAGGCTGCATCGGGCCGCGGCACCGGTGCGGGGGTCGATTCCACGGTGGTGGTGCGCCGCATCACCCGGCCTCCGATACGCCGGAATCGGGCGACCAGCCATAACAGACCATCGTGCAAATCATCGCTGAAACGGGGACGGCCGTCGTCCCACGTCCGCATCCAAAGTTCGTCCTTCATCACACGTCTCCTGCTGGTCCAATGGTTGCCAGATGCGCCTTCGCGTTGCGGTCCGCCAACAAAAGCTTTGCGTCATATCATAAGGTCAGCTTATATAGTGGCGATGCCGAAGCTACCGCCCCTCGCCGCGATCCGGACCTTCGAAGCTGCCGGACGCCTGCAGAATTTCTCGCGCGCCGCCGAAGAGCTGGGGCTGACGCAGGCGGCAGTCAGTTATCAGGTGCGCCAATTGGAGGACCGGCTTGGCCGTGCCTTGTTCGTGCGCGAAAAGGGGCGGGTGCGGCTGTCCGAAACCGGCCAGCGGCTGCTTCCTGCAATCTCCGGCGCCTTTGGCGCGATGGGCGACGCGTTTGCCGCGCTAGGCAATGACGAGGCCGATGTGCTGACGATCAGCGCGATGACGACCTTTGGCGGCACTTGGCTCAGCGCGCGGATCGGCGGGTTCCAGCTGGCCTATCCCGACCTTGCAGTGCGCATGCTGATGAACAACGATTTGGTCGATTTCAACGCCACCAATGTCGATGTCGCAATTCGGGTGGGCCTTGGCGGATGGTCCGGGCTGCGCGCCGATTTTCTCTACCGCAGCCATGTGACGCCGATCTGCGCGCCTGGCTTTCTCGACGTCAATCACATCGCGTCGCCCGCCGATTTGCTGAACGTCGACCGACTGGCGCCCAACGACCCCTGGTGGGCGGGCTGGTTCGCCGCCGCGGGCGTCGCCACCGTGCCGCCGCCTCAGCGCAGCGGCATCGAACTCGACAGCCAGTTGCAGGAGGCGAGCGCGGTGCAGAGCGGTTACGGTATCGCAATGATGACGCCGCTGCTGTGGCGCGCCGAACTCGACGCCGGGCGACTGGTCCAGCCGTTCGACACGCTCTTTCAGCCCGGCACCGCGCATTATCTTGTCCACCGCGAAAACCGCGTCGGCGTCCGCAAGATCGAACGCTTCCGCGAATGGCTGCGCGCCGAACTCGCGAAGGATCGTCATCTGTTGCCCGAGGCGCTATGGCATCCGCTGCCATGACCTTCACTGCCGTCCCCCTAACCCTTTATCCCGATATCTTCCCTGGCCCGCTGGGACACAGCATGGCGGGGCGCGCGCTCGAGAGCGGGACGTGGGCGTGCGCGCCAGTGCAGATCCGCGATTTTGCGACCGACAAGCACCGCACCGTCGACGACACGCCCGCGGGCGGCGGAGCGGGGATGGTGCTCAAGGCCGATGTGCTGGCGGCGGCGCTCGACCATGCGGTCGCGGCGCATCCGGGCCTCCCGATCCTCGCCATGACCCCCCGCGGCACGCCGATCACCCAGCGCCGCGTGCGCGACCTCGCGGTGGGGCCGGGGGTGATCATCCTCTGCGGCCGGTTCGAGGGTTTCGACGAACGCATCTTCGACGCGCGGCCGGTCGAACAGGTGTCGATGGGCGACATCATCCTGTCGGGCGGCGAGATAGGGGCGCTGTTGCTGCTCGACGCTTGCATTCGGCTGCTTCCCGGCGTAATGGGCGCGGCTTCTAGCGGGGACGATGAGTCGTTTGAAAACGGCTTGCTCGAATATCCGCACTATACCCGGCCCGTCGAATGGGAAGGGCGCACGATCCCCGAAGTGCTGCGATCGGGGGATCATGCGAAGATCGCGGCCTGGCGGAAACAACAGGCGGAAGATCACACACGGTTACGCAGGCCGGACCTTTGGGAGCGTCATATCGATGCTCGGGCCCGACCTGCCTCTGGCGCGCGGCGAAAAGAAAAGGACTAGAGGCATGAACCTCATCCAGACGATCGAAGCCGAAGAAATTGCCAAAGCGGCAAAGACCATTCCGACCTTCCGCCCCGGCGACACGCTGAAAGTCGGCGTGAAAGTGGTCGAAGGCGAACGCACCCGCGTCCAGAATTTCGAAGGCGTGTGCATCGCGCGCTCGAACAAGGGCATGGGCTCCAACTTCACCGTGCGCAAAATGTCGTTCGGCGAAGGTGTCGAGCGCGTGTTCCCGCTGTACTCGCCCAACCTCGACAGCATTACTGTCATCCGCAAGGGTGCCGTGCGTCGTGCGAAGCTTTATTATCTTCGTGGCCGCACTGGTAAATCGGCGCGTATTGCGGAGCGCCGCGACTACCGGCCGGAAGCCAGCGAGGGCTAAGGGAGACTTTCCCAACCCCAAGCGAAAACAGCTTTCCAAAACGACCGGTTCCGCCAAAGCGCAGAACCGGTCGTTTTTCGTTTCAGCACATCATCTTCAGAACGGGATTTCATCATGGGTTATCGGATCGTTGTCGCCGGCGCGACGGGCAATGTTGGGCGCGAAGTGCTCGCCATCCTTACCGAGCGCGAATTCCCCATCGACGAACTGGCGGTCGTCGCCTCGTCGCGCAGCCAGGGGACCGATGTCGAAATCGGTGACACCGGCCGTACGCTGAAATGCCAGAATATCGATAATTTCGACTGGGCCGGCTGGGACATGGCGATCTTCGCGATCGGCAGCGAGGCGACGAAGATCCACGCGCCCAAGGCCGCGGCGGCGGGCTGCGTCGTAATCGACAATTCGTCGCTGTACCGCATGGACCCCGACGTGCCGCTGATCGTGCCCGAGGTGAATCCCGACGCGATCGACGGCTATACCAAGCGCAACATCATCGCCAACCCCAACTGCTCGACCGCGCAGATGGTCGTCGCGCTGAAGCCGCTCCACGACGCCGCCACGATCACCCGCGTCGTCGTCTCGACCTATCAGTCGGTCAGCGGCGCGGGCAAGGCGGGCATGGACGAGTTGTGGAACCAGACGCGCCAGATCTTCGTCGGTGACGAAAAGGACATCCAGAAGTTCACCAAGCAGATCGCCTTCAACGTCATCCCGCACATTGACAGCTTTCTCGACGACGGGTCGACCAAGGAAGAGTGGAAGATGGTCGTCGAGACCAAGAAGATCCTCGATCCCAAGATCAAGGTCACCGCGACCTGCGTCCGCGTGCCGGTGTTCGTCGGCCATTCGGAAGCAATCAACATCGAGATGGAGCGCGAACTGTCGGCCGAGGACGCCCAGCGCATCCTGCGCGAAGCCCCCGGCATCGTCCTCCACGACAAGCGCGAGGACGGCGGCTACATCACCCCCGTCGAATGCGTCGGCGACTTCGCGACCTTCGTGTCGCGGGTTCGCGAGGATCCGACGGTCGAGAACGGCCTCAACCTGTGGTGCGTCAGCGACAACCTGCGCAAGGGCGCGGCGCTGAACGCGGTGCAGATCGCGGAGTTGCTGGGGCGGCGGCATCTGAAAAAGGGCTAATCCCGCCTTCCGAATTCCATTCGTGTCGAGCGCAGTCGAGACACCCATCGTCGGTGCGCGCCCTCGCGGCATCTCGACTTCGCTCGATGCGAACGAATAAGGGAGGCAGATGAATTCTGACCCCTACATCTTCACCCACGCGCTCTGCCGCGCCCCCGCCCCGTCGGCGAGCCACGGCATCCGTGCCGACGGCGGCCCCGATCCCGATTTCGCGGGTCTCGCCGCCGAGCATGCCGCCTATGTAGCGACGCTGCGCGACCTCGGCCTGACCGTCGACGTCCTCCCGCCGCTCGATGACTTCCCCGACGCGCTCTTCACCGAAGACGTCGCGCTGACTTTTCCGGAGGGCGCGATCCTGCTCCGCCCCGGTGCGCCGACTCGCGCAGGCGAGGTCGCGCATATCCGCGCCGCGCTCGCCTTCCATCACGCACAGCTGCTTGAAATGACCGGCCCCGGCTACGCCGACGGCGGCGACGTGCTGCGCCTCGCCGACCGGGTAATCATCGGCCTGTCCGACCGCACCGACCGCTCGGGCGCGACCGAACTGGCAAAGCTGCTCGAAACGCTCGACTACCGCGCCGAAATCGCCGAAACACCGCCCGGCGTCCTCCACTTCAAGACCGGCTGCGGCCTGATCGACGCAAACACGATCCTCGCGGTCCCCGAACTGGCGAGCTGCCCGCAATTCGCCGGGCTCGAAGTCGTGCTCACCCCGCTTGGCGAAAACCCCGCCGCCAATATCCTGCGCGTCTGCAACACCGTTCTCGTCGGCGACCGCTGGCGCGCGACGCGCGCGATGCTCACCGCGCGCGGCATCGATTGCCGTCCGCTCCCGACCAACCAGATAGCGCGCATCGATGCCGGGCTCAGCTGCATGTCGCTGCGCTGGTGACCGCCGACAAACTCTTGCTCAGCTCTCAAATTCCGTTTGCATCGAGCGAAGTCGAGATGCGCCTCGTTCGTGCTAGTCTTGACGGTGTCTCGACTTCGCTCGACACGAACGGATAGGGGGACGGGATGACCGAAGCCGCTTCCACGACCCAGCCCGCCCAGCGCCGCCTGCTCGGTGTCCTCCTTATCCTGCTGCTGCTCGCGCAAATCGAGCAACCCTATCCCGAGATCGCGCTACTCCAGCATATCCCGACAATGGCGCTGCTCGTCGCCGCCCCCGCGCTGCTCCGCCGCTGGCCGCTATCCACCCCCGCAGTTGCTTGCATCGTCGCCTTCATGGCGCTCCACATCCTTGGCGGCCGCTATGCCTACAGCAGCGTCCCCTACGACGCCTGGTCGCGGGCATTGACCGGCACCAGCCTGTCCGACGCCTTCGGCTGGACCCGCAACCATTATGACCGCCTCGTCCATTTCGCCTTTGGCGCGCTGTCGGTCATCCCGGTGGCGCAGGTCGCGCGGCGGTCGGGCGGGTTCGGCAAGCGCGGCACCGCGTTAACCGTGCTGGGTTGGGTCTTGGCCACTTCCTGCCTTTACGAAATCTTCGAATGGCTGCTGACCATCGTCGCCGCGGGCGAGACTGCCGACCGCTACAATGGCCAGCAGGGCGACATCTGGGACGCGCAAAAGGATATGGCGCTGGCGGCGCTGGGTGCGATATTGGTGCTGCCGGTTCAGCGGAGGAGATAGGCGATGCGTAACATGACGGCCCTCGCGATGGTGGCACTGCTCGCCGCGTGCAAACCGGCCCCCGAAAAAGTGCCAGCCCCGACCGAGATCACCGCGCCCCCGGTCCCCGAAGCGAAAGCTGACGGCCCCGCCGCCGCAACCACCGCGGTCAGCCTTGATGGCGAGGGGCTGCGCTTTATCGACAAGACCAGCGGCAAGGCCAGCCTGCTCGCTTTCGGCGTCCCGCGCGCGCAGGCCGAGGCGGCGCTGGCGAATGTTGCGGGCAAGGAAGACGATCGCAGCACCAACGACGAATGCGGCGCCGGCCCGATGCAATTCACCCGCTATGACGCGATGACGCTGAATTTCCAGGACGACAAATTCGTCGGTTGGTTCCTCGGCAACGAACCCGGCGCCGCCGCCTATTCGACGGCGAGCGGCATCGCTATCGGCACCACGCGCGCCAAGGCGGGCGAGTCGGTGTCGATCATCGCCGTCGAGGACAGCTCGCTGGGCGAGGAATTCAGCATCGGCACCGGCGAGCATGTCGTCGGCGGTATGTTCGCTGCGCCGGGCGACGCGGCAAAGATCGATGCACTGTTCGCAGGGGTGAATTGTTTCTTTCGGTGATCAGCGGACGCGGGCCTCTCTTCTCCAATCCCCACTAGGGAGGGGCTGGGAGCGGGTAGCCGCCGAAGGCGGCGCTCTGCCTCGGCTCGCTATCGCACGTACCCACCCCTATTCCCTCCCTGAAAGGGAGGGAATGCCCGAAGCGAGCGATTGCGGACGAAAAGTTCCCTCCCCATGGGAGAGAATTGGGTGAGGGTGTCCGCGGTTAGTTTTCTTAGTCGATGGATGATCCCCTCACCCAACTTCGGCTAGGTTGCTGCGCAACCAAGCCGTCGTATCGCTCTCCAGACGGGAGAGGGAAAAGGTAGTTCCCCACCTCCAAGCGTCCAAACCTACCGCCGCCGCACCCCATAATCGATCCGGATCCGCACCCACGCCCCAACCATCGGCTTGCCGCCCAGCCGCGGCGGTCGCACCCGGAACTGCCAGGCCGCGGCCAGCACCGCGCGCATGATCTGCGATCCGGTCGGATATTCGTCCAGCCCGACGCAATCCTCGACGCGGAAATCGGGGGCGGTGCGGCAGGCGATCAGGCCCCAGCCGGGGCCGTCGGCGGTGGACAGATATCCGCGCAATTCGCCGTCGCTCGGCTCGCGGTACCAAGCGGCGGCATAGAGCGGCTCGCCGTTGGGCGCCGTCCCGACCCGTTCGGTGTCGCGAGACGATGACGAAGCGCCCCCCGTATTGGGCGGCCCGTAAACCTGTCCGCCTGGCGGGCGCGCCCCGATCCGCGGGACCGTCGTCGGCGGTAGCGGTAGCGGGGGCTGAGGCGGAGCGGGCGGTGTCGGTGCGGCGAGCGGCTCGGCGGCGTTTGGCGTCACTGGTTCGTTGGGCGTTGGTGGCTCAGGCAGAGGCTCGGTCTCGGCCCGCTGGCTCTCGCGCGGGCTGGCTTCGGCGGCCTCTTCGGCCGCCTGCGGCGCGGCGATGCTGACCACGCTGACCCACTCCTCCTTGACCACCGGCGGCTCTTTCACGCCAAAGGTCAGGAGCATTAACAGCAGCAGCGCCGGGATCAGGACCGCCAAGCCGATGGCAAGCGAACGCCGCCCCGCCCCGATGTTGAGCTGTTCGACATAGGGGGTGGGGGGAACAGGGCTCAGCGGAAGCGATCTTTTGGTGGCGGCACCCGGCGGCGGGCACCCGAAGGCACGGTTCGCGGGGATAGGGGGAGGTCGGGTCTTTGACAAGGGGACGGGCGTAGAAGGGTATCGAGCGATTGCGGACATGGGCGATCCGTCCCCCGCCGGGCGAGGGAAACCACCCGAAGGGTGGTGTAGTGGCGCAGGAAGCTTACGCGGCGCCAGTGTAAGTAGGTTCCCTCTTACGGAGGATATCGCGGTCATGCATTATGGCAGCGGCAAGGCAAGCCGATGGCGCCCCTCCACCAGCTTCGCTGGTTCCTCTCTCCGTTCCGGGGAGGATCGGCTACGCTGACTTCCTATCCCAAAGCAGCCTCAACCTAATGTCCCATATCCGCCGCCGACGCCACCGGCCCACCCGGCCTCGGCGGCCGCAGCAGCAGCACCAGCGGCACCGCCGCCAGCGTCATCCACATCATCGCCCAGAAATCGTCGATATAGGCGACCATCGCCGCCTGCCGGTTGATCTCGGCATTGACCATCGCCAGCGCGGTTTCGCCCGCGATGCCGAACCGGTCGGCGGTCGACGGGTCGAGTATGCTGACCGAACTGCTGGTGACATGCGCCGACAGGTCGGCGTGGCTCGTCTGGATATTCGACCCCAGCAGGGTGGTGACGATCGAGATGCCGATCGAGGCGCCCAGGCTGCGGAACAGGTTGAGCAGGCTCGATCCGTCGGTGCGATATTGCGGCGCGATCGTCGCGAACGCCATCGTGTTGAGCGGGATGAAAATTAGCCCCATGCCCAGCCCCTGCACCAGCCCGCTAATGATCACCGGCTCCATACCCATCGTCAGCGACCAGTGGCTCATCTGCCACAGCGAAAATGCGGCGATCGCGAGGCCGGTCCCGACCAGCCAGCGCGGATCAACCTTGCCCAACAGGCGCCCGGCGACCGCCATGCTCATCAAAATGCCGATCCCGCGCACCGCCAGCGCCAGCCCGGTGTCGATCACTGGCCACCCGAACAGATTCTGCAACATCGGCGGCAACAGCGCCATTGACGCGAACATCACCACCCCGACCACGACCATGAACCCCATCGCGGTGACCAGATTGCGATCGGCCAGCATCGCGCGGCTGAACAGCGGCGCGCGCGCGGCAAACATATGCACCACGAACATCCACAGGCACGCGACCGCGACGCCGCATTCGATCCAGATTTCGACGCTGTCGAACCAGTCGGCATGCGCGCCGCGGTCGAGCATCAATTGCAGCGCCGCCAGCCCGAGCGCGAGCATCGAAAAGCCGAACAGGTCGAACCGGCGGCTCGTCTTTTTCGTTGCCGGCAGCAGCGCCCACATCAGCGCCAGCGTCAGCAGTCCGAACGGCAGATTGACATAAAAAACCCAGCGCCAGCTCGCCTGCTCGGTCAGCCAGCCGCCCAGGACGGGGCCGACGATCGGTCCGATCATGATTCCCATGCCCCAGATCGACATGGCGCGCGCATGGCGTTCGGGCGGGTTGATGTCGAGCATCACCGCCTGCGACAGCGGCCCGATAAAGGCCGCAAAAACGCCCTGCAAAAAGCGAAAAGCGACCATCTGTTCCAGCGATTGCGCCGCACCGCACGCCATCGACGCAATGATGAAGCCGAAAATCGCGCCGAGAAACAGCTCGCGCCGCCCGATGCGGTCGGCCAGCCAGCCGGTGATCGGCATCGCGACCGCGCTCGCCAATATATAGCTGGTCAGTACCCACGTCACCGTCTCGCTCGTCGCGCCCAGCGCCGACTGCATGTGCGGAATCGCGACATTGGCGATCGTCGTGTCGAGGATCTGCATGATCGATGCCCCCATGACCGCGACGGTCAACAGGGCGCGGTGGCGGACACGTTCGTGTAGCGGGATGCTGTCGTCGGCGGGCAGCGCGGTCGCGGCGGGGCGGTGTGGGAGAGAGCGCGAGGCCATCGGTTCA
The DNA here is from genome assembly GCF_019459305.1 of Sphingopyxis sp. Classification (GTDB taxonomy): domain Bacteria; phylum Pseudomonadota; class Alphaproteobacteria; order Sphingomonadales; family Sphingomonadaceae; genus Sphingopyxis. The sequence continues at coordinate 31,538 of NZ_JAIBES010000103.1, read as the reverse complement.
GCTAACAAACTTCGTCATTTCGAGCGCAGCGAAGCTATCCAGAGTTCCGCAGACCGCTCTGAATTGCTTCGCTGCGCACGCAATGACGAGCGTTGGGGACGCCAAGGCCACCCCTACTCCCCCGTCACCGCACCAGCGCTGGTAAACACTCGCACATCCGCCGACAGTCCCGCGATCATCTCGCGCGCCGGTTTCTCGTCGAAAGCGATCCGCACCGGCACGCGCTGCGTCACCTTCACCCAATTGCCGGTCGCATTTTGCGCCGGCAGCACCGAAAATTCGCTGCCCGTCCCGGCGCCGATCGTCAGCACATGCCCGCGCACCTTCAGCCCCGGATAGGCATCGAAGCTCACCTCGGCGCGCTGGCCGACGCGCATGTTGGCGAGGTCGGTTTCCTTGAAATTCGCCTCAACCCACGGGTGCGCGGTGTCGACCAGCGTCAGCGCGGGCAGCCCTGCGACCATCATCTGGCCGATCTGCAACCGGTCCGATTGTGCGACGCGCCCGGCACTCGGCGCGCGGACGGTGGTGCGGGCGAGGTTCACCTGCGCTTGCGACCGCTGAACCCGCGCCGCCTCGACCTGCGGGTTGACCCCGCTCGCCGGACCCGCCGCCAGCTTGGTATGCGCTTCGACTGCGGCGGCCTCGGCTTGCCGCACCCGCTCGCGCGCCTGCGCGACCGCGTGGCGCGACGCGTCATAGGCGGCTCGGGTGGTGAAACCTTTTTCCATCAGCGCGGCCTGCCGTTCGAAATTGACCTGAGCGAAGGCGACATCCTCGCGCGCTGCGGCAATGTCGACGCTCGATGTGTTGGCGCTCGCCGACAGATTGCCGACCTCGACCTGCGCCGCGTCGATCGCCGCGGTCGCCTGCGCGACGTTCAGCGCATAGGGTTCGCCGTCGATGCGGAACAGCAATTGCCCCGCGGCGACCTGCTGGCCGTCGCGCACCGTAACTTCAGTGATCCGGCCGCCCACTTCGGCGGCGACCGACACCTTGTCCATCTGGACATAGGCATTGTCGGTCGACACCGACCCGCCGCTGGTCAGCCAATAATATCCGCCCGCCGCAATCAGGATCGCGGGCAGGCCAAACATCAGCAGGCGGGTGCGCCACTTCGGCGCGTCTTTCGGTTCGGTCGCGGTCGCCGGGCTCGCGGGCGGCAGCGGATCGGCCTTGGGCGCCGCTTTTGAATCGTCGGGCGCGGGGCGGGTGGGCGAGAGCTGGTCCATCAGGCGGCCTCTTCTTTTTCTTTCTGGCAGATGCGGCGCGACAAATTGGCGCGCACGCGCTCCACCAGGTCGTTCAGCTGCTCGCGCTCGGCGGCGCTCAGTCCCTCGGTCGCTTCGGCGGTCAGCGCATCGATCGTGCCTCGCATCCCGTTGAGCAGCTCGGCCGCGCGCGGCGCCAAGTACAATTGCCAGGCGCGGCGGTCGGTCGGGTCGGCGCGGCGCTCGACCAGATCGGCCTCGACCAGCCGGTCGATCATCCGCGACAGGGTGATCGGCTCGACCTCGATCAGCTCGGCCATCGGCCCCTGCCGTATCCCCTCATTGCGCCGCAGATAGGTGATCAGCCGCCATTGCAGCGCGGTGATCCCCGTGTCGCGGGTGCGGGCGTTGAACGCACGGCGGAACAGCCGCGCGCTGTCGTTGAGCAGGAATCCGATCGTTTCACTCATGGCATGTGATATAATAGCAATAGCTACTAACTGCAAGGGATCGACCCGCTGGCAACTTTGCAACTTCCGCAAATTCATCCATCTTGGTGGAAGCTGCCCCGACAAAGCTTGCAAAGCGGCACCATTTCCGCAGGATGGCGTCATGACATTGACCGCAGACCTCTTCTGGTCGTTCCGCTCGCCCTACAGCTATCTCGCCATCGCCCGCTACCGCGCGCTCGCGGCGAGCCACGACCTGTCGATCAACCTCCGCCCCGTCTATCCGCTCGCGATCCGCCAGCCCGATTTTTTCGACCGCAACCACCCCAACTGGCTCAGCTACACGATGCGCGACATGATCCGCGTCGCGCAATTCCACGGCATCCCGTTCGGCCCGCCGCGCCCCGACCCGATCGTGCAGGATATCATGACGCGCGAGATCGCTGCCGAGCAGCCCCATATCTATCGCCTTACCCGACTGGGGCAGGCGGCGTCGCGGCGCGGCAAGAGCCTGGCGTTCGCGCATGAAGCGGCACAACTGATCTGGGGCGGCGCGCGCGACTGGCATCTCGGCGACCATCTGGCGGGCGCGGCGCAGCGCGCCGGGCTCGATCTCGCCGAGCTGGACGCCGAAGCCGTGAAGGATGCGCAGACGCTCGACAATGAAGTCGCCGCCAACCAAATCGCGCTGGAGATGGCCGGACATTGGGGCGTGCCGACTTTGGTGTTCGAGGGTGAACCCTTTTTCGGGCAGGACCGAATCGAGATGGCGAAGTGGCGGATGGAACAAAAGGGGCTGCGCCCGCGCTGAACGTCCTTGCCCAACCGGCCGCCACGGGGGCATAGCCGGTGCATGACGGTCGAACCTGAATATTTCGAGGCGCGCGACGGCGTGCGGCTAGCGTGGCGCGAAACCGGCGAGGGCAGGCCGCTTGTGCTGCTCCACGGCCTGTTTTCCAGCGGGGAGGTCAACTGGATCAAATTCGGTACCGCAGCGCGCGTCGCGGCCGAGGGCTACCGCATTATCATGCCCGACCTGCGCGTCCACGGGTCGAGCGGTGCGCCGCATGACGAGGAATTTTATCCGCCCGACGTGCTGGTGCGCGACCTTGAGGATCTGGTCGCGCAACTTGCGCTGACCGACTTCGACCTCGGCGGCTTTTCGCTTGGCGCGCGGACGAGCGTGCGCGCCGTCGTCGCGGGGATGGCCCCGCGCCGGTTGATCCTGGGCGGCATGGGGCTGGCGGGCCTCGCCGGCTGGCAGCGACGCGGGGCGTTCTTCCAGCGCGCGATTGCCGAATATGAAACCGCTAAACGCGGCGACGACACTTGGCTGTCGATCCAGTTCATGAAAACGATGAAGGTCGACCGCATTGCCGCGGCGCATTTGCTCGACAGCTTCACCGACACCCCTCCCGAGGCGCTCGCCGCGGTGACGATGCCCGTGCTCGTAGTGTGCGGGACGGACGACCACGACAATGGCTCGGCGCCCGAGCTGGTCGCCGCGCTTGCCGATGCCGAACTCGCGACGATTCCCGGCACCCATATGTCAAGCGTGACCCAGCCCGAGCTGGGTGAGGCGATCGCGGCGTTCCTGACCGCTTGACCCTGCCGCCACCGCGCGCCAAGCTATCGGCATTGCGCCAAAGAGCGCCGTGAGAACAATCCAGAGGACGCACCCCATGAAAACCATGATTTCAAGCCTGTCGCTTGCCCTGTCGCTCGCCGTCGCTGGCCCCGCCGTCGCGGCGGAGCAGAAGCCCTCCGCATCTGCCGTCAAGGCGGCGAAACCTACTGCCGCCGACGCCGAAGCCTTTATCGCGGCCGCCGAAAAAGACCTCTTCGACTATACGGTCGAGGCGAGCCAGGTGAACTGGGTCAACAGCACCTATCTGACCGAAGACACCGACGCGATGGCGGCGCGAATCAACGCCGTTGGCACCGAAAAATCGGTCAAATATGCCCTCGAAGCCGCGAAGTATAAGGATGTTCCGGGGCTGAGCGCCGACACCAAGCGCAAGCTCGACATCCTGCGCACCGGCCTCGTCCTGCCGGCGCCGACCAAGCCCGGCGCGGCGACCGAACTCAACCAGATCGCGACCGACCTGCAGTCGCGATATGGCAAGGGCCGCGGCACGCTGAATGGCAAGGAAATCTCAGGCTCCGACATCGAGGAGCAGATGGGCAATATCGAACGGACTCCCGCCGAGCTTGCCGAAATGTGGACGAGCTGGCACGACAATGTTGGCGCGCCAATGAAGGATGACTATGCGCGCCTGGTCGGCATCGCCAACGAAGGTGCGAAGGAATTGGGCTTCGCAAACACCGGTGCGATGTGGCGTTCGGGCTACGACATGTCGCCCGAAGATTTCGCCAAGACGACCGAGCGTTTGTGGCAGGAAGTGAAGCCGCTCTATATGGCGCTCCACACCTACACGCGCTGGAAGCTTAACGAGAAATATGGCGACGCGGTGCAGCCGAAGACCGGCCCGATCCGCGCCGACCTGCTCGGCAATATGTGGGCGCAGGAATGGGGCAATATCTACCCGCTCGTCGCGCCCGCGGGGTCGGGCGACCTAGGCTATGACGTCGGCGAGCTGCTGACCGCGCAGGGCAAGTCACCGCTCGATATGGTCAAGATCGGTGAAAATTTTTATTCGTCGCTCGGCATGGCCCCGCTGCCCGACACCTTCTGGAAGCGGAGCATGTTCACCAAGCCCGCCGACCGCGAAGTCGTGTGCCACGCGTCGGCATGGGACGTCGACAACAAGGACGACATCCGCATCAAGATGTGCATCAAGGTCAACGCCGACGACTTCACGACGATCCACCACGAGCTGGGCCACAATTATTATCAGCGCGCCTATAACAAGCAGCCGTTCCTCTATCTGAACGGCGCCAACGATGGTTTCCACGAAGCAATCGGCGATTTCGTCGCGCTGTCGATCACCCCACAATATTTGGTCGATATTGGCCTGCTTGACAAGGCGAAGGTGCCGAGCGCGGACAAGGACACCGGGCTGCTTTTGCGGCAGGCGATGGACAAGGTTGCCTTTCTGCCCTTCGGCCTGCTCGTTGACCGCTGGCGTTGGGGTGTCTTCGATGGCACGATCAAGCCCGCCGATTACAACAAAGCGTGGACCCAGCTACGTACTCAATATCAGGGTATCGTGCCGCCGGGTGATCGACCGGCGAACGCCTTTGACGCGGGCGCGAAGTTTCATATCCCCGGCAACACCCCCTACACCCGCTATTTCCTCGCCCGCATCCTGCAGTTCCAGTTTTATGAGGCAGCGTGCAAGCAGGCGGGCTGGACCGGGCCGCTCCACCGCTGTTCCTTCTATGGCAACAAGGAGGTCGGCGCGAAGCTGAACGCGATGCTCGAAATGGGCGCGTCGAAACCTTGGCCCGAAGCGCTGGAGGCCTTTACCGGCAGCCGCGAAATGTCGGGCAAGGCAATGGCGGACTATTTCGCGCCGCTGAAGACGTGGCTGGACGAGCAGAACAAGGGCAAACCGCAGGGTTGGTGAGGCGCGGCGCCCTGCTGCTGTTGGCGAGCGGGGCGGCGGCGGTTTCGTCCGCCGCTGCCCCACCACCACCGCGGGTCTGTCCAGCATGATTTGCCGCGGATGCTCGACGGTTGCGACTTGGGCGTCGTCTATTCGCAATACAGCTTCTGGATCGAGGGGCAGAAGGGTACGGTGATCGATGCGATCATGGCTGAGCCGATCGAGGTAGCCGGCTATCGGCCGCACTTCGCGGCGCCCATCAGCTTCAGGTCATTTTCCTATTATGGGCATGTCCAGTCGGGCGATATCCGTAGCTATTGTCGGACGGTAGGTGCGACGCAGGTGGACCGCAGCGACTGCCGGTTCGTTTACAGGTCTGTCACTATTCCCGCTGTCGCAATTGACCGCACCGGTCCTGTCGGATCCTTCATGCGGGAAACTTTCGATCCGGCTGCCGTGGTCGCGAGCATGAAAGCGAACGGTGTCGCCCCCGATGCCGATATGTGGCAGGTCGAGGGTCACCGGATATTTGCAACCCTGCCATCGCCGACCAAGCTGCTGCGCGACAATGCAAAGGTCGAAACGATCGATTCGCACCGGTGTCCGGCGATGCGACGTGCGCTTGGTGCCATCGAGGGGCAGGCGCTGCCGCAGCGGATCGATATTCCGCTCATCGGCGAAGACGGGCCGGTGCCTCCGCCCGGGCCCCATGCCGCCCAACGCGAAGACAAGCTGAACTTTGTCGCGGACGGAGGTTCCATGACCGTGACCGGTTGGCGCTCCCTCCAACCGCTGCTCGGACCGGTTTATGCGGCTGCCGATGCCTGCATGAGCGGGCGCTTGATGTCCGGATAGACTATTCCGTTTCGGCCGACTGCTTGAACCGCGCCAGCCGCGCGCTTGCTGCGGCCGCGTGCGGGCCGATCCAGCGGTCGTGGATGTCCTGAATCGGCATCGCGTTGAGGTGGTTCCAGCGTTCCCGGCCGCGGCGTTCGGCGATGATCAGCCCGGCGTCCTCCAGCACCTTCAGATGTTGCATCACGGTGCAGCGGTCGATGTTGGAGAAGTTGCCGCACAGCGTGCCTGTGGTCAGCGGCTGATCCTTCAGACAATCGAGAATCTGACGGCGGATGTGCGACGCCAGTGCTTTGAAAATCTTGTCATATTCGGCGTGGATTGACATGTTATAAATATATAACATAATGACAGGCGAATCAAGCGGAGAGTGTCAATGGAGCTTAAGTTTCGAGTGGCGGCGCGGATCGCGAAGCCGGTGCATCAGGTTTTCGAGGCGGTTGCCGACCCCGCCCAGCTGTCGGAATATTTCACGACCGGGGGCGCGCAGGGGCGGCTGCAGGCGGGGGCTACGGTGGCGTGGGACTTCCACGACTTCCCCGGTGCCTTCCCGGTATATGTGATCGAGGTTGTCCAGGATGAGAAGATCGTCCTCGAATGGCAGGCGAGCGAAGGCGAGGCGCCGAACGTCGCGGACGGTGAGCTGACGGCCGCCGATTACCGCACCCGGGTAACGATGAGCTTCACCGCGCTCGACGATGGTCGGACGCTGGTTGAGATCGCCGAGGAGGGCTGGCGCGAAAATCAGGGCGCGCTGGGTGCCAGCTATGGCAATTGCCAGGGCTGGTCGCAGATGTTGTGCGCGCTGAAAGTGTGGATCGAGCATGGCATCCATTTGCGCACCGACATGTATCGCTGAACGGGCGCGTCGACGACGAGATACCCGGTACATCTTTGCGGTGGCATTCGGCCATCGGGGCGGCGATGAAACGCGTTCCGATGCAACGAAAGGCAACCGTGTGAAGCGCGTATTCCTGGCCGTCGCTGGCCTGTTTCTAGGCGCCGAGACGGCGCAAGCTGCGACGTGCGAAGATAGTTTTGTCAAAAAGGGCAATCCCGTCACCGGGTTGCGCTTTGTCGCGACGATCACCGTGCCGGACATGAGCATGAGAAGCGCGATCGGCCAGCTCAACGGCATCGTCGCTTCCAAAGGCTATACGATCCTGGCCGTCGAGCCCGATGGCGGCGCAATGCTGGTCGAACCGCCGCCGACCGGAAAATCGCGCCCCATTCCGATTGAGATTGCCGCTGACGGTGCGGGGACGGTGCGCATGGAGGCCAAGCTGCGCGCCGGGATGGGCATTCCCGATGCCGCGGCCAAGGCCGAAATTTGCGGCATCCTGACCCAGCTGAAAGGCGGAAAAGCGGGCGACGCGCTCGCGGCGAAGGGGCTGGGCGCGACCAGCGCCCCCGGCGCCCCGGTCCGCATGAGCGCACTGCGCTTCTCGCAGGACATCACCGGGCAGGCCGACAAGAATAATGCCGCGGTGCAGAAGCGTTATGAGGGGCGGCAGTTCACTCTTTACGGGCCGGTTTCCCATGTCGGGCCGATCGGCGACAGTTATCGGGTCGAATGGAAGCTGCTCGCCAATGTGCTGACCGACCTTGTCCCCGGGCGTTCGTCGGCAGGCTTTTCGGTCAACTGCGTGCTGGCGAAGGGGCAGGGGGTGTATGCGCTGCAGCTGAAGCCCAACAAGCATGTTGAGCTGACCGGCACGTTTGACCAGCTGGATTACGGCCTGTCGTCAGTGTGGCTGAAGGATTGTCGGCCCGTGAACAGGGCGCTGGGGCGTGAACATTAGCTGCATCGACATAAATTCGTTGCCCCCGCGAAAGCGGGGGCCGCTGTCGGTTTACGCGGCGACGCGGGAACGAGCCGCTCGCGGCTCCCGCCTCCGCGGGGGCGACGTATCAATTAGCGGAACGGCGGCTCGTTGAACGCGCGTAATTTGCGGCTATGCAGCTTGGCGCCCTCGTCGCGCATCGTCTCGCACGCGCGTATGCCGATCTGGAGGTGCGCGGCGATCGCTTCTTCGTAGAAGCGGTTTGCCTGTCCGGGCAGCTTGAGTTCGCCGTGCAGCGGTTTGTCGCTGACGCAGAGCAGCGTCCCATAGGGGACGCGGAAGCGGTAACCCTGCGCGGCGATCGTCGCCGATTCCATGTCGATGCCGATCGCGCGCGATTGCGAGAAGCGCAGCGCGCTGTCGGTGTAGCGCAGTTCCCAGTTGCGATCGTCGGTGGTGACGACGGTGCCGGTCCGCATGCGTTTTTTAAGGTCGGCGCCGGTAGCGCCGGAGACCGACTCGGCAGCGCTCGCCAAAGCCTGTTGGACCTCGGCGATCGGCGGGATCGGGATGGCCACCGGCAGCACCGCGTCGAGGATATGGTCGTCGCGCAGATAGGCGTGGGCGAGGACATAGTCGCCGATCCGCTGGCTGGGGCGCAGCCCACCGCAGTGACCGATCATCAGCCAGGCCTCGGGCCGCAGCACCGCAAGATGGTCGCAAATCGTCTTGGCGTTTGACGGGCCGACGCCGATGTTGACGAGCGTGATGCCGCCGCCGTCGGGGGAGATCAGGTGGTAGGCGGGCATCTGGTGCCTTCGCCAGGCGCTGTCGGCAACAAGCGCGCTGGCGTTGACGCCGGGCTGGTCGACGTAAAGCCCCGCCGCGCCCGCGAGCGCAGTGTAGCGCCCTTGCCCGACCTGCGCCCCCGCCCAGGCGACGAATTCGTCGACATAGCGGTGGTAGTTGGTGAACAAGATGTAGCGCTGGAAATGTTCGGGCGCCGTGCCGGTGTAGTGGCGGAGGCGCGCGAGCGAAAAGTCGGTGCGCAGCGCGTCGAACAGCGCGAGCGGCTGCGACGCGGTCGGATCGGCCCCGAACAAGCCGTCGGCGAGCTCGTCGCCGATGTCGGCAAGCTCGGTGGTCGGGAAGTGGCGCGCGAGATCGAGCGGGGTGACCCCGCCCATGTCCGACCCGTCGCTGGCGTCGAGCACATAGGGGAAGGGGATCTGCTGCCCGGTGCGCGTGACCTCCAGCGTGATGTCATAATGACGCGCGAGCAGGCCGAGCTGGTCGCGCAGATAATCGGCGAACAGGTCGGGGCGCGTCACGGTGGTGACAAATACGCCCGCGCGCTCGAACTGGCCAAAGGCGAGGTTATGCCCCTTTTGCCCTTCGCGCTGTTCGCCGGTGGTGGTCAGGCGGATCGCCGGATAGTCGAACAGCCCGGTGGCCGCGGCATCGGCCGGCGGCAGAGTGCGATCGCGGACATAGGCGGCGATGGCGGATTTGAGGTTGGAGACCGAGGCGCGGAACCTGTCTTGCAGTTCGGCGATGATCTCGTCGACGAGAGCGGTGGGGTCAGCGATGTCGGATGGCTGCGATGCGTCTGATGTCATCGCGACGCTGTTGCACGAAATTGTGACAAAAGGGAAGGGGCGGGCATAAAACTCCGCTCCCTCTAAGGAGGGGCTGGGGGTGGGTGGCGCGGTCAGGCGCCGGGCCCGTGCTTGCTTCGCTCGCACCCACCCCTAACCTCTCCCTGGAAGGGAGAGTGATTGTCGACTTACAGCTGCTCGAGCATATGATCCGCGCTCGATACCTTGAATTCGCCGGGCGCTTCGACGTTGAGCTGTTCGACGACGCCGTCGTTGACGATCATCGAGAAACGCTGGCCACGCTTGCCCATACCGAACGCCTTGCCGTCCATGGTCAGCCCTACCGCGTCGGCGAAATCACCGTTGCCGTCGGCGAGCATCGTGACGGCATCGCCAGCATTGCCGCTCTTGCCCCACGCGCCCATCACGAACGCGTCGTTGACCGCGGTGCAGACGATTTCGTCGACGCCCTTGGCCTTCAGCTCGTCGGCCTTTTCAACGAAGCCAGGCAGATGCTTCGCCGAGCAGGTCGGGGTGAAGGCGCCGGGGACCGAAAACAGCGCAACCTTGCGGCCCTTGAAATAATCGGCGGTGCTGACCTGCTCGGGACCGTTTTCGGTGACCTTTACAAAGGTGGCGTCGGGCAGCTTGTCGCCGGGCTGGATCGTCATGGTTGGCATCCTTTTCGTTGAGGGGATTTCTGGTCGGCGAGACATTGGGTCGGGCGGGGCGGGAGTCAAGGTTGGTAAGGGGGGTGGGGGTAGGATTTTGGGAGGAATGACGGCTGGCGGTAAAAACCAGCCGTCGCCCCGCAAAGGCGGGGCCGCTTTCAGTTTACGCAGAGACGGAGGAAAAAAGCCGCTTGCGGCCCCTTCCTTCGCGGGGGCGACGTTAGGGGACGAATGACAGCCCCCCACCCCAAACGTGTCCCGCTCGCCAAAGGTGCTGGACCGCCCCGTCCCGCCGCTGCATGATGGCACGATGGAGACAGACCCCATTTGGTTCACCGGCCAGTTGCTGCTCGCGCTGCCCGGGATCGGCGATCCCCGCTTCGAGCATTCGGTGATCGCGATGATCAGCCATGACGAGGAAGGCGCGATGGGGATCGGGATTTCCGATCCGATGGCCGGGATGACCGTGGGCGCGGTGCTCGATCAGCTCGACATCGCGCACGACGATCCGCTCGAACAGCCGGTGTTCGTGGGCGGGCCGGTCGAGCCCTCGCGCGGGTTCGTGCTGCACAGCATGGATTGGGGCGGGCAGGAGGCGGTGCAGGTCAGCGATCGTTGGATGGTGTCGAGCTCGCACGACATATTGCGCGCCATCGGCGAGGGGCGAGGGCCGTCACGCTGGCTGGTGGCGCTGGGCTATGCGGGATGGTCGGCGGGGCAGCTGGAGGGCGAGATGGTGCGCCACGGGTGGCACGTCACGCCGGGCAGCGACGCCCTGTTGTTCGACACGCCGCCCGCCAAGCGCTGGCAGGCGGCGTTTGCCGAAGCGGGAGTGGACGCCCGCTTGCTGACAACCGAGGGTGGCGAGGCTTAGCGCGCCAGCGCCAGCTGCGGGCGCCCCGCCGCAAGGTTCGCACGCGCGGTGCGGGCGGCCCAGCGCGAATCGACATAACGCCCATCGGCGAGTTCGAGGTCATAGCGGATCGGGCTGGCGAGAGCCGCGTCATAGGCGGCAGCGGCGTCACTGGTGCGACCCAGACGAGCATAAGCGGTGCCGAGGTTGATCAGCCGCGACGGGTCACGGGCGTCGAGATCGGTATCGCCGGTCAGCTTTGCGACCGCGGCGTGATTTTCACCAGCGCGCAGCTCGGCAAAGGCGACGGGCAGCGCCGTCGAATCGGCTTGCGGTCCGGTCACGACGATGATCGATTGCGCGGCAGCCGGCGTCGCAAAGGCCAATGCGATCAGCGGCAATAATATTTTTTTCATCTCTCTATCTCCCCGAAAACTTTAGCCGATTTTCTGCCCCATCAGAGGAAAAGTCAATGTTTTCGGCGCCTTGTAACACTCTTGTCACAATAGCTGATTATGCTCATCGCATGGCGCATTATAAGTCATGATTTTCAGAATCTTGGCTTGGCCGACTCGGTGTCACAATTTTGCGGCCCCGACTGTCATAATTGCGCCCGTAGAAAATAAATTTTTGCCCCGGTGCATTTTGCGCTCAGGATTCGCGCGTCCGCGGCCCGCGGCGGAGCGCCCGGCAATTGCGATATAAAGAAAAGTTTATATTTGATCCGGAGGGCGCTTTGAGCTAGGGCGCGCAACATAATTACCTGACTTTTCGTGGCCGCTCGCCTGCGGCCGATACTCGCCTACAGGAGATTTAGCCGTGGCCACTCTCGCCGCCGACACCCGTGATTATGTCGTTGCCGACATCGCGCTTGCCGATTTCGGTCGCAAGGAAATCAACATCGCCGAAACCGAAATGCCGGGCCTGATGGCGCTGCGCGAAGAGTTTGGCGCGTCGCAGCCGCTGAAGGGTGCGAAAATTGTCGGGTCGCTGCACATGACGATCCAGACCGCGGTGCTGATCGAGACGCTGACCGCATTGGGCGCCGAGGTCCGCTGGGCGACGTGCAACATCTTTTCGACCCAGGACCATGCCGCCGCCGCGATCGCCGCGACGGGCGTGCCGGTGTTCGCGGTGAAGGGCGAAAGCCTGGCCGATTATTGGGACTATGTTGGCCGCATCTTCGACTGGGGCATCGAAGATGGTACGACGTGCAACCTGATCCTCGACGACGGCGGCGACGCCACGATGTTTGCGCTGTGGGGTGCGAAGCTTGAGGCCGGTCAGGACATGCCTGCGCCCGAGAACGAGGAAGAGATCGAGATGCAGCGCGCGCTGAAGGCGTTTGTCGCGGCGAATCCGGGTTACCTGACCAAGACGGTCAAGGCGATCAAGGGCGTGTCGGAAGAAACGACGACCGGCGTCCACCGCCTGTACCACATCGCCAAGAAGGGCGAGCTGCCCTTCCCCGCGATCAACGTCAACGACAGCGTCACCAAGTCGAAGTTCGACAACCTCTATGGCTGTAAAGAGTCGCTCGTCGACGCGATCCGCCGCGGCACCGACGTGATGCTCGCGGGCAAGGTCGCGACCGTCGCCGGCTTCGGCGACGTCGGCAAGGGCTCGGCCCAGTCGCTCCGCAACGGCGGTGCGCGCGTCCTCGTCACCGAAATCGACCCGATCTGCGCGCTGCAGGCGGCGATGGAAGGCTTCGAGGTCGTGACGATGGACGAAGCCGTCAAGCGTTCGGACATCTTTGTCACTGCGACCGGTAATGCCGATGTGATCACCGCCGAACATATGGCGGCGATGAAGAATATGGCGATCGTCTGCAACATCGGCCATTTCGACAGCGAGATCCAGATCGCGGCGCTCGCGAATTACAAGTGGACTGAAGTGAAGCCGCAGGTCGACCTGGTCGAATTCCCCGACGGCAAGCAGATCATCATCCTGTCGAAGGGCCGCCTTGTGAACCTCGGCAACGCGACGGGTCACCCGAGCTTTGTGATGTCGGCGAGCTTCACCAACCAGACGCTGGCGCAGATCGAGCTGTGGACGCGCGCCGAGCAGTACGGCAACGACGTTTACGTCCTGCCCAAGCACCTCGACGAAAAGGTTGCAGCGCTGCACCTGGACAAGCTGGGCGTGAAGCTGAGCCAGCTGAGCCAGAAGCAGGCCGACTATATCGGCGTGCCGGTTGCCGGGCCGTTCAAGCCTGATCATTATCGTTACTGATGGACGCAATGCCGGGCTGGCACCTTGTGCCGGCCCGGTTCGTCAGCCGTCGGCCAGATCGCCCAGCGCGTCCTTTAGCGGCTGGAGCCAGCTGTCATAATTTCGCCATTGATCGACCGCGTCGCGGTTGATCGGGCGGCGTACCTGCTCGGCGCTCGGGGTTCGCACCGGGCGCTTGTTCGCATGGAAATTGAGGCACGCGTCCTCGAACGGCAATTCTAGATAGGCGAGCAGGCCGCGGATTTCGCGTTCGGGATCGTCGATCAGTCGTTCATGGACCAGCCGGTACACCGAATCCGGCAATGCCCTATCCACATGATCCATGAAGCGGACATAGTCGCGATAGTATCGCCCCATGTCGGAGAGCGAATAGGCAAAGCCCTGACCGCGAGCAAAATGCTGTTTGAAATTGGCAAAGCAGCACGCCATCGCGGCACGCCGCGCGTCGATGATCTTGGCGCCCGGAAACAGGGTATGGATCAGCCCGACATTCAGCCAGTTGTTCGGCAGCTTGTCGATCATCCAGGGCTTGCCGGTCTGCCGGTGCTGCGCCGCCGAGCGGAGATAATGGGCGGCCAGCGTGTCGATGGTGTCGGGGGGAAGTGACGCCAGGATCTGGGGATATTTGCCGACCTGATCGGACCAGCGATCGGCGACGATCTTTTGGGTGATCAGCGGGATATAAGGCAGTTCGGCGGTCCCCTCGATCTGACTGTGCGAGGCGAGGATTTGTTCAACCAGCGTCGATCCGGCGCGGGGCATGCCGACGATGAAGATGAATCTGGCGTCGGCATCGCCGAAGCCTTTTGTCGCGGCGAAATAGTCGGCGTCGAAAAAGGCGATCGATTCTGTGACCTCGTCGCTCATCGCCTGCGCGTCGTAGCGCAGTTCGGCGCGGCGGATGCGGTTTGCAATCGCATAACGAGCGAACGAGCGTTCGTAATCGCGCGCATCCTCATAGGCCTTGCCCAGCGCGAAGTTCAGTTGCACCTGACCGGGATCGGCATTGGGCAGGGCGGCGGCGAGATCGAGCATCGCCTGGCGATCGGCGGCGTCGAACGATACGCGCTTAAGATTGGCCAGCCCCCACCAGGCTTCGGTGCGTCGGCGATCGAGCGACAGCGCACCCCGGAAGGCTGATACGCTTTCGTCGTAGAGGCCCATTGTCTTGCAGACATTGCCGTAACCGATCCAAAGCCACGGTGCGTCGGGTTGCTGCGTGAGCGCCTGTTCATGTGCGGCTAGCGATCGCTCATAGGCTCCGATCTGTCCCAGCGTTGCGAGCTTGGTGCTGAGCGCGGCGCGATGCCGCGGATCGAGCGCCAGCACCTCGTCGAGCAGCGACAGGCCGTCATCGAAGTCGCTGGTACGAAACAAGGCGCGCGCGAGATTGGTCTTGGCGTCGGCGAAGTCGGGCGAGACGGCAATCGCGTCGCGAAACAGGCGCTGCGCTTCCGCATAAATGCCCAGCCGGACGGCGATTTCGCCGAGAATGCACAGCGCGGCGACATTGGTGGGCGCGCTTGCCAGCAGTGGCCGCACGATCGCCTCTGCCTGCGCCAACTGGCCTGACATCAGCAGGTGGCTCGCCTGCATGATCGCCGGGTCTTGTGCTTCCCGGGCGACGGCCTGTGCGTCAAGTTCGGCGGCTCTATTGCGTTCGCCGGCTGCGCGAAGCGCTGCGGCCTGTTCGCGCATATCAGCGACTTGGGTGGAGATGCGATCCATCAGAATCCCTGTGTTCGCAGCGCCGTGAACCGTGACATTGTCCCGCCCATTCGCCGCGTAATCGCTGCGGCTTAGTCGTAAAAAAATGGCCGGGGCAAGCCCCGGCCAAATTTTCGAGATCGCCGCATTCTACATCTTGGCGGTGAATCCCGCGTAGAAAAAACGACCGCGGTTTGAATAAATGCCGCTGCCGCCGCCCGCACCGCTCAGCCCGAACGGTGGGTCGCGATCGAACGCATTGTCGACGCCACCATAGAAGGTGAATTTTTCGGCGACGTCGAAGCCGACACGGAAGTCATGATACCAGACCGCCGGGTAATATTTAAAGCCGTCGGCAAAGGCATCGTCGTTCTGCGGCGGACGACCCTGGACGCTGTTGTAGTTTTCCCAGGCGCCGTTCGACATTTTGCCAATGTAACGAGCGCGATAGCCGACGGTGAACGGCCCCGAGACGAGCGACGCGTTGAGGTTGAAGGCGTGCTGAGGATCGCCGAGTTCGCCATTTATGCGATCGGCGCGGCCCGGGTCCGTCGGCGACAGGAACGAGTTGTTCTTGAGCGCCATGGTGTAGATGCCGCCGAGCGATATCTTGCCGACGTTGTCGATCTGTCGATCGTAGCGCGCTTCGAAATCGACGCCGGTCACCTGCAATTTTGCATAGTTTAGCGGCACGACCTGCAGGCTGTTTTCTAGGATGCGCCCGGGAATTTCGCCGCGCGGACCGCCGCCAGCACCCGCACGCTCGAAGAGCGCACAGAACTGGTTGTTGAGATCGGCCGCGTCATAACAGGCGTTCAAAATGCCCTGCGCCGACGGTGCCGTGATCACGTCCTTGACCGTGATGTTGTAATAGTCCGCCGAAAAGGTGAAGCCTGGAATGAAGTCGGGAGTGAAGACACCGCCCAGCGTGTACGAATCGGAGGTCTCTTCGCCGAGATTGGTATTGCCGCCTGACAGAAACCCGATTGATGAGGTGTAGACATAGTCATAACCTGCGGGAACGCCGTCTGCCGTGCAGTTTGCCGCCCGCGTCGAAGCGCCGGTACCGACATTGCGCGCCGAGCAAGGATCCGCCACCGTCGCGAAATTCTGCCCCAGCGGGGTGTAAAGGTCCGCCAGATTGGGGGCACGAACCGCGCGCGAATAGTTGCCGCGCAAGCGAAGCGACCGGAACGGCGCCCACTCGATGCCGCCATTATAAGCGAACACCGTGCCGGTTGAGCCGCGATAGTCAGCAACGCGCGCTGCGGCCGAAACCGTCAGCTCCTCGAAAAATGGCGTGTCCTTGAGGATCGGGAGCCTGATTTCAGCATAGGCTTCCTTCACTTCGAAGGCCGGCGGGTTAAACTGCGGGATAGCATTGTAGAAGGTCATCCCGGCTGCGGTTGCTGCGTCCTGGACATAATCGGCGGTTTCCCGGCGATACTCGGCGCCGATTGCAAAGCCGATCGGACCGCCCGGAAGTTCGAACCATTTGCCGGTATCGCCCGACATAAAGGCGCTGACAACGAATTGCGAAATCTTGCCCTTCGCCAGCGAGTCTTGGAGCAGGTAGTTACGCGCTTCCTGCGTCACGTTGCCTGAACCGAACAGATTCACGGGAACGCAGGCCGCGACATCGGCGGCCAGTTGTGACGCTGCGTAGGCCGGATCCGCGGCGACTTCGAGCGCGACGCGCGCCGCGGGATCGATCGACGCGCGGCACACGACATTGCCGTTGGCCACCCCATTCTGGAACAAGCCCTGGTCGACCGCGTCGATCGCCAGCAAATAACGCTGGAGATTGACGTTGCCCAGAATGGCCGTCTTTTCGCGGAATTCGCCGTAATTGGCCGAAACCTCGTAGTTCCAGCCGTCATTGAACTCGCCGCGAACACCCAGCACTGCGCGATAGGTTTCGCGCCGCGCGCGTTCTTCGCGGTTGGTCAGGTCGACGGCATTTTTCAGGAAGGTGAAGCCGGTCTGGTCGGCGTCGGGGATGCCGTCGGGAGTGTCGTTGCCGGCCGCATCATAATAGTCGCCGTAATAGTCGCGGATGATCGGTTTGGCTTGTTCGTTCAGATACGGGTTCTGAGTGAAGAAGCGCTCGCGCGGCGATCCGGTCGCGCCGGTGAAAAACGGCCCCGATGCATTGCCGAGCGAGTCGGTACGGACATATTTGGCTTCGATAAAGGGTACGAAACCCGGGCTGACTTCGAAGCGACCGATCAAGTTGGCGCTGTAACGATCGAGCGTCGGAGTGAGGCCGAACTGCGTCCCATCACGGAAGTTGTCGCCATTGCCGCCGAGATAGGCGGGTACCGGCGGCCGACCGGTCTGGATACCGGTCTGCTGGACCAGCGTCCCGTTGGGCTGGAAGAGGAACGGGGTGTAGCTCGATCCGCCCAGATAGGACAGGAAGGTGCCGCCATTGCTGTAGGTGCCGCTGCGGATGTCGCGATAGAACAGCGCGTCGGGGGTGCCGTCGCTGCCATTTACCGAACCCGCGGGATCGGTATCGACCGTGATGAAACCATCATTCTGGCGCAGGTTCGGGCGGCCCGAGGCATAAAAATCGTCCTGTCGCGCATATTCCAAATTGATCGCAATGTTACCGCGGCCGTCGGCGAAATTCTTGCCGGCCAGCAGGCTGCCATAATAGGAGCCCGCGTCGCCATATTTGCTGATGCCGCCCTGGCCTCGCAGCTGGACGCCTTCATAGCTGTCCTTGAGGATGAAGTTCACCACCCCGGCCAGCGCGTCCGAGCCGTAAATGGCCGAATTACCGCCGGTAACCACATCGACGCGTTCGATCAGATCGGTCGGGAAGGTGTTGGTGTCGGGTGAAACCGCGTTGGAGAGCACGTCCGAACCGACATGGCGGCGACCGTTGACGAGCACCAGCGTGCGCTGCGTCCCGAGACCGCGAAGATCGAGCAAGTTGAGGCCCGAGGTGCCAAGAAAACGCGTCGAGTTTGACTGACTGAATGTGCTGCGCAGCGCCGGCAGTTCGTTCAGCGTGTCGCCGACCGACGTGTTGCCGCGTTCGAAAAACTCATCGCCGGAAATCGAAACGACGGGAACCTGCGATTCCAGATTGGGGCGGCGGATACGCGATCCGGTGACGACGATCGCCTCGCCCGGATTGCCGTTATCGACCGCTTCGTCAGCGGGAGCGACTTCGGCCTCTTCCGTCTGTGCGAAGGCTGGCGTTGCCAGCATCACAGCCATCGCCGAAAGGCTGGCCAAACCCAGATTCCGCCGCAAGCGCGGCGCGACCCACTTTTCACTGTTCATTTCAATTCCCCAGTTTTTTGTCATTCTGACTGCATTTTGCCGCAGGGGGCGTTTACAAAAGGTCAAGCCGATGACGTTTCGCAACCGCCCCAATATTCGGGTTCGATGCTTTCAAGCCGAATCGTCCCAAAGCTGCGCGTGCAAGTCAAGCAGATTGCGGTAAGATTCCTGGCGAGGACATCATGGTCGGCCTGGCTCAATGATCCGCCATGGCGCGCGGTGAAGGCACCCCGACGCCAAGCGATTGAAACCCGCGCGGACAGTCGATAGGGCGGGCTGATGGCCTACCGCCGCTCTTTCCTGTCCACCCGCGCCGTGGCGCGCGCTCGATGACGCTATCGTCGGGCGGGCTCTTTGCTCTGGGCCTGTTTGCGTCGCTCTGGCTGCTCGCCGGGTTGTGGGCAGTCGGGCGCGGGATTGCGATGCAGCGGCGCGCGGCGTTTGTGGCGGGGCAGGCCGAGCGGCTTGGCAGTCTGGTCGAGGCGTCGCCGCAACTGCCGGTTATCGTGCGCGCCGACTGGCGGATCGAGGCGAGCGAGAAATTGGGGCGCTGGCTGGGCCTGGAGCAAGGGCCTCGCAATTTTGACGAGCTGCGCGGGCTGGGCAGCGGGCTCGACCCCGATGGCCATGACGCGCTGCGTCAGGCGATCCTCGGCGCGCAGCGCGGCGCCAAACCCTTCACGCTGAGCCTGAAACCGCAGGGGAGCGAGCGCACGATCATCCTGCACGGCGCTCCGGCGCCGCAGGCGGTCGGCGGGCCGGGCAGCGTGCTGCTGTGGCTGAGCGATGCGACCGACGGCCAGCACGCACTGGCACAGGCGCGCAGCGATCGCGACGAGGCGATGGCGGCGTTCGAGGCGCTGTCGGGGCTGATCGAGGCGGCGCCTTTCCCGATGTGGTTCCGCGACACCGACCTCAATCTCGCGCTCGTCAACAGCGCCTATGTTCGCGCGGTAGAGGCGAAGAGCGCGGTGGCGGTGATCGATGGCGGCATCGAGCTGTGCGAAACCGTCGCCGGGGTCAGCGCCGCCGAAGCCGCCGACGAAGCGCGCATTGCGGGTTCGGCGCAAATCCGCACGATCCCGGTGACGATCGAGGGTGAGCGCCGGATCATGCGCGTCGTCGATGTGCCGCTGGCGCCGACCGGCGGCCGGGTGATCGGCATCGCAGGCTATGCGATCGACATTCAGGAACTGGAGAGCGAACGCGGCGCCCACCGCCGCTTCGTCGATACGCAGCGCGAACTGCTCGACCGATTGTCGGCGGCGGTGGCGCAATTCGGTCCTGATCAGGGGCTGGCCTTTGCCAATCTGCCGTTCCGCCGCCTGTTTGCGCTCGATGCCGAGGATGTAAGCGAGGCGCGGGCGTTCGCGCGGCTGCTCGATGCATGGCGCGAGGGCGGGCGGACCCCCGAGGTGCGTGACTATCCCGAATGGCGGCAAGCGCATGTCGACTGGTTTGCGCAGGCGGGGGCGAGCGAAGAGGATTGGCTGCTGCGCGACGGCACTCACCTGCATGTTGTGGCGCAGCCAACCCCCGATGGCGGACTGCTGCTGATCGCCGAGGACAAGACCGAACAGGTGCAATTGGCGGGCGCGCGCGACACCCTGCTGCGTGTCCGCACCGCGACCTTTGACAATCTGTTCGAGGCGATCGCGGTGTTCGCCCCCGACGGGCGGCTGCATCTGTGGAACCAGCGCTTCCGCCGCCTGTGGGGGATCGACGAGGGGACGCTGGCGGCGCATCCGCGCGTCGATGCGCTGATGGGTGGGCTGGCCGACCGGTTGGTGAAACCGAACCAGATCAGCATCGTCCAGGAAGTCATCCGCGCCGCGACCCTGGAGCGGCAACAGCGCGGCGGCGAAATCGGCTTTGCCGATGGGCGTTATTTCGATTTCGCATCGATCCCGCTGCCCGACGGCAATGCGCTGCTCATCATGCTCGACATCACCCCGAGCCGGAAGATGGAAGGCGCGCTGCGCGAACGCAACGAGGCGCTCGAGGCGGCGGACAAGGTGAAGACCGCGTTCCTGTCGCGGATGAGCTACGAACTGCGCACGCCGCTGACCTCGATCGGCGGGTTCGGCGAGATGTTGCAGGCGGGCTATGCCGGCAAGCTGAGCGAGCAACAGCAGGGCTACGTCAATGCGATCATGGATTCGGTCGCGGTGCTGGGGCGCCAGATCGATAATGTGCTGGACCTGGCGCAGGGCGAAGCGGGGTCGCTGGTGGTCGAGCGGGCGCCGGTCGATGTGCGCAAGCTGCTCGATGGCGCGCTGACGGACGCCAGAGCGTTTGCCGCGGCCGAGAAGGTCGAACTGGTTGGCAATATTTCGCCCGATCTGGGCCGCATCGACGGCGATGCGCCGCGGCTGTCCCGGCTGGTCGCGGGGCTGCTCGACAATGCGGTCCGCTACACTGCGCCGACCCGCAAATCGGGCGGCCGCGTGCTGCTGCATGCGACGGGCGACGCGCACGGGATCGACATCATCGTGTCGGACAATGGCCCGGGAATGCCCGAGGCGGTCGCCGCGGTGACCAAGGGTCAACAGGCGGGGACCGCGTCGGGCGGCATCGGCCTCGCGCTCGCACGCCAGCTCGTGGCTGCGCATGGCGGGTCGATGGAGGTGTTGAGCGAGGCTGGGCAAGGGACGCTGGTGCGGATCAGTTTGCCGCGGCGCGTATGACGACGCTGGTCGCCATCTTGTTTGCTTTTTTCCCTGCGAAGGCAGGGATCCATCTTCCGACACCTCAACATGGCACCGACCGGAGATGGGCCCCTGCCTCCGCAGGGGCGCGGCGCATTTTATGAATTTCACTTGTTCCTACAATCTCACCGAGGCCGACCGCATTGGCGCGGCGATTGGCGCGGCGTTGATGCCGGGTGATGTCGTCCTGCTGTCGGGGGATCTTGGCGCGGGCAAGACGACGCTGGCGCGCGCGATGCTGAAGGCGCGCGGACTGGTCGGCGAGGCGCCGAGCCCGACCTTTGCGATCGTCCAGCCCTATGCGCCTCCCGAGGTCGACCTGCCGATCGCGCATGTCGATCTGTACCGGATCGAGGAGGAGGACGAGCTGATCGAGCTCGGCCTCGACGACTATCTGTACGACGGCGTACTGCTGATTGAATGGCCCGAACGGCTGGGATCGCAGGGCTGGCCCGACGCGCTGTCGATCACGATTTCGGGGAGCGGCGACGCGCGCGTCTTGACAGCCGACGTGCCGACGTCTTGGGGGAGCCGATGGCCGCTCCGATGATTCCGCCCGCCCATGCCCCGGCGTTCCTTGCCGCGCATGGCTGGGGCGATGCCCAGATTTTGCCGCTTGCCGGCGATGCGTCGTTCCGGCGCTATTTCCGCGTCGTCGACGGCGCGCGGCAAGCGGTGCTGATGGACGCGCCGCCGCCGCACGAGGATCCGCGCCCGTTCATCGCGGTGGCCGAATATCTGTGCGAGCAGGAGCTGACCGCGCCGACGATATTTGCCCGCGACCTGGCGCAAGGGCTGCTGCTGATCGAGGATTTCGGCGATGTCCGCCTGCGCGAAACCGCCGATGCGGCGCTGCACCGCGAGGTGGATTTATATGCCGGGGTGACCGACCTGCTCGTCCACCTCCACACGCGCCCGCCGATGCCCGGACTGCCGGTGCTGGGGCTGGAACAGTGGCTCGAGGAGGTGATGCTGTTCAGCGACTGGTATTGCCCAACACTGGGCATCGACGTCGACCGTGATGCCTTTCGCGGCGCTTGGGAAGCGGTTCTGGCCCCGGTGGAGCATGACGGCCTGCCGCGCGTCACCGTGCTGCGCGATTATCATGCCGAAAATATCATGCTGGTGCCGGGCAAGGCGGGGGTGGCCCATTATGGCCTGCTCGATTTCCAGGACGCGCTGATCGGGCACCCGGCCTATGACCTCGCCTCGGTGCTCGAGGATGCGCGGCGCGATGTCACCCCGGCGGTCGAGGCGGCGATGTTGGCGCGTTATCAGGGCGCGACGGGGCAAGACATCGAAAATGCTTATTGGGCGCTCGCGGCGCAGCGCAACACGCGCATCCTAGGGGTGTTCGTGCGATTGTGGAAACGCGATGGCAAGCCGGGGTATCGCCAGTTCCAGCCGCGGATGTGGGGGCTGCTCGAACGCGATCTGGCGCATCCGGGGCTCGCGCCGGTGCGCGCCTGGTTCGACGAAAATATTCCCGCCGATAAACGCGCGGCAGCGTGGTGATGGACGCCAGGATCGACAGCGCGATGGTGATGGCGGCAGGGCTGGGCAAGCGCATGCGCCCGCTCACCGCCACCCGGCCCAAACCGCTGGTGCGCGTCGCGGGCAAGCCGCTGATCGACCATAGCCTCGACCGCATCGAAGCGGCGGGGATCGGGCATGTCGTCGTCAACGTCCATTATCTGGCCGACGCGCTCGAAGCGCATCTCGCGGCGCAAAAGCGGTCATTCACGATCGGCATTTCGGATGAGCGCGACCTGTTGCTGGAAACCGGCGGCGGGATGGTCAAGGCTTTGCCGCAGCTCAGCGGCGATCCCATCCTGATCGTCAACAGCGACAATATCTGGACCGACGGGCCGCAGGACAGCATTCGGCACCTTGCGCGGCACTGGGACGGGGGGCGGATGGACGCGCTGTTGCTGCTGATCCGGCAAGCGAGCGCGACCGGCCATGGCGGACGCGGCGATTTCCATATGGACCCGTCGGGATTGTTGTCGCGGCGCAAGCCCGGTCGCATTGCGCCGTTCGTCTATACCGGCGTCCAGCTGATCTCGCCGCGCCTGCTTGACGATGCGCCCGCGGGACCGTTCTCGACCAACATCCTGTGGGACCGCGCGATTGCGGCGGGGCGGCTGTTTGGTCTGTCGCATATGGGGCAGTGGTTCGACGTCGGATCGCCCGCGAGTATTGCGCCGACCGAAGCGGCGCTGGGTGAGGTTTGAACGCTTGATCCTCCCTGTCGCGCAGCGATGGGGAGGGGGACCGCCGCCGCTTCGCGCTGCCACCTCCCCATGGCAACGCCACAGGGAGGAGCGGCTTGCGTATCTTTGGCAAGCCTTGAATAACCGGTCGGCATGACCACGCATCCCACCGTCTTTTCGATCCCCGTCCAACGGGCGTTTGCCGACGCGCTCGCCGCTGGCCTGATCGAACGCTTTGCCGATGGCGCACTCGGGCTCGCCGAAGGGCTGATCCTGCTGCCGAGCAACCGCGCGCGCAGCGCGGTGCAGGCGGCGTTTGTGCGCGCCAGCGGGACGGGGTTGCTGATGCCGCGGCTCGCGGTGATCGGCGACGCCGACCTTGATGAAAGCGTGGCGCTGGCGCTCGATGCGATCGACGCTGCCGAGCCGATCCCGCCCGCGATCGACGCACTGCGGCGGCGGCTGATGCTCGCGGCGCTGATCGAGCGGCACAATCCGGCGGGCGAGGAAGCGATCACCGGCGCCGCGGCGTTCCAGCTCGCCGAAGGGCTGGGGCGGGTGATCGACCAGCTGCATTATGAGGAGATTGCCCCCGTGCGGCTCGGCGACATCGAAGCCGCGCTCGGTGACCTTGCAGGGCATTGGCAGGCATCTTGGCAGCGCCTGCGCCTGCTGATCGACCATTGGCCCGCGATGCTGACCGCGACGGGGCATATCGACCGCGCCGACCGGCGCAACCGCTTGCTCGCGCGCGTCAGCGATGGATGGCGCGCCGCACCGCCGGCGCGCTTTGTCGTCGCGGCGGGGGTGAGCACCGCGGCGCCCGCGATCGCCCGGCTGCTCCGCACCGTCGCCGACCTGCCACAAGGGATGGTGGTGCTGCCGGGGCTCGACTTGGGCATGGCCGCGGAGGAATGGGACGCGCTGGGTCCGGTCAAGCCCGATCCCGATCAACCGGGCGAGCGTCCGCTCGAAACGCATCCGCAATATCATCTGAAACTGCTGCTCGGCCGCATGGGCATCGCGCGTGAAGAGGTCGGCGAATGGGCCGCGGCGTCGCCGTTCGACGGCCCCGATGCACGTGCGCCCTTTCTGTCGCTGCTGTTTGCGCCCGCCGCCTATACCGCGCGTTGGCAGGCGGCGGACGATGTTGCGCCCAGCCTGATCGGGGTCAGCGCCGCAACCTTCGCCGATGACGGGCAGGAGGCGCAGGGCATCGCGCTGATGATGCGGCGGATGCTGGACGAGCCGGGACGCACCGCCGCGCTGGTGACCCCCGATCGTTTGCTCGCCGAACGCGTCGCCGCGGCGCTCGCGCGCTGGGACATTGCGGTCGATGACAGCGCCGGGCAGCCACTGGGGCAGACCCCGCCGGGCGCGCTGCTGTTGCTGCTCGCCGACTTTGCCGCGGCGTTCGATCCGGTGCGGCTGATCGCGTTGCTCGGGCATCCGCTGGTGCGCGCGGGCGAGGGTCGGCTGGACTGGCTCGATCAAGTGCGGCGGCTCGATCTGGTGCTGCGCGGGCCGGGGCTGGTACCGGGCTGGGCCGGGGTGTCGGCGCGGATTGACGAGATTGCGACCGACAGCGATCGGCGCGGACATGGCGCGGCGGGGGCGATTGGCGAGTGGTGGGCTGAGGTGGCGGCGGGGCTGAGTACCGCGCTCGCGCCCTTCGCCGCGGGTGTGTCGGCGCCGCCGTCGGTACTGCTCGCAGCGTTGCAGGACGCGCTCGGCTTGCTGACCGGCGAGGGCGCATGGACCGGGCATGCGGGCCGCGCAATGTCCGACCTGTTCGACCGCTGGGCGATGGCGAAGGGTGACGGCCCGGCGCTGGTCGCGCCCGCCGATTTCCCCACGATGCTCGCCGACCTGATGAGCGGCGAGAGCATCCGGCCACCCTATGGCGGGCATCCGCGGTTGTTCATCTGGGGCTTGCTGGAGGCGCGGTTGCAGCGCGCCGACCTGATGATTTTGGGCGGGCTCGACGAAGGGCGCTGGCCGCCACAGCAAAGCCCCGACCCCTGGCTCGCGCCCGGCATACGGCGGATGCTCGGCCTCGCGGCGCCCGAGCGCCAGCAGGGGATGGCGGCGCATGATTTTGCCGGCGCCTTTGCCGCGCGCGAGGTGGTGGTAACGCGCGCGATGCGCAGCGGCGGCGACCCGGCGGTGGCATCGCGCTTCTGGCTGCGGCTGGCGGCGCTGGCGGGCGAACTGCCCGCAGCGACGCTCGACGGCCAGTCGGTGACCGCGCTCGCGGCGACGCTCGATGTCGCGCCGGGGAGGAGCGAGCCCGCCGACAAGCCGCGTCCCGCCCCGCCACAGGCGGCACGTCCCAACCGGATAAGCGTCACCGGGGTCGACCAGCTGGCGCGCGACCCCTTTGCCTTTTACGCGGCGAAGATCCTGCGACTGAGCGAGCTCGAGCCGCTAAGCAGCGGTCCCGACGCCAAATGGTTCGGGACGCGGGTGCATAAATTCCTGCAGGACTGGCAGGCGGCGGGGCTGACCGAGGCGGCCTTTGCCGCGGAACTCGCCGCCTTGCGCGCCGATCCGGCGCTCGATTCATTGGGTCGTGCCTTCTGGTTGCCGCGGATCGAGCCGTCGCTGCGCTGGGCGGCAGAGCAGGTGTGGGCGGCGCGCGACGAACGCTGGCCGGTCGCCAATGAAGTGAGCGGCAAGCTGCTGACGGGCGGCATCATGCTGCGCGGCACCGCCGATCGCGTCGATCAGGCTGCCGACGGGACGCTGGCAATCGTCGATTACAAGACCGGCGCGGCGCCGTCGGCCAAATCGGCGGGCGAGGGGCTGAACAGCCAGCTCGGTTTGCTGGGGCTGATCGCCGAGGAAGCGGGGCTGGGCGATCTGGCGCCCGAGCCCGTCGGGGCGTTCGAATATTGGGAATTGAAGCGCGACCGCAAAAAGGGTGTCGATGGCGCGGTCAAGCCGATCAAGGGGCAAAAGCCGAAGCCATCGACCGCAGCGGCGGTGATCGAACGCGCGCGCGAAGCGCTGGGGGAGCTGAGCGCGCGCTTCCTGCTCGGACAGGAGCCATTCGCCCCCGGCGACAGCGCCAAACGCTACGCTGATTTCGACCAGCTGATGCGCCGCGACGAATGGTTCGGGCGCGGCGACACCGATCAGGGCATGACTGATGGGGGTTCGGCATGATCGACCCCGACAAGCTGCTCAAGACGCTCGACGGCGGGCAACGCGCCGCGGCGCAGCCGCACGATCATGTTTGGCTGGGTGCGTCGGCGGGGACGGGCAAGACGCAGGTACTGTCGGCGCGGGTGCTGCGCCTGATGCTGGCGGGCGTGTCGCCCGCGGCGATCCTGTGCATCACCTTTACCAAGGCGGGCGCCGCCGAAATGGCGCATCGTATTCACGAGCGGCTGGCGATGTGGGTGCGGATGGCCGACGGTGACCTGCGGCTCGACCTTGCCGCGCTGGGCGCCGACTGGGCCGAGCCGGGCATCCTTGACCGCGCGCGGTCGCTGTTCGCCACGGTGATCGACAGCGCTGGCGGCGCGGTGCGGGTGCAGACGATCCACAGTTTCTGCCAGACCTTGCTCGCGAGCTTCCCGCTTGAGGCGAAAATCCTGCCGGGATTCCGCGCGCTGGAAGACAGCAAAGCGAGTGCGTTGCAGCGCGAGGTTCTGGGCCAGTTGCTCGCGCGCGGCGATGCCGACGGCGATGCGATGCGGACGATCGCGGCGATGCTGTCGCAGCGACTGGGGCAGGATGCGGCGATCGCATTTTTGGCGCGCTGCGCGAGCAGCTTCACCGCCGCTAACGCCCCGCGCCTTGCCCCCCGTGCGGCGGACCTGCGCGCGCAGCTGGGGCTACCGCTGGGCGATCCGCTGACCTGGCAAGCGGCGGCGCTGGGCGGCGGCGCGATTGCCGATGCCGACATCGCGGCGGTTGCGGCAAGCGGGCGCGGCTGGGGGACCAAGACCGGCGACGGCCGCGCCGACATCATGGACGACTGGTTTCGCGCCGACGCGCATGGCCGCGCGGCGATGCTTGCGGCGGTGCGAGGCTGTTTTCTGACCGGCACCGGCGACATGCGCGCCGATTATACCAAGGACAAGGGCGGCATGAGCAGCTGCCTCGCCGCCGCCGAACGCATCGTCGCCGCGGCCGATGACCTGCTTGCGACTGCCACCGCGATGGCGGTCGCCGACGATCTGGCGGCGGCGTGGGATCTGGGCAGTCGCTTCGCGGAGGCCTATGCGCTGGCCAAGCGCGAGCGCGGGTTGGCCGATTTCGACGATCTGATCAGCATCGCGGGACATCTGCTGGCGCAGGGCGATTTTGGCGACTGGGTGCGCTTCAAGCTCGACCAGCGCATCGACCATATATTGGTCGACGAGGCGCAGGATACGAACACGCGGCAGTGGGCGATCGTCGCCTCGCTGGCGGGCGAGTTTTTCGCCGGGGTGGGTGCCAAGGACGACCGGGTCCGCACGATGTTCACCGTCGGCGACCGCAAACAGGCGATCTTCGGCTTTCAGGGTACCGAGCCCGCGGCGTTCGAAGCCGCGCGGCTGAGCTTTGCCAAACGGGCAGCGGAGGGCGACAGGCCGTTCGAGGATGTCGATCTCGACACCAATTACCGCTCGAGCCCCGCGGTGCTCGACGTCGTCGATGCGTGGATCGCGGCGGGCGCGCCCGAACTGATGGGGCTGGAGAGCGACGAGCCGCCGCACATCCCCGCCGAGTTCAACCGCGACAGCGCCGGGCGCGTCGAACTGTGGCAGCCGTTGCCGGTCGGCAAGGCGCTTGATGCTGACGCGGACGATGAAAGCGGTGCCGAAGGTGACGACGGTGATGAGGGAGCCGGACCGCGCGACACCTCCGCCGCGGCAAGCGACCCCGCCAGCCTGCGGCTGTCGCGCGCGATCGCCGACGAGGTGCAGGACTGGATCGCCCACGGCAAGGACGGGCGCAGCGTCGCGCCGGGTGACATATTGATCCTCGTCCGCCGCCGCCGCGATCTGGCGGCGCGGATCGTCGCGCGGTTGCAGTCGCTGCACGTCCCGGTCGCGGGGGTCGACCGCTTTTCGCTGACCCAGTCGCTCGCGGTGCAGGATCTGCTGGCGGCGATGCGCTTTGCGGTGCAACCGCTCGACGATCTCAATCTCGCCAGCTTGCTGGTGTCGCCGCTGTTTGGCTGGACGCAGGAGGATCTGTTCGTCTTTGCCCATGGTCGCCAGAAACGCGCGCTGTGGGAGCAATTGCGCGCGCGCGAGGTAGAGGCGAAGCCCGAAACCATGGCAGCGCTGCGCGCCCTGCTCGGCATGGGCGATTTCACGACGCCGTTCCGGTTTCTCGAGCGTATCCTGTCTGGCCCGCTTGATGGGCGGCGCAGGCTGTATCACCGGCTGGGACGCGAGGCGCGCGACCCGATCGACGAACTGCTCGCGCAGGCGCTGGCGTTCGAGCGGCAGGAAGCACCGTCGCTGCTCGGCTTCCTGTCACACATCGCTGCGAGTACGGCGGAAATCAAGCGCCAGAGCGAAGCGCGCAGCGATGTCGTGCGGGTGATGACGGTGCATGGGTCGAAAGGCTTGCAGGCGCCGATCGTGATCCTGGCGGACGCGACCGACGATCCCAGACCGCGGCGGGTTAGCTTTGGCCTGTCGATGGGCAATTGGGATAAGTTGCCGGTGTTTGCGCTCGGCAAGGGCGAGCGGCATGGCGCGATCGCGGATGCGCACGACGCCAAGGAACGCGCCGAGCGTGAGGAGCATTGGCGATTGCTCTACGTGGCGATGACGCGCGCCGAGGAATTGCTGATCGTCACCGGGACGCGGAAGGCGGACGAGCTTCCCGAGGGCAACTGGCACAGCGCGGTCGATGCGGTGATGGCCGATATGGGCGCCGAATGGCAGGACGCCGGGCCGCGCTGGGGGCAGAAGCGCGTCCATGCGGTGATGGGCAAGGCACGCGCGGCGAAGGACAAGGCGCGGCTCGTCGCTCCGCCGGTGGTCGTGCCCGCGTGGGCGCGGCAGGCTGCGCCCGAAGAAGCGCGCCCGCCGCGTCCGCTCGCGCCCTCGGCGCTGGGCGAAGATGACGTTGCGGCGGCGCCGCAGGGCGCTGCGCGCGCGGCGGCGGTGAACCGTGGGCGGCTGCTCCATGCGCTGTTCGAGCGGCTGCCGCCGGTGGCGCCGGAGCTTCGGTGCGCGGCGGCGCTGCGCTGGCTGGGGGTGCAGGCGGCCGATCTCGACGCTGCGGCGCGCGGTGCGATGGTCGACGAGGTGCTCGGCGTACTCGACGATACCGCGCATGCGGCACTGTTCGGGCCGGGGTCGCTCGCCGAGGTGCCGCTGTCGGCAGTGGTCGACGGGACGGTCGTCGCGGGAATCG
Organism: Sphingopyxis sp.; assembly: GCF_019459305.1. GTDB lineage: Bacteria > Pseudomonadota > Alphaproteobacteria > Sphingomonadales > Sphingomonadaceae > Sphingopyxis. Next base: position 2,079 of record NZ_JAIBES010000103.1, on the reverse strand, counting down.
TCGACCGGCTACTGGTCACCGCCGACGCGGTGACGGTGATCGATTACAAGACGGGGCGGCATGTGCCGGAGAGTGCCGCCGCCGTGCAGCCCGCCTATCTGCGCCAGATGGCGGCGTATCGCGGCGCTCTGGCGGCGATTTTTCCAGGGAGGCGGATCGATGCGGCGCTGCTCTATACCGCCGGGCCGCGGCTGATCGGGCTGGGCGATGCGCTGCTCGATGCGTACAAGCCGGGCTTGGCGGCAACCAAGGCGAATTTGGGCGGTTGAGGTCTTGAGCCGGAGGCTATGACGTCTTAGCTTGAGGACAACCGAATTTCAGGAGTTTGTATCATGGGTACCAAGGCCATCACCGACGACAGCTTTCAGGCCGACGTCCTCGACAGCGACACCCCGGTGCTTGTCGATTTCTGGGCCGAATGGTGCGGCCCGTGCAAGATGATCGGCCCGTCGCTCGAAGAAATCGCCAATGAGCTGGGTGAAAAGGTCGTGATCGCGAAGCTGAACATCGACGATCACCCGAACGCCCCCGCCAAATATGGCGTGCGCGGCATCCCGACGATGATCCTGTTCAAGAACGGCGAGGTCGCCGACACCAAAGTCGGCGCGGCACCGAAGAGCGCTCTCAAGGGCTGGCTTGAAGGCGCGCTTTAACGAATCCATTCCCCGGCGAAAGCCGGGCCCCAGTCCAGCGCCATTGGGCCCGGCTTTCGTCGGGGAACAACAGCTAGCTCCTAGCTTCGATAATCGGCGTTGATGCTGATGTAGCCGTGGGTCAGGTCGCACGTCCAGACCGTCGCGCGGCCTTCACCGAGGCCGAGGTCCGCGCCGACCCGGATTTCCAGACCCTTCAGATGCGCCGCGATCGGCGCTTCGTCGTAACCGTCGATGGGCAAGCCATCTCTGGCCACCCAATGATCGCCGAAGCGGATCGCGAGCCGGTCGCGGTCGGCGGGTTCACCCGCTTTGCCCACCGCCATCACGACGCGGCCCCAGTTGGCGTCTTCGCCCGCGATCGCTGTTTTCACCAGCGGCGAATTGGCGATCGCCAGCGCGACGCGCTTCGCGCTGTCGTCGCTGACTGCGCCCGACACCTGTATTTCGATGAATTTCGACGCGCCTTCGCCATCGCGCACGACCTGCTGCGCGAGGTCGAGCGCAACCTGGCGGATTGCGCCGTAAAGGGCATCGGCGCCGGGATCGTCGCGGGTGGTCAGCGGGGCGTTGCCCGCCTGTCCGGTCGCGAAGAGCAGCACGGTGTCGCTGGTCGAGGTGTCGCTATCGACGGTGATGCTGTTGAACGTGCCGCCAGTCACCTCGCTCAGCATATTCTGGAGCAGCGCGGGGGCGACCGCGGCGTCGGTGAAGATATAGCCGAGCATTGTCGCCATGTCGGGGGCGATCATGCCGGAGCCTTTGACGATGCCTACAACACGGACGGTGCGGTCGCCCACAATTGCGCTGGCGGCCGAGCCTTTGGCGAAGGTGTCAGTGGTGCAGATCGTTTCGGCGACGGCTTCCCATGAGCAGGGCTGTGCGGTCAGCGCCGCGGTGACCCCGGCGCGTGCCTTGTCTTTGGGAAGGGGAACCCCGATGACACCGGTCGAGCTGACGAACACTTCGCTGGCATCGCAGCCGAGATGCTCCGCGACCTGCGCCATGATTTGCTCGACCGCTTCGCGCCCGCGATAGCCGGTGAAGGCGTTGCTGTTGCCTGCGTTGACGATCAGCGCGCGGCCTGCGCCGCCCTTGACCTGCTCGCGGCCGAGCTCGACTTCGGCCGAGCAGCAGACATTGCGCGTGAAGACGCCCGCGACCGTCGTGCCAAGCGCCAGCTCGACATAGGTGAGGTCGCAGCGATCCCAATTCTTGTACTGCGCGCGCGCGACGCGGCGCGTCACCCCGGCGATGTCCGGGAGGGTGGGGAAGGCGGCGGGAGCGAGAGGGGAGCGGGTGGTCATGGGGGTGCGCATAATCGCTATCGGCTCAAAGCAAAACCCCCACCGCAAGCGAGAGGGGCCTTTGATCCTCCCTGTCGCGAAGCGATGGGGAGGTGGCAGCGCGGAGCGCTGACGGAAGG
>NZ_JAIBES010000100.1 GCF_019459305.1 Sphingopyxis sp. | reverse complement strand
GGGGCGGCGGGGGCGCCCTCGCCGTGGTCGCTGGTATAGATGATAATCGTGTTGTCGATCTGGCCGCTCTCTTTCAAGGCCCACAGCAACTGTCCCAACCGTCGATCGACGTCGCGCAGACAATTATAATAATAATTGTTGAACCGATGCCACGACGCTTCGTCATCGTGTGGCATCGGGCCGTAGAAGAGGTCGTTGAGCCGCACGATCGCGCGATGTGCCTCGGGCTTGGTGCTGAGATCGTCTTTGTAGAAGCTTTCGGGCAGGTCGAACTTGTTGTCGACTTCGTAAATCGGATCGCCCGGTTCGCGGCGCAGCGGAGCAAGAATATCGGGATGTGTGCGGTGCTTCGCCTGCTCGCCCGTCGCGTCATAGAACATGATATCGTGTGGATTGATCAGGCCGACCACAAGAAACCAGGGCTTTCCTCCCGCTTTGTCGCGCCGGACAAAGTCGAAGATGCTGCGGGCCGCATCGCCTGCGACATACATGTCGGCGCGATAGCCGTCCCATGTGAGGCCCAGCTCCTCACCGTCGAACCCATAGTCGTGGAAGCCATATTTTTCCATCGCGCGTTCGGTGCTGGGATAGATGCCCCCGGGAACCCGCGGCCAGTTACGTTCGAAGTTCATGCGGCTGAGGTGCCACTTGCCCTTGTAGCTCGTGTAGTATCCGGCTGCCTGCATCATATGGCCGAGGGTCGGCATGTCTTCGGCGGCAACCGGGTTGGGCGCGTTGTCGCTGTTGAGGAAGAGGCCGGTACGTTGGGTGTGGTGGCCCTGGAAAATCGTCGAGCGCGAAGGCGTGCAGGGCGTAGTATGAACATGATAATTTTCGACCAGCATGCCGCGATCCATCAGTTCGCGATGATAGGGCAGCTTTTCCAGCAATCCCTTCGGGTAACTTGCAAGGCTCTGCTCCTGATCGGTCACGATCATCAGGACGTTTAACTTTTTACCATTCTTCGCGAATGCCGGGAAGGTCAATCCTCCCGCCGCAAGCGCGCCCATGCCGCCGACAAAGGTGCGCCGATCCAATTCCAGGCTCATCTCTCTCTCCCCGTTACCAGATGGACCTCCCGCACAGCCAATTAGCTGTGCGAGCGTCGTTTTCTAAAACTTTACCGCGAAGTCGATGCCAAACTCGCGCGGCGGCTGGTAAAATTGGCTGATCGGGGTAGCGCCGGCATTCGTCGCGCCCGAGATGACCTCCTGATCGGTCAGGTTCGACCCATAAAGCGTTACCTTCCAGCGATCGTCCTGACCGGCCAGCGCGATGCTTGCGTTCAGCAGCACAACCTCGTCGCGATAATAGCCGGGCAGGTTGCTGCGGCCCCAGGTGTTGAACCGGGCCGAGTAACGCGCGTCGCTGTGCAACTTGATTTCGCCGAACGATGTCGGGATGGCATAGTCGATGGAAAGGCTGCCGCTCCATTTTGGCGCATTGGCGAGATCGAGACCGGTGGAATCGGTTGGAACCGCGAACGTGCCGTTGGGAACGCCGTTGATAAGTATCGGTACGGCTGGCCCGCACTGCCCGGGCTCGGCGGCTCCGTTGGTGAACACGCCATTGGTGTCGGCGCAGAAATCGGTATATCGCGCATGCAGATACGCAATATTGGCACCGATGGTGAAGCCAGTCGCCGGACGCAGAAGGCTTTCAACTTCAAAGCCGGATATCTTTGCGGCCGCGACGTTGGTCGTGATATTTTCAGCGCGTACCGCGCCCATCCGTGTGACCGCGCTTTGCAGATCGCGATATTTATTCATGAACCCGGCGACATTAAGGCGCAGCAGACGGTCGAACAGATCGGTTTTGGCGCCGATCTCGAACGCGTTCACCCGCTCGGGGTTATAGGGCCCGATATTTTCGGGGATCGTGCCTCGTGAGTTATACCCGCCAGCCTTGTAGCCTTGCGAATAGTTGGCGTAGACCATGACGTCGCGTGCGATCTCATAATTTACGGTCAGTCGCGGAGTGAACTCGGACCAGGATGCTTCGAGACTGCTCGCGAAGGAAGAGATTTGGTTTCCATTGACCCGCACCTGCGTCGCGATGTCGTATTTTTTTCTGTCGTGACTATATCGCCCGCCGATCGACAAGGTCAGCCCAGGCGCAGGGTGCGCGTTGACCAGCGCAAAGAGGGCGTAACTCTCCGTGTCCTGACGCAATTGAGCCAGGGTGGTGGTGGTCGGCGTCGCAAGGACAGTATTGAACTGGCGCCACTGGTCTGTCTGGTAATAGGCGCCGACGACGAAATCGACGGGTTCGCCCTCGGGCGACACATAGCGCAGTTCGCCGCTCTTCGATTCACCTGAAAAGTCGCGTGTGACATCGAGCTGCGGTGCAGGCGTGATCAGGCCGTCAAAATCACCGCGGGTGATATAGGTGAGATGCCGGTAGCCAAGCACCGAGCTTATACGACCCCAGCCCACATCGAGATTGGACGACCACGAGCCGCCATAGGTTTCGGTGTTCGCAATGGGATCGAAAAGGACCGCAGCCTTGCGAACATCGTTTTTCACGGCATCGGGCAGCAGGTCCCAGTTGGGATCGCCATTGTCGAGCACGTTGGGCGCGGGGCCGGTCGTGTTTTGCTTCAGCCAATCGACGATCAGCGTGGAATCGAACGCCCCGCCCTGATCAAACTCCAGTGCACCGCGAACCGACTTCACATTGGCGCCATTGAGGCGATTGCCGGTAATGACGTTACGGCTATAGCCGTCGTAGTCGCGGAAATTGACCGAGACCTTTGCGGCCAGGGCATCATTCGCAAAGCGGCCGGTGTTGAGCTTGCCGCGAAACTGCTTGAGCCCGAAAGAGCCAATGGTCAGGCGGGCCTCGGCACCGAAATCGTCGGTTGGCCGGCCCGTGATGACGTTGATCGTGCCGGCAAGGTTATTCTTCCCGAACAGCACGCCCTGCGGTCCCTTCAGCACCTCGATGCGTTCGACGTCAAAAAGGTCGAGCATCGTGCTTGAGACGAAGGGAATATAGACGCCGTCGATGATGGTGCTGACCTTGGGGTCCGCATTGGGATCCGGATCGGCCGTGCTCATGCCGCGGATCGCGATCATCGGCACGTTGGCCACCAGTCCCTGCGTCTGCAGGACAACGTTTGGGGCTAGGCCGTTGAGACTGGTGATATTGGTGCTGCCGCTGGCTTCGACCATGTCGCTGTTGAACGCCGAGATGGCGATCGGGACGTCCTGAATGCTTTCCGAGCGGCGCTGTGCGGTAACCAGGATCTCGCCGTACATAATGTCTGGTTCGGCATCGGCCTGCGCACCCGCTACCGCCTCGTCAGTCGCGGGTGCAGTCTGCGCATTCACCGGAACCGAAATTAATCCGGCGGCGACGGTCGCAAGCAAAACAGCTAAATTCCTCATCGATATCCTCCCACAATTTAGCCAATCAGCTCCACTTTCCCCACGCGCCCACCGCGTCGGAAAATGCGGCATCCGCATCCGGCCTGTTTGTTGGAACGTGAGATTGTGTGTGCGGCATTTTTTCTGCCTTCGGCCCAGGATTGCACAGATCCCGTGCGCGCGCCGACGGCAATTTCTCCGTTCCCAGCGTAGGAATATCAGCGAAAAAAAATACTTCAAGTACTAAGTATATTCTTGTGACACTGGCGGCATTCCGCCGAATTCGACATTGAAGCTGCTAGTTTGTCTCCGACCGGAATGAGCTGAATGGCCTGCCTGGGCATGAATTGCTGGAGCTTGAGCGATCGACGGATCCCGCCTGCGGGTGATATATTCGCCCACGCGAAAAGCCGGCGTGGCAACATGCTGTGTCCGACACGCTCGCTATCGGCTGTGGAATTGCCCTATAAAGGGTGCCCGCATTGCGACCGGAACGGATAGACTCTTATGGGGATCGCAGAGAAGGATAGTTCTGCCGCGTTATGCGATCACGTGATGAAACCCTGGAAGCACTTGGCTGGAACGATTTTTTCCGCGAGCAGGTCACCGAAGCGGAGGCCGGGAAATGCCGCCCCGTCCGCGTAATGGCGGTTCATCGCGGCAAGATCGCCGTGACTGGCAATGAGTTTGAGGGCTTCATCACCCCTTATATAGCGGGCGCGTCCCCTGATGACGATCATCCGACGGTCGGCGACTGGCTGCTGATCGACCGCTACACCGCCGCGCCCTTGCGCGTCCTGCAGCGGATGAATCTGTTCAAGCGGCGCGCGGCCGGCGATCCGCAAAAAGAGCAGATGATCGCCGCCAATGTCGACACATTGTTCATCGTCGCCTCGTGCAACGAGGATTTCAGCGTCGCGCGATTGGAACGATACCTGGTGCTGGCGCGCGAGGTGGGGGTGGATCCTGTCGTCGTCCTGACCAAAATCGACCTGACCGACCGGGGCGAGGTTTTTGCGGCGGCGGCGCGCGCAATCCAGCCCGGGCTGCATGTCGAGACCGTCAATGGCCGCGATACCGAAAGCGCCGCTCGGCTCGCTGGCTGGTGCGGCAAAGGCAAAACCGTCGCGCTGCTCGGTTCCTCGGGGGTCGGCAAGTCGACGCTGGTCAACACATTACGGGGTTCGGACAGTATCGCCACGCAGCCAATTCGTGATCGCGACGGCACCGGGCGCCACACGACCACCGTCAGGGAGATGCACCGTCTGGCGCAGGGTGGCTGGTTACTCGACACGCCCGGCATGCGCGAACTTCAGCTATCCAAGGCGGCCGAGGGCATAGCCGAGGTCTTTGATGACTTCATCTTGGTCGCGCAGCAATGCCGTTTCTCGGACTGTGCGCATGGCGGTGAGCCCGGCTGCGCTGTCCGCGCCGCGATCGCCGAGGGCACATTGACTCTGTCGCGTTTCGATCGCTGGCAGAAACTGGCGACCGAGGACGCTGTCATCCACGCCCGCCGCACGAAGCGTCCCCGGTAGGGGATGCCTGGCGTCCATGACCGGGTTTTTGGTCGCGGCCATTTGTAAATCGCGTCCTATGGGCGGGCCGTCGGCTCGCCGTGTCTGTTGCACGACCGGCACCATCCTCTTCGGTATGCGGCCACACGATGCTACACGCGAGGACGTGCTTGTCTGACAGGAGCGTTCAATTGCACCAATTATTCCGTCCGATCGCGGCGCTGCTTCTTGCGGGCGCGACACCGCTCGCTGGAGCGGCGGCGCTGGCGCAAGAGCCGGCGCCTGCGTCTTCGCTGGTCGCGGGCGCCACAGTCTATGACGTGAATGGCGAAGCGGTCGGCAAGATAGCCAAGGTGACGGGAGACAGGGTCGCCGTCTCGATCGACGGCAATGGGTTGGGTGTGCCCAGGCAGGCCTTTGTGAAAGGCGCCAAGGGTCCCGCTCTGCAGACGACGAAGGCAAAAATTCTCTCCGTCCTGAGGCAAGCCGAGGCCAATGCTGCAGCAGTGGGCGGCGCACTGAAGCCGGGTGCCGCGGTGCGCAGCGCCGACGGTGCGGTAGTGCTGGGCAAGGTCACATCGATAACGCCGCAGGGCGCCTTGCTTGCAACCAACGAAGGCAACATCACCATGCCGCGCGCCGCATTTTTCCTTTCGAAAAATGGATTGGCGGTAAAGCTCAGCGAAAAGCAGTTTCTTGCCGGTGTCAGGGCGGCGCGGGCCCAGAAAAAGGGCAGTTGATCCAAACCGCGCCTGGCGGTTCGAGGTCATCAGTCCCAGCCTTTGGTGCGCAACCCGCCCCGGCCGTATGGACGGCAACGCCATCGGCGCACGTTCGCAGCCAAAAGCTATTCGCCCGGACGAGCTTCATCGCGGCGATATTGTCTCAAAATAAGACATGTGGTCGGCGGGATCGGCAGCAATAGGTTGCAGTGATCATGATTTGCTGCTTAGGAAATGTTAAGTTTGCACAAATGTTTAACTTAACCAGGGGCTAGAATCATGACACTTAAGAAGCGACTTCTCATCTCCGCTGTGATCTTCGCCGGGATCGGCGCTGCCCCTGCTGCTGCAGCAGAATTTATCGACTTCGAGACGACCGCAGGAGGTGCTGCGACCTTTGCTGGCGGTAGCGTAGGAAATGATTTCAGCGCATTCGGCGCGTCCTTTACCAATGCCTTTTACCGGCAGTGTGGTGGCGGCTGCCCTGCGCCAGCCAATGGCATCTTCGTGTCGTCCAACAATTTTGCGAACCCGTTCACCATCACCTTTGCTGGCATTACCGACGCTTTCAGCTTCTCCAATGTCAGCAATTCCTCGGGAACCGCCAGCGCTTTCGGGATCGGTGGAAACCTGCTGGAATCGATTGCAATTTCGGGCTTTCCGTCATCATTCTCCTTCACCTCGACGGGCATCAATTCGATCTCGTTTTCAAGCAACTCGCAGCTTGGCGTGGATAATTTCGCGTTTGGGGACGTCCAGGGCATGAGCGCCGTCCCCGAGCCGGCTGCCTGGGCCATGATGTTGATTGGATTCGGCTTCGTCGGCGGGACGATGCGCGCCGCAAATCGCCGCAAGAAGTTTGCCGTAACTTACGCCTGATTAACGCGACGATCGAGAAACGCCGCCCGTCGAAAGACTGGCGGCGTTTTTTTATGACGCCTGAAGCGACCCCGCCACAAGAGCTGCGAACGCGGCAGGGTTGGCTCCCCGTAGCCCCGATCGGTGCCAATTGCGTGAAATGAGCCGGGCAATGGGCGGGACGCTCCCAGAACCGCCATTCCCACTGCAGGGTGGACCTTGCCTGGAACCGATTTGCGAGACGGTAGCGGGGCTGCGCAGGTCGATGATTGACGCGCAGAGCGTCTCCGTGTCCCCGGGGCTCGATCAGTCTGCTCGGCGGTAGTGACGGCCATCTCCGGAGCCTGAGTGTCGGATCAAGCTGCCCGCTTGTTGCCGAGCCTGCCGATACGTCGCCGTGTATTCCTCGCCGCGCTATTTTTCGAGCGGGCGTGCAGGACTCACTGGGAACCGCCACGGAAATGCTGGCGATCTTACACTCTCCTCACGTCGTCGGTCATCGGTTTACGCGGGATTAACCATTCCAATGAAATGAATACTCATCTTGCCCGGGCATATTCGGAGGCATGGTGGCGCGCAAATATACTTCCGGCAGTTGCGGGGCCGCGCGTTTCGCGATGGCGATTGTCGCAGCGATGCTGTCGCCCACAACTGCTTATGCTCAGATTGAGGCCCCCGCGCAAAAGTCGACAAATGCCAAGCTGTTTGCAGTCGGCGAGACCTGTCGTAGCAATTCGGCATTTGCGTTGGCGACCTCTTCTTTTGGCGCTTCGCTTCCTGCCGTCGTCGAGCCGTTGAGCGCGCTCGACCAGGTGCGGGCGAACCAGGAAAGCGCTGCGTCGATAACAAAGATTGTGCCCGGACAAGGGGCGATATTGGTCGGCCCGGCGATTGTCACCGATACGGATGGTCGTTTCCCTTCTCAGCATATTGGTCTGACGGTTTCACCGCCGCCAGGCACGCATCCGCGGATCGAATGCAGCCAACAACTGGCCAGGGCGGCGATTGGCGTCGATGCGGACAGCGAGCTCGGGACACAGGCCATTCCGGTCGATACGACGCGCTTCGATGATCGCTGGGCACGCGTGCGCCGCGCCCCGGCGCCGTCGCTGATGCAGGTGCAGCTCAAGCGCGCCGCGGTGATGAAAGGGCTTGGCGAGGCGGCGATGTTCGATCGCATCAACCTGTGGGTCAATCGCCAGATTGCTTATGCCGATGATGAGCGCAATTATCGGCAGCGCGACTTTTGGGCGACCGCCGACGAGACGGTTTCGCGCGGCAGTGGCGATTGCGAGGACTTTGCGATCCTGAAAATGCACATGCTTCGCGCAGCCGGGATCGATGACGACCGGATGAAACTCGTCCTGCTGCGCGACTTGGCAATCAACGCCGACCACGCGTTCCTGTTGGTCCGGTCGAAAGCCGGGTGGGTCGTGCTCGATAATATGACCGACCAGATCTACGATGGCCGCCAGTCAGATGCGATGCGGCCGATCCTGTCGTTCAGCGGCAACCGGCGCTGGATTCACGGCTATCGTGACGCTCCAGCGCCGGCGGCCTCAGCCACAGGAAAGGCGTCGGCAATAGCCTTTGCCAGCGGAGCACCTGCCGCAATCTCGCGTACTTCGTTCAAAACCGCTTTGGTGCGCGATATGAGCGTCAGGCGCACATTGGCGCGTTTGTCGATCGGCTACGAACTGACCAAGATGCTCGAACGCCTGCCGCCGCGCGGTGCGAAATGATCTGCGGACCAGCGCGGGGTGTATCAATCACCGGATTTCAGAAGCTTCCGTGACGAGAGCGCTTTATCACCAAGCTGGCAACTTCGAGTCGAGCGCGACTCGCGAAGTTAAATGAATTCAAATCGGATTCTTTATCGATTGACCGTCACGGATTAACCAGAATTATTAGTGATTGCGGCCAGATTCCGGCCAGCGCGCATATCAGCGATCCCCCAGAAGGCTAGCAAATCGGCGGTTCGGCGTCCTCAAGATAAGTCATTGAATTTGATATGATTAAGTGCGCCGCGATGTCAAGCTGGCGCGATTCCCGCACACATCCGCAGAATCGATCATACCTCTTTATGGGTATCTATCAAAATCCTCGTAGATTCTGTCATTTAGTTGTATAACCTTTAGTGTAGTTATTGGATAACGAAACTAAAAGGTTAACATATTCAACGTGGGGAGGGGTCCGCCGCGGTGAACATCAAAGGGAATTTGGCTTTTAGACCGAAGTTCAGACAGGTGGGGTCGCCTTGACTGAGAATTCAGGGAGGCGGATATGTCGCAGTTGATCAAGATTTCGCTGTTGGCGAAGTATGAAATCGCAAGGGAAGGGTTACGCAACATCCTTTCCGGCGAAAGCTTTCAAATTCAAGCATCGGGTTCCGATGTCTCGGCGCTATTCAACTCGCAGGAGATGATAGCGGATGACGTCGACTGCCATGTGATCGTCGTTGATGGCGGGGAAATCAGCTTCGGGCTTGACGCCTGTCGGAGGCTCGCGGCAAAAAGGGTTCATGCGCGCCTGGCGCTGCTGTTCGATCACTATGTGTTCGAGGATGTCGTCGAAGCATTTCAGATCGGCGTCGATGCCGTCATCGTCAAAGAAATCCTGTGCGCGCCGCTGGTGGAATCGATCAAGCTGGCGGCGCTGGGGGAAAAGGTTTTTCCTTCGCAACTCGTGAACAATCTGACCAGCTGGGTTCCCGCCGCACTCGGCGGCGACTGGAAAAGCAGTGCCGCTTCGGTGGGCCTGTCGGACCGCGAGATCGAAATCCTGGAAAGCATTATGGCCGGCATGGCGAACAAGGTGATCGCGCGGCAATTCGGCATCTGCGAAGCTACCGTCAAGGTGCATGTGAAGGCGATCCTGCGCAAGCTGGGCGTCGAAAACCGCACCCAAGCGGCGACCTGGGGGGTAAAGAATGGCCTGGGGGAGCCGGTGCAGTTGACGCTGCGCGAGGTAAAGCCCGTCCGCGCCGACGTTAGGCCGCCGCCCTATTCTGGCAGGGCGGCCTGACAGGCGTCATCGCCGCGGGAAAGAACCGTCGCGTAAAACTCTGTGACCCCGCCCTGCTCGAACCGTTTCAGCGTTCAGTGAATGCCTCGGACCGTGCCCGCAGGAACGGTTTGAACAAGTAACTGAGGATGCTCTTCTTGCCCGTCAGCACCTCGACATCGCAAACCATCCCCGGGGTGATTGGTAGCTGCCGCTTGCCGTTTTGCAGATAGGCGACGTCGGTTTCGACCACGACGGTGAAATATGCCTCTTTGGTGGCTTCGTCATACAGGCTGTCAGGTGATATCTGGACGACGCGACCGGACAGGCCGCCATAGACGGCGAAGTCGTAAGCGGTGACCTTCACATTGGCGCGGTCGTTGACCTTGATGAAGGCGATGTCGCGCGGCGCGACGCGCGCCTCGATCAATAATTTGTCGCCCACCGGCACGACCTGCATGATTTTTTGCCCCGCCTGGACGAAGCCGCCCACCGTGGTAACCTGAACATCGTTGACGATACCGTTCGCAGGCGAGCGGATTTCGCTGCGCTGCTGGCGACCCGTGGCGCCGCGCAGCGATTCCGAATTCACCGCCATCTTGGCAACGATCTGATTGCGCTCGTCGAGGGCTTCCTGCCGAAATTCCAGCCCTGCAGAGGCGGCCTGCGCCTGCGCTTCGCTGATCGCGGCGGCGGCGCGTGACGCCGCCTGTTCGGCAGCGGCCAGTTTGCCGCGTACTTCGGTTGCTTCGCGCTGGGCGGTGAGCAATTCGGTTTGCGGCACGATCGACTTGGCGGCGAGCGGTGCCAGTAATTCGACCTGGCTCTGCGCGAGCGACAGGCTCGATCGCAGCGAGGCGATGGTCGCCTGTGCTTCGCCATAGTCACGGCGGCGCTGCTCGATCGCGGCATTCAGCGCCATCCGGCGGCTGCGCTGGGTCGCGGCGCGGACCGATTGCAGGTCGGCCTCTTGGCTGCATTCCGCCGGTCTGAGGCCGCTGGCGTTGGGGGCGCAATCGCCCGCAGCTGCACCGTTGCCTTCGCGCCCCAGGCGCGCGGCGCGGGCCGCCAGCGAGCGGTTTTCGGCCTCGATTTGCCCGAGCTGCGACGAGGATTCGGTATCGTCGAGGCGCACCAATAGCTGGCCCTTGCGGACCGGCTGGCCCGATCGAACAACAATGTCCAATATTGTCGCCGGTTCGGCCGACTGCACGATCTGCGCCTTGCTCGACGGGATGACGCGCCCTTGGCCGCGGGTGACTTCATCGACCTGGGCGAAACTGGCCCAGCTGACAAAAGCGAACAGCCCGACCCCCGACGCCAGGATGATCCGGCGCGTGCCGACATAGGGTCGCGATCTGATCATGAGCCACTCTCCTTCACTGCAATATCAAATTCGCCGCCCTGCTGGCGTGCCATCATGCGCGAGGCGCGGCTGCTTTCTTCGAGTTCGGGGATCGCCAGCTCCCAGCCGAGCGACGTGTCGAGCCGGCCGCCGGCGTCATTGTCGGCGCGGCGGTCCTGCGAGGCTTCGAGCGTGTTGCCCGACGATGCCTGGATCAGCGTCTGTCCGTCGCCGCCGTCGCGCGAGCGTAGCACCGCGCTGCGTGCCAGGATCGTGGGGATGGCTTCCATCCCGCTATAGCGACCCGAAAACGCCCCCGGCGTTCCCCATTTGCCGGGCCAGCGATAAAAGATGTGTGCGCCAAGCTGCGCGATTTTGACCAGCTTCGGCGCCCAATAGGGCGAGACATAATTGGCGTGATAATGGGTCGCGTGACCGACCGAGGTTTCGACATAACCGCCGAGCGCAGCGCGCGCGACATCTTCGGCTTCCTGCCACTTGGCCGGATTGGGGCGCCGATTGAGCGATCCATCGCAGGTGAAACTAAACTGGCATACGGGGCGGTTGACGCCCTGATAGACGACACCGCAGATCGATTTGGGGAAGGCTGGGTGCAGGGCGCGGTTGATCACGACCTGAGCCACAGCGCGCCGCCCGGCGATCGGCTCATAAGCCGCTTCGAAATAGACCGCTTGGGTCAGGCAGCGCAGCGCGGTCATGACCGCCTTTTGATCGGCGGTGACGGGGTGGAAAGGCCGCGCCGAGGCGACGGGACCGCTGGAGAAGGGGATTGCCTCATTGCGCGTCATCGCGGTTTCCGGCGCCTGAATGGGCGTTGCGCCGGGATCTTCGGTCAGCTTGATGAGCCGCGCCATTTCGGGGTCGGCGATTACCGGCGCGTCGGGGCTGGTGTGGGCGGTATCGGCGATGTCGCCGCCGACAAGATCGCCCAGCTGCGCCCACATCGTTCGCGAAGTGAGCAGCGTTACCACCACTGCCATGGCAACAAGCCACAAGATGGTGCGACGATTGTCGTCGCGGGCAACGGTTCCGTATCGACGAGCGGTCGCGGCGGTCATGATGCGGCTCGCTGGGCAAGGATTTCGTCGCGGGGGCCGTCGGCAACGATCCGGCCGTTGTCCATGACGATCAGCCGGTCGACCAGCCCGAGCACCGTCATCCGGTGCGTGGCGATGACCAGCGTCTGGCTGGCGGGAATCGCCGCTTGCAGGCGATCGACGAAATGCTTTTCGGTCTGGCTGTCCATCGCGCCGGTCGGTTCGTCCAGGAACAGCAGATGCGCGGGGGTCATCAACGCGCGCGCGAGAACCAGAAAGCTGCGCTGACCGCCCGACAAGCGTGCCCCGCGCTCGCCAATATGAAAATCGAATCCTGCGGTATCGCGGCCAAGGAATTCGTCGGCGCCCGAGCGGCGGACCGCGTCGATGATGCTCGCGTCGTCGGCGTCGCTGGCGCCGACCAGCAGATTTTCGCGCACGGTGCCGCTGAACAGCTCGGCATCCTGACCGACGAAGCGCAACGCCTGTCGCAGGTCGTGCGGATCATATTGCCGGCTTTCGAGGCCGTCGATGCGATAGCTGCCGCTGGTGGGATCATAGAGCCCGCACAACACGCGACCCAGTGTCGATTTGCCAGATGCGACGCGGCCGATCAGCCCGATGCGCTCGCCCGGTTCGATGTTCAGGCTGACGCTGGCCAGCGATTCCCGCTCGGTATCGGGGTAGCGGAAACCGACATGGTCGAGCTGCAACCGCCCATCACGCACTTCAGGGGTGATCGAGCGGCTGCCCTTGTCCCGCTCGTCGTCCTGATCCATCAGCTGTTGCAGACTGTTCAAGGTAACGAACGCCTGCCGTCCGCGCGTCATCAGGAAGGCGAGCTGGCCCACCGGCGCCAGCGAACGGCTGGCGAGCATCACGATCGCGATGATCGCGCCCATCGAAATCGTACCGGCGTTGAACAGATAGAAGCCGCCGATAATCAGCGCGATGCCGGTCGCCTGCTGGCACAGCGTCGCCAGGTTGACCGCAGTGGCGGTCAGCTTGCGCATTTCTTCCTGCGTATAAGCATTCGACGCCGACAGCCGCCGCCATTTGCCGAGCATCCGGCCCTCGGCGCGGCAGGCCTTGACCGTTTCGAGGCTGCCGATTGTTTCGACCAGCGTCGTCTGCAGCATGCTGGCGTCGACCTGGGCGTCGGCGACCGCGGCGCTCATCCGGCGCTGCAAGACCCAGCCCATCGCCAGCATCACGACCATCGCGACAATCGGGATGACCGCCAGCCAGCCACCAAGCACGGCGATAAGCGCGACGAAGACCACCAAAAACAGGATGTCGGTCAGCAGCACGACGGTGGTCGAAGCAAAGAAATCGCGGACCTGTTCATAGTCGGTGACGCGTCGGGCGAGCGCCCCGGTGCTGCCGCGCTGGGTCGCCATCGGCAGGTTGAGCACCTTGTCGAGCAAGCGCTGTGACAGCCGCGCGTCGATGCCGCGTCCGACCTCGTCGATCAGCCCGGTGCGCGCCAGCCGCAGACCATATTCGACCGCGATCGCAAACAGCGCGCCGAGCGCCAGCATCCACAGGCTCGCCGCCGCCTTGTTGGGAATGATGCGGTCGTACACATTCATCGTGAACAATGGCATCGCGAAGGCGAGCAGGTTGATCAGGAGCGAGGCGAACATCACATAGCCATATTGGCTGCGTTCCTTCCACACCTCGCTCCAGAACCAGTGCTGCTTTGTCGCCTGATCCCACGGCCGCTCGCGCGCCGTTTCGCTGGCGGGGTTGTGGCGGACAATGACGCCCTGGCCCGAATAGGCGGTCTCGAGCAGCCGGCGATCGATTTGATCGTCGCTGCTCGCGCCGGGCAGGCGAACCGAGCAGGTCTGATCGTCCATCGCGGTCAGGACCAGCGGTCGGTCGCCCTCCAGCAACAGGATCGCCGGGACATCGTGCGCATTCCAGCCGGCCAGCGGCCGCCGCACGAGATGGCAGCGCAGCCCGACCGCCTCGAGCGCATGGTCGAGTTGGTCCAGCGGCACCAGACCGTCGTCGTCGAGTGCTAGCCCTTTTTTGACCCGGAGGTCGGAAAAGGGGCGCTCGAACTGCGCGGCAATCGCCGCCACGGCGTCGAGCAGTTCATCGCCCTGCGCGGGGGTGCTGCGCCATGCTTCGAAACCCGTTGCGGGGGACGGCTGGCGCGACCGCCGCACTCCGCGGGCGTCGACCGGATAATTCATGTGGGATCTCGCATCGCTTCAGGATCCATTTCAGGGGTCGGTTTGACCTTGAAGCGTTCGCGCGCCGTTGCTGCGGCCGCAGCGGGCGGCTGGACGTCCATCGCCGCAAGCAGGTCGTTGAGCGCTGCAAGCAGTTTGAACTCCGAATAAAATTGCGCGAATTTCGCGGTCTCGGTGCGGACCTGCACATTGTAGCGGGTATTCTGCGCGTCGAGGACGTCGAGCAGCGAGCGGCGGCCGACATTGAACTGGGCGCGGTACGAGCGGAGCAATTCGTCCGAAACGCGGCTCTGTTCTTCGAGCTCCTTGACCAGCTTGCCTTGCGCGTCCCACGTGTTCCATGCGACGCGGACATCCTCTTCGGCCTCGCGGACCATCTGGTCCATCCGGAAGCGCGCTTCCT
Source organism: Sphingopyxis sp. (assembly GCF_019459305.1). Lineage (GTDB taxonomy): Bacteria > Pseudomonadota > Alphaproteobacteria > Sphingomonadales > Sphingomonadaceae > Sphingopyxis. The sequence goes on along the minus strand of NZ_JAIBES010000100.1, from coordinate 24,933 downwards.
TTTCGCGCCGGTACATTTCCTGCACCTTCGAGCCTTTGATGCCGCCGTTGAAAATGTCCCAACGCAGCACCAATCCTGCGTGCAGGTCGTTGGTTTCGCCGCGGAAGCCGTCGATGTCGTCGCCGATCCGCGCGTTGCCTTCGAGCGCGAGCGTTGGCGACATTTCGGCCTTTGATTTGCGGACCAGCGAATGGGCGGCGTCGAGATCGGCCTGTGCTTCGCGCACCCGCGGGTTGCGTTCGCGCACGCGCGCCAGCGCGTCCTCCAGCGTCGCCGGGATATTGTCCGCGAGCGTAGGAGGTAGCGTGGCGCCGTCGACCAGGTCGAGCCCGGTCAGGGTACGAAATGACGCAGACGTGTTGACGAGGTCGAGGTTGGCCTCGGTCACCCGCGCGCGGGCCGCCTGCTGGCGTTCCTCGGCTTGCTGCTGATCGGCGATGCTCAGCGACCCTTTGGCTACGCCTTCGCGAAGGTCGGTCACCAGCTTGCTGTGGAAATCGATATTGTCCTCGGATGCTGCGACGATCCGTTGCTGCAACAGATAGTCGAGATACTGGCGTGTGACCTGGAGCGCGATAAACTGCGAGCGTTCCTCGACTCGAAACGCAGCGCCGTCGGTGCGCGCTGCCTGGCGCCTGACCTCGTTGCGGCGAACCCCGCCGTCAAACAAAGTCTGCTCCACGCTGAGGCTACCCTCCATCGGGTACAGCTTGTTGTCGGCGATGCCCAACGCCCGGCGCGTGCCGTTTTCGAGGCGGCGAATGCCGATCGAGCCCTCGACCGAGACGCGCGGCGCGAACAGGCGCTGCGCCTGTTCACGTTCGAATTCGATCGCGGTCTTGTTCTCGACCGCTTGGTTGATTTCGGGGTTGGTCTGAACCGCCGTTTCGACCGCGGTCTTCAGCTCGATCCGCTGTGTCCAGCCGGCTTCGTGTGTTACACCAAGTGCAATCGCCGTAAGCAACAAGACTGCGGTACGAATTTTCGGCATCTTATGTCCCCTGCATTTTTCCGGTCGCGGTGGAAAATCCTTCTGCGTGACCTTCCCCTGCGCCGGTGTTTCGTAATGTCCGGCATCGCTGCCGGTCGGCCTATGCGTGACCCGCCGAGGCCATTTGTTCGAGCTGCACCACGACATGCTGCTGCGCGAGATCGGCGATGAACGAATGAGCTGATGCGCCCGAACCACCGTCGCCGAGCAAGCCGATAGAACCGCCGTCGCCGAGCATGATGCGCGCGAGCCCGTGTTCCTCGGGTGCCGCGGGGCCGAGCAGCGCGTCGAGTTCGACCTGCGGTCCTTCCAGCGCGGCCGCTACAATCGTTTCGAGCGGTGCGTCAGCGAGGTCGGGCACCGCCTGCGGTGGTAAGACCATCTGCATCTGATCGCCCGATGCGGTGGTTGTCGCGGGTTCGCGCGGCAGATCGACCTCGGTTCCCGCGAGCAGCTGGGCATAGCTTTGATCGGGTGCTGCGCTGTCGAACTCGTCGCTGTGCGCCTCGCGGCGTTCGTCCTCGTCCATCTGGCGCTGGGTCGGATCGGCTTCGATCTTGGCCGTCGCCGGGCCGGAGAAATATTCGTGGACGAGCCCGTCGGCCTTGGCGGCGGGAAGCGGCGCCGAATATTCCGCAGCTTCGCTTGATATTCCGGGCTGCTGTGCCGAAACCGTCGCGTCACCATCAGGCGCTGCGGGCGGGCGCGCCGCCAGCGGCGTGGCTGCGGCGAGTCCGGCGACGAGCATCGCGGTGGACAGTCCCGCGGTTCCGCTGGTCGCGGCGATACGCTGCTGGTCGGCGAAATTGGTGGCAAAGGCCGCGTCGGCGAGCTTGCCGGTGCTGCCGTCGGTGCGGGTGTAGAATGCTTCTCCCTTCACCTGCACCTGACCATCGGCGGCGGTGTAGGCGTGCCCGTCAGAGGTTAGCGCGATGCTGATGATGCCCTGGCTGATCAGCGAGCGGAATTCGCCCGCGTCGGTCACGCCATTGCTGTTGGCATCCTGCCAGATCCCGAATTTCGCAAATTCGGCATCGGCGGCGTCGAGCTTGCCGTCGCCATTGCCGTCATAGGTGGCGGCGAGCCCCTGCAAATCGGACATGCCCGCGCCGCCAAACACCAGTTCGGCGCCGTTGTTGACCTTGCCATCGCCATTTTTGTCGATCGCCAACAGGCCATCGTCGGCACCGACCCAAGCCGTACTTTCCGCAACGCCGTCGCTATTGTAATCGAAGTGCACGCCCGCGGCGTTCGATACGAACTCGACGCCGTCGCCATCCAGATCAACTGCGATCGGCGGCGCGAGCGCGGTGATGGTGACCGACAAGTTCGCGCTCGCGGTGTCGCCGTCGCGGTCAGTCACGACATAGTTGAACACCTCGGTCGCGGTCACCGTGATCGGGCTGGGCGGCTGGTAACTATACTGGCCGGTCGCGAAATCCAGCGTCAGTGTGCCGCCCATCGGGGTCGTGATCGCGTTTAGCGTGGTCCCGGCGATGCTGCCGCCGCTCGACACGGCGATGCTCGATCCGCCATCCCAACTATAGGTCGCCGTACCGATGGTGATCGACTGCAGGCGCCCGCCGTCGGCACCGAAAAAGTCATTGGCGTCGAGATCGCCCGATACAGCCGACGGAACGATGACGGACAGCAAGGTCGCGACCAGATCCTCGAAATCGTCGACCAGTATCGGTTCGTTGTTCGGTGCGTTGTTGAGGTCGACGTCGCGCAACCGCTGGATATTGAGCGGTTGCAGCGGGTTATTGTCGATGCCGATTGCGGTGACGTTGACATTGTGGTTGTCGACGAAATTGTTCCAAGCGGTGGCGGTGGCCGAGGTCAGCGAATTAATGACCATCGGCGGAATGCCGCCGAACTGGGTTTGCTGGTTCGGGTTGCCGTCGCTCAGGAAAAACACCTGATTGCTGGCTCCCGGGATCGTGGTGAAATTGGCGAGCGCCGTCTGGATCGCGCCGGAGTAATTGGTATTGAGCCCGATATCGTCTTCCGACGGCCGCTCGCCGCCCGCGAGCGGATTGAGCGTATCGAGATAAGCGTTCGCGTCTGCTGCGGTCGAAAAGGATTCGGAAGCGAATGAACCGGACGAGAAGATCACAAATTTGATCGTCAAGGCGCCCGATGCTGCGCTGTCGAGCTGCGCCAGCGCGCCCTGCACGGCCTCGAGCATCGTGTCGAGTTCGCCATCGTCGATGCTGTCGCTGAAATCGAGGATGAAGAGCGTGTTCACATCCTGCGCCGGCTGCGATGTTGCCCCCGTCTCGCCGGTTGCGGTCGGCGCATCATCTTCGATCACGACCTGGATCGCCGATGCGTTGGTTGTCGTCGTGGTGCCGTCGGACACCGAAACGGGCACGAAGAAATCCTTGAGGTCCTCGAGTGCGACGGTCGGCTGATCGACGGCGCGCGACAGCGTTACCGTGTAGGCGCCGGTCGATGCGAGCGTGACGCGGATGACTTCCGAGCTGCCGACCGAGCCGATCAGCGTGCCGGTGCCGGCGCCGCTCCAGGCGACGGGCACGCCCGCGGCCGTCAGCACCGCACCCGGATCGCCCAGCGTCGCAATCAAGGTCTCGCCGACGTCGGCGTCGCCAATCGCGAGCGTTCCGCTGAAGGTTGCACTATTGGTGGTATCGAGCGTTGCGCTCGGCGCCGCATCGGGAAGGCCGTTCGGCAGGCCTTCCTCCGACACGCGCGCGATCGCGGTGCCGATCGTTGGCGCGTCGTTGGTCCCGAACACGGTGATGGTTAGCATCGAGCTGACTGACAGCGATCCGTCGCTGACCGTATAGGCAAAGCCCTCGATCAGTGTCTCTCCGCTGTCGAGCGCATTGACGACCGGCTTGTCCTCGTCGAGCGTGTAGGTGTAGCCGCCGTCTGCTGCGATCACGAGCGTGCCGTAGAGCCCGACATAGGTGCCAGCCGACGTCACCGTGATCGCTTCGAGGTCGGGGTCGTTATCGGCGATGTCGGCAAAACTGCCGGAGGGTGCGCCTGGATGCGCGATGTCCTGCAGGACGTTGCCGGTGGCGCTCGGATCCGAACCACTGGGTCCTTCGATCACCCAATTGGTATCGGCGCGCGCGATCGGGAAATCATTGGCCCCGGTGATCGAGATGGTGATTGTCGCGACCGACGTGTCGCCGTCGGCGTCGCGAACGGTATATTGGAAGGTGTCGGTCAGCGTTTCGTTGGCATTGAGTGCGACCACCGCCGGGTCATCGGGATCGAGATCATAACGATAGCTGCCGTCGGCGGCGATGGTGATTGAGCCATGATCACCGGTGAGCGCGGATCCTGCCGCTCCCGTGGTTGCGCCGAAAGCCATGCCAATGACCAGCAGCCCGCCGTCGGCGCCGCCATTATCTGGCGATCCATCCACGCCATTGTCATCGCTGCCGCCGATCCCGGTGAGCACGTTGCCGTCGGCGAAATTCTGCCCGTCGCGCGCCACATTGTCGTCGTCATTCACCGCCTCCGGCGCGTCGTCGCGGATCGCGAAATGGCCCGTGATGTCGGCGGTTGCCTGCGCGGTGTCGCCGTCGCCGTCGGTTGCGATGGCGGTTAGCGTGATCAGGTTGCTGCCCGAAAGGAAGAGCGTCTGGTCGAGGCCGCTGTCGGGCGTATGAAGGACCGCGCGCGACTGATCGAAGGTGACGAGGCCGCCCGGCGCCACCGAAATGCGGAACACTTCGTGGGCCGAGGTCCGCCCGAACACGACGCCGCCCTCAATCGACAGGATTACCGCTTCACCCGTCAGTGCGTCGATCAGGCCGCTCGCCCCGGCGGAGACGCCCAGTTCATAAGCAATGGTGGCCGGGCCGTCGGCGCCGAAATCGGTCGTTGCGGTGAACAGCCCGGACAGATTGACCGTTGCATTGCTGGCGAAGTCGCTTTCGTCAACCGTCAGCGTGGACGCGGTGCCGCCAGCGGTGATCGACGGGCCATCATCGGCGAAACGGATGTTACCGCCCAGATCGACGGCGACGGTATCCGAGATGCTGTCGCCGTCGCGATCGACGATCGTCGCGGTACCGCGCAGCTCGACGAGATTGGGGGCCAGCTCGACTAGCTGCGCCGCATAGTTGCTGGGCGAACCTGGCAGCGGATGATCGATTTCGGCAAATTGGGTGAGCGTAACAACCCCGGTCGCGGCGTCGACGGCGATGGAAAAAATGGGCGTGCCGGCCGCGCTGCCGACGATCTCGCCGGAGACAAGGGCCAGCGTGACCGGCACGCCGTTGCTGGTCAGGGCGGAGGTCGCGGCCGCCGAGCCCAGCATAAGGGAATAGGTCCAGGCCACCGCGCCGGCTCCTGCGGGACCGTCGGCGCCGAATTGAACCAGCGAAGTTGAAAAGGCCGATGACAGATCGGCGGTCGCGACATCGAAGGCACTGCCGCGCGTGTCGCCGTCCTGCGTCGTCAGGGTGATCGCGTTGGTATCGACGTTGGCCGCGTCGATTGACGGGCCATCATCCTTGAACACCAGCATGCTGCCGATCGCAACGAGCGCTGACGCCTGGTCGCCGTCGCTGTCGGTAACTGTCGCGATCATCCGGATGAGAAACGGCGACAGCGTCACCGGGTCGTCGGGGTTGCTGGCGTCGGGATGGCGAACGGCGCGGATTTGGTCGAGTGTCGCCTGTCCATCATTGGCGACGGTCAGACGGAAGGCGACCGTCGAGGGCGAGTCTTGCAGCCGTCCTTCGACAATATTGCCTGCCGCCTGCAGGACGATCTTTGAACCCGTGGCAACATCGACCAACCCCGAGGCCGTCGTGACTTCAAATGCATAGCTGACCGTGCTGCCATCCTGATCGGCACCGATCAGGATATTGAACAGGCTGGCGAAATTGGCCGTCGCGTCCTGCGCCAGATTGGTCTCATCGACCGTCAACAGCCCTGCAGGCGGCGACAGGGCGGTAATCGACGGCACGTCGTCGGAGACCGCAATATTGACCGCCCCCGCGATCTGGTCGCCGTCGGCGTCGGTCGCGACGACCTCGATAAAACCAAGTTCGGCGAGATCGTCGATCGTGGCATCGGGGTGCAGTCCATAATTATGCTGCAGCGTGACGGTGACCGCTGCGACATTGCCCGACAGGCTGAGGTCGATCACGACGACCGGGTTGTCGTTGGCGTCCCAGCCGATGATCTGATTGTCGGTTTCCAGCGTCCAGCTGAGCCCGCCGTCGAGCGTCGAGATGTCACCAAAGCTGATCGACGCGATTGCGTCGGAGCCTGGGGTAAAGACGATGTTGCCGGTGCTCGAAACCGGCTGCATTGGCGAAGGGGTCGATCCGCTTTCCAGATGCTGATCATCGACGGTCAGCTGGATCGGGTCGCTGGCAGTCGGCAATGTCCCGTCGGCGAGGCGAATCAACTGCACCGCCGACGATTGGTCACCGTCGCCATCGGTGATCGTGTAGGTGAAATTGGCGTGGATCGGGAACACGCTGATCTGCGCGACCGGATCAAAGCTCCAGGCACCATTGGCCTGGAAGCTGTAGGTGCCATTGGCGTTGGCGTAGGTGGTGGTACCGGTGGCGGCGATCGCGATGACGGTGCTGCCGACGGTCACCGAGGTGACCGCCGCGCCGTCAGCGCCGAGCGTGTCGTTCGCCAGCAGATTGCCCGAAATGGGGGCGGCATCTTCAGCCACGGTGATTGAAGGCTCGGATTGGGCGACAGGAACATCGTCGACAATCAGCACGTCGAGGCTCGCCGTTGCCACCGAACCGTCGCTGTCGGTAATCTCGATGGCAAAGCTCTCGGTCAGTGCGGCATCGGTCGGCCCGGCATGCAGGACGCTGTTATCGCTGAGCTCGTAGCTGTAGCTGATCGTGCCGCCGACGATGTCGCCCGCCGCGTCAAATACTGGCGCGAAATCGGTGATCGTGAGAACTCCGATATCAGTGGTGATCACGAGCCCGGCAACAATCGCGCCGTCGAACAGGGTTTCCCCCGCAATGGTGATAGCGGCGATGCCGTCGATGGCGTCAAAGCTGAATTCGCCGGTCTGGATCAGTGCATCGCTGTTGGGGTTGGAGCCGTCGGCGAGATTCGCCTCGGCAACGGTCGTTTCTGCGCCGTCGGGGTTGAGGCCGTTGATCGTGACGATGTCGTCGCGGCCGCGGATCACAACAGTCAGTGTTGCCGCCGCCTCGTCGCCGTCGCTGTCGGTAATGACATAGTCAAAGGTCTCGGTGAGTTCGTCGTCGCTGTCGAGGCCCAGGACATCAGGATTTTCGGGATCGAGCGTGTAAACATAGCTGCCGTCGGGGGCGATCGCCAGCGTGCCATATGCGCCAAAAGTCAGCCCGTTGATTTCGCCGCTGTCGCCGCCGAACGCGATGGCGGTCACGCTGGCACCATCGGCGCCCGCGACGTCGGTCTCGCCATCGGCAGCGTTAGCGTCGTTGCCGCCCACCCCGGTCAGGACATTGCCATCTGCGGTCGCCGTGCTGCCCGCCTGAAGCCATTCGAGATCATCATTCGCGGTCGGGACATCGTCTTCGACGACGATGCTGAGCGAACCGCTGGCGGTGTCGCCGCCGAGATCGGTCACGACGACGCCAAAATTGTCGGTAACATCGTCGCCGTTCGTGGCGTCGATAAGCGTGTAACTGTAGCCAATCGATGTCGCCGTGATGCTGGTAACGGTCAGTGTGCCGAAATCGCCTGCAATCGTCTGGCCGACCGCCGTGACCGCTTCGCCATTGATGCGGACCGCGTCCACGCCATCGGTTGCGGCGAAGGTGATCAAGCCCTCGGTTGTGGCAGAGCCACTACCGGGCGCCGATCCGGCAGGGAGCCCCGCCTCGGACACAAACTGGCCGTTGTCGTCGCCGTTGGGCAATTGGAGCGTGACGCCGCTGTTGCCGATCGCAATCTGCAGTGTCGCGGTCGCGGTGTCGCCATCGCCGTCGGTCAATTGATAGGTGAAGGTGTCGAACACCCCGCCGGGGGTGCCGGGATTGCGGACATAACTGTAGCTGCCGTTGCTGTTCAGCGTCAGGATACCGTAGAGTCCTGCGACTGGCGTTCCGGCCGCGACGGGATCGCCCGCGCCCGATATCGACGACACGCTTGCGCCGTCGGCACCGAGAAAATCGAGCCCGCCGTCATTTTCGCCATCGGTGATGACGTTGCCGGTGGCGGGACCGAAAGTGCCTGCCGGAATGCCGTCGAAATCGGCGACGGCTTCCGGGACATCGTCGATAATGTCGATCTCGAAACTGGCCGATACCGTGTCACCATCGAGGTCGGTGATGCCGACCGTGATCAACTGCGACATATTGTCGCCGGACGTGTTGTCGGTGAGCCAGAAGAAATATTCGATCGAATCAGGATTGATAGCGACGACATAGAAGGTGCCGGTGGCAAGTTCGATCGCCTGGCCTTCTTCGGTGAGCGCAACACCGTTGATTGTCAGGGCGGCAGGTCCATCGCCCGCAGCAAATTGGATGACGCCAAAGGTGAAGTTGGAATCATCGCCGTCGCGCGAGCCAGGGCTCTCGCCGTCGCGTTCGGGCAGGCCGGCTTCGTGGACAAAGGTGCCGTCGTCGCCCGCCGCGGGCAAGAGCAGGCTGGGCGTGCTGTCGCTGATGCGGATCGTCAACGTCGCGGTCGATACATCGCCGTCGCCGTCGGTCAGCTGATAGGTAAAAACATCGCTGACGCCGCCCGGCGTCCCGGCTGACCGGATATAGGCGTAAGTGCCGTCGGGGGCAATCACCAGGCGGCCATATTCTCCCTGGACCGCGGTGCCGGTCGGGCTGAAGTCGCTCGCTGACTCGCCGCGAATGCCGGTGATGACCGCGCCGTCCGCGCCGGGCGAGTCGGCGCCATCGGCGCCGCTGACGGTCCCGTCGCCAGTGATGACATTGCCCGCCTGCGGCAAGCGGCTGTCGGGTTCGGTATCGTCGACATCGGCGCGCGCGATCGGCGCGTCGTCTTCGATTGTCAGCGTCAGGGTGGCGGTGCCGACATCGCCGTCGCTATCGGTCACGGTGATTGTGACGATATCGGTCGCGGCGGGATCGGTGCTGTTGTCGGTCAGCGTGTAGACGTAATCGATAAGGTCCGGGGCGATGCTGGTGATCACGATCTCGCCAAGCGGCGTCGCAATGACCTGGCCTACGGCGGTAACGGCGGTGCCATTGACCGCAACGACAACGGGCTGGTCGAGCGCCGCGATCTGGATAGTGCCGCTCGTCGATCCGCGCGGCGAGGCGGGGTCGGTCCCCGCGGGTTCGGCGCCGCGCGCGGCGAGCGCTGCCTCTGATACGATCGCAGTCGCGGCGGTCACCCCAACCATCTGGTCGGGGGTTGTGATCAGGACGCTCGGTTTGTCATCGAGGGCATCGGGAATGACCTCGACATCCAGGGTCCGCACAAAGCCGAATTCGGTCGGCGGCAGTAGATCGCCAAGGCCAAAGGGGTCGCCGATGTCGCCGGGCGTCTGCGCAAAATTGCCTCCCGAGCTTTGCGGCCGACCAGCGGCTGGCTCGGGCTCCTGCCCGGCGATGAGCGCGGCGACTGTCGGCGGCGGAATGTTGATCGGGCCGATTTTGATCTGCGGGATACGCAGCGCACCATCGACAATGACCAGCACCTGCCCGTCGGGCAGGGTAACGAGCAGGTCGTTGCCGGAAAGCTTGATCGCGTCGAGCCGCGTTCCGGGCGGCAATTGGACGATGCCATTGACGGGCACGATGGTTGTTGCACCCGGCGGAATGGCCCTTGCCATGGTGGCGATCTCGCCCACCTGATCACTCCGCTTCAATTCCATCGCCTAATGCCCCCTGCACCCTCGATATTCGCTCGTTCACGCGGCAGCGACCTGTACGGGGGCCGCTGCGACTAAGGGCGAACGGCATCGCTTTTCCGCGTCGGGTGCGGCGCGGATGGGCAATGCAAGCTCCTGTGATCGTGCTGGGTTCTCTTTGGCGACCGTTGCCCGTGCCTTGTCACTGACGAGGCGAATACAAACCCGGGGGGGTGATTCTGCAATGGCAATTTTTGGTATGACCACTTATACTTTTGTATAAGCGCAATATCTTGAGAGTTAATTTTCCATTAAAATTCGTACAAAAGATAAGGTTGTTCGTCGGAATTGTCGCATTATGAATATGCATAGATAAAAATGGAAAAATTTTAGATATTTGCCTGAATAATATTATAAAATCTAGTTTGATATAAGAGCATATATTAGCAGTTTTTGAGGAAAAACGTTGTTCAGTTTGTTATCAAAAGGAGTGTTTATCTTATCAGGCCATATGTTTCGAATTGCGCGATTATCGTTTCGCCACGTTGCAGGGCATAGCGGCCAGAATAGCGGCCTTTGGGCCAGCCCGCGGCGGGCGCGCGTTTGCCGCTATATGCAAACCAGCTGAGGCCGCCATCGGCGACGAGCGCTCGCTGGTCATGCACGATCTGTCCGCTCGGTCCCGTGATCGAGAACATCTGTCGGTCGCCTGCACGCGCGCCGATCGCGTCGATCCACAGGATCAGCGGTGCCTGCTGTCCGGTCAACGCCGGCGGCGGGTCGCGCTGGGCAACCGCCTTGGCCGGCACCGTTGATGCGAGGCCGCCGGTGATCACCGCGGCGGGCTGGTAACTGAGGATGTGTGCCGCCGCGGCTGTCCAAAGGCCCGAACTGGGCGCATCGATGTTGCACGGCGGCGGCGGGCCGTTTCCAACAAAAGGGTCGACCGCCTCGCCGTTATGGCGAACCGTGAAGTGAAGATGCGGGAATTCGCTATTGCCCGACAGCCCGACCTGCCCGATTTTTTCGCCGACCACGACGTGCTGGCCGGGGCGGACGACGATGCTGCCTTGGCGCAGATGGCTGTACTGGGTCTGCCAGCCGTCACCATGTTCAATTACGATCGCATTGCCCGCGTCCTTGCCGCCCGGCGATGTCCGTTCGTCGACGCTGACGTCGGGCTCGCCATCGCGGGTGCGCAGCACCGTTCCGGCGGCGGCTGCGACGACGGCAAAGCCGGTTCGCATGTCGGCCATCGTGCGCAGGCGGATATCGATCCCGTCATGCCCGTTCGTCGTAAGCTGGCCGCAGCGATAGTCGCGGCGGCCGGGCCCCGGATCGTGATCGACGAGCTTCTGGACCAGGCAGGATTGGCCGATGCTACAATCGACCGGAATGCTCAATGCCGGGGCGTTGCCCGCGGGCGGTGCCTGCAGCGCGGCCATCGCCAGCGCAAAACAAAAGAGGAATGCATGCTTCATGGTCGAACTCGAGCTGCGGCCGGCAACGTCGCGGCGCTATGGAAACGAACGATGAGGCTTCGACGCCGGCCGCCGCCAGGGGGCGTGGCGGCGGACACGGCTAGCCAGCGCAAGCTGACCGGACTCGAAGATCTACCAATTGTCGGAGGACTATATTGCCGCCGGGTCGTCGATAGATTCCTTATTATGCTTACACCCTGTCTCTGCAGACCTGCTCGGCTGAAGCAGGCATCGTTAGGATGATTCTTGCCATGTCATCCTTGTGTAAAAATTGGCGGAAAGCGCGGTTTCCGGCCATTCCCTGATGGGGACACTGCAAAAACTAGCCTGGCCGCGACGATGCAATTAACTGCGGCGGCGACATATTATCCTGGCACCCCAATGCAAAAAGGAGGGCAGGCCGCGGCCTGCCCTCCAGTTAGCAGAGGTCCGTCGAGGAGTGGCTCCCCGTACGAAGCCTTGTCCTCAGACGAACGTGATCATGTCGTAGGACGCATTGCCCTGGCTGTACGCATTGAGCGCAGCAACCGAGTCATAGCCGCCCAATGCCGCGATCGCCGCAATAGGAGCCGAAGCGCCTTCCCAGAAGTCCTCGATCAGCACCGAACCGGCTGCGGTGAAGATGAACACGTCGAGCGCGTCGCCCTGGCCATCCCAGTCGCCGGTCAGCACGAACATATCGAGATCCGGATCGAAGCCAGCATCGACGTCGAAGACCAGCGTGTCACGGTTCGCGAGGTTGAAGTCGCGGCCCGATCCCAGGAAGCCCGGCGCGCCGATGACATCATTGCCGAAGCCCGGCGATGCATCGGTCGAGTCGAACAGGAACAGATCCTTGCCCGTGCCGCCCGACATATGGTCGTCGCCTTCGCCACCGGTGATCTTGTCGTTGCCCTGTTCACCTTCGAGATAGTCATCGCCAAGGCCACCATCGATGGTGTCATTGCCGGTGTCACCAAAGATGGTGTCATCGCCGTCATCGCCGTTCATCACGTCGGCGCCAAAGCCGCCTTGCATGAAGTCGTTGCCGTCGCCGCCCGACATGAAGTCGTTGCCGCCACCCGGAAGGCCCAGACCGTCCGTCGCCAGGTCACCCGACATGAAGTCGTCGCCGTCGCCGCCGAACATGGTGTCGTTGCCAGCTTCACCAGCCAGGAAGTCGTTGCCGTCATTGCCGTTGATGGTGTCATTGCCGGCACCGCCATAGACATCGTCGTCGCCGTCATTGCCCGACAGATTGTCGTTGCCATTGTTGCCGAAGATCACGTCGTCGCCATCAGCGCCCGCAATGACATCGTTGCCGTCATTGCCGGAGAGGTTGTCGTCGCCTGCGCCGCCATCAATGTTGTCAGCGCCAGCGTCACCAGCAATCAGGTCGTCGCCGTCATTACCTTCGAGAACGTCATTGCCCTCGTCGCCGTTGATGGTGTCGTTGCCGTCACCGCCCGAGATGAAGTCATTGTCGGTGGTCGACGGATCGGACGGATCGAAGAAGGGATCCCCGTTGCCGCGGATCACGTCGTCGCCATCGTCGCCGTACAGTTCGTCATCGCCGCTCTGGCCCCAGATCAGATCATTGCCATCGTCACCATGAACAAGATCGTCGCCGTCGTTGCCGTTCAGCACGTCGTCGTCGGCACCGCCGCCGATGTCGTCATCGTCGGCGCCGCCCTGAACAAAATCAAGACCCGCGCCGCCGCGGATGACATCATTGCCCGCATCGCCGTTGAGTTCGTCGTCGCCGTCTTCACCCAAGAGAACGTCGTCGCCTTCGCCTCCGTCGAGCTGGTCATAGCCGTTGCCGCCAAAGATCGTGTCGTTGCCGTCATCGCCCCACAGCAGATCGTCGCCGTTGTCGCCGTCGATCACATCGTCGCCGCCTTGACCGAAGATCTGGTCGTCGCCAGCGCCGCCGGAGATGTTGTCGGCATGGCCAATGCCCTTGTTATAATTGCTTTGATTGTAAGCAAAATCTTCATCGGCCTTACGATTGACGCCTTTGTCGCCGAAGATCACATCGTTGCCGTCACCGCCCGAAAGCTGGTCGATGCCATTGGCGTTCGTGCCGCCATCGATATAATCGTCGCCGTCGCCACCGGTCACCACGTCGGTTTCGGTGCCACCATAGAGATTGTCGTTACCGGTGCCGCCATCGACGATGTCGTCGCCAGCCCCGCCATCGGCGCGGTCATCGCCCGATTGGCCATAGAGCACGTCATTGCCAGCGTCGCCGCGGAGGAAGTCGTTTCCGCCGCCGCCCCAGGCCGTGTCGTTGCCGGCACCGCCAAGCAGCGTGTCATTGCCATCGGCGGCGCCATTATCGTCGCCGATATAGTCGACGTCGCCGGGGCCGACGACGACGAACGAGGCCTGGTCACCGATCAGCGTGTCGTTGCCAGTTCCACCATCGATGCGATCATTGCCGCTCCGTCCGACGACATTGTCATCGCCGGCATCGCCATACAGATCATTGTCGAGATTGTTGCCATAGACGGTGTCTGCCCCGCCATTGCCGCGCGCATTATAGGGCAAGGCCGCGGTGTGGACGAGAGTGTTCAGATCGATGAAATCGACCGCATTCGTTCCCAATACCTGTCCACGTGCAGTGGGCATTTTTGGATTGGTTGGTGCGTTAGAAGATCCAACTGTAGGCATTTCGCTATCCTCTTCATTGGTGGGTCGCAGGGATGCAGATTTGCCGACTCGGCTTTGCCATCCCCCCAAATGACCGCGAAAATCCGCAGCCATGACGATGGGATATGGCGGGGCAGGGGGACCGCACATTCCTGCTTGGGGACATGGCGAGCAATTTTGTGAAGTGGTTCATTTTGGGGCAGATCACCGGGGCGCGGTCGGCGAGTTTTTAACCGGACGTGCGGATTTCTGCCGTTCCGCAGCGGGGCGAAACAAGCCGGCCCTTATGCAAGATCGGATCTCAGTTCAGCTTGCGGCCCAAGGCCGAGGATGCAGGGCGTGCCGAGTTGATGGCCTCGCCGGTCTGCTCGTTGGCGGAACGATCGGGCGCCGGATCGGGCGTGCGGCCCAGCGACGACATCTGCGGCCGGGCCGATGCCGCAGGGTCGGCCATCGTCTCGCCCGGGCTGGCCATGGACGGTCGGCCCAGCGCCGACATGCCGGGGCGGTCGATGACGTCGGCGCCGCAGCAGCGCCCGTCAAGGATCGCTTTCGCGTCGAGCTGACCGGTCGCTGCCAGCAAACTGGCGCGCGCGACAAATTCATTGCGGTTCGCGCTCTCCAGCGTGACGCGCGCGGTCAGGAGCTCGTTCTGCGCATTCAGTACATCTGTGAGGGTGCGGTTGCCGCCGACAGCCTCTTTCTTGATACCTTCGGCCGCTTCCTGGGTTGCCGCGACCGCCGCATCGGCGGCAATGATCGTGCTCTTCGCTGACTGCCAGCGTGTCCAGGCGCTCGCGACTTCTTCTGCAACCGTTCGCGCCGCCATGTCGGTTTGCGACAGGCGCTGATCGCGGACGGCGCGTGCGCGGCGAACCTCGGCATGGTCGCGCGGCAGGAAAATCGGCACGCGCAGTTCCAGACCGTAATATAGCGATGAACGATCGTCGGGATATTTGCCCGTGAACGTATTGGCGGCGCCGCCGGTCAGATAGTCATAACCGCTCACCGCATCGAGTTGCGGGAGCAACGCGCCGGTCGCGAAGGGGACCCCCGACCTCCCGGCCTGGGCATTGAGCCGCGCGGCGCGCAGTCGCGGCGCGGCATCCTGGGCGATCTTTTGCGCCGCGGCGAGCGAAGCCGGTACCGCGGCGAGCGGCGGCAGTGGGGGCACCATCGTTCCCGACTGGCCGCTGACGTTGCGAAAGCGGTGCCCATTGACGCCAAGCTCTTCGGTCGCGGCGAGCACCCCGGCTTGCGACGTCGCCAGCCGCGCCCGCGCCAGTTCTTCGTCGGTGCGCGTGGCTTCGCCGAATTCGAGGCGGCGCGACGTTGCGCGCAGCTGTTCACCGATCGCCTCGCTCTGTGCCTGTGAATATTGCAGGATTTTGCGGCTTAGATGGACGTCGGCGGCGCTGGTCAGCAGTTCCAGCAAGATGTCCGACGTGATCGCATCGAGTCCGGCGCTGGTCGCCTCGAGTTCGGCCTTGGCGATCTTGACGCCATTATAGGTCCGGTTGCCGTCGTAGAAGCGCAATCGCGCCTCGATCCCGGCCTGTCCGGCGGTATAGCGCGCGTCGTTGGTGCTGCTGCCATTCTTGATGTCGATCTCGCGCCGCTGGACGGTGCCGTTCGCCTCGATCGTTGGCAGATAGCCGGCTTCCGCTGCCTGCAGCCGCGCAGCGGAAACCCGCACCTGATGACGCTGCGCCGCGATGTCGGGGCTGGAGATGACCACCTGCCGGGCGAGAGCGGCCATCGTGCTCGATGGTGCCACGGCAGGCGACGCCGATTGCGCCAGCAGCGGAGTCGCGGCAATCGCAAACGTCGCTACAGCGACGGGAGCGCTCATGGCGCTCGCCCAAAAAATCCAAGATTTCCGCACGTCACCCCTCCTGAATCATCGCGGATTCGAGCGCCGACCCCTCTTTTCGTGGTTATCAAAGAGTAATGCGCGGTGGCAGAACGGGAAACTACTCTAACGGATATGTCCGAGGGGATAATAGACTCAATCCGCCGAATCGAAATAGACAAAGGTCGTCGCCAGCATCCGTCACGGCAGGCGACGCTATCGAGCGATTCGCATCAATCGACAGGCAACGCCGGGTAAAAAATGCTTCAGGCAACCCCGGTGGGCGCGTGCGTTTTGGACCGTAACCAGAGCCTCGCGTCAGACATCATGGTCGCGCGTGAATCCCCTGTGGCGAGCTTTGGCTTCGTTACGGGACCGATGATTATTGGGGGCAATATGTCTGCGACCATGGATTTTTCAACGCCGTATGCAGAAGCCGTCCGCGACGACTCCCACCTGTTCGAGGGGGTGTCGGGCGGCGATTTTCATGACGTCATGGCGGATCACCCGCTGTCGGTCGATGTTGCAGCGAATACCCGGCGGCTCTGGCATGACTATCTGGCGCAATTCGACGTGGCATCGGCGATCTTGACGGTGTCCGCGGCGGGCGCCGGACAGCAACGTCACGCCTTTTTGATCGGGTTTGATCAGGTGCGCGGCGACCCTGCAGCGACCCGGCGCCTGCTGGCGATGATGGAAGACGTATGGGTGCGGATCGGCGAGCAGCCGGTGCATCATTTCCAATTCTCCGGCGCCCTGTTCGGCGCGGCGACGGGGCGGGTTGATGCCGACGCCGAAAGTCCGCTTCACCACGGCATGGCAATCCAGATGAAGCGCGAGGGTAAGGCCATTCGCGCGCTATTCTTCCGCCAGGATGGCGGTGCGCATTTCAGCGATCGCGATGCAGCTTCGCTGCAATTGATCGCGCCGCTGCTCGCCGAGTCGGCGACCGGCGTGGCGCAGCTTGCCCAACAGTCGCAGCGCTCGGCAATGCTCGAAGGAATGTTCGACCGCGTGTCGATGGCGATGGCTTTGTTGTCTTCCGATGGTCAGCCGCTGTTCCTGAACAGCGCCGCGACCGGGTTGGTCGAACAGCGTAAATGGTTGCTCCGCGCCGCCGATGGCAAGATCGTTGCCGCCAATCCGGCGCAGGCCAAGCAGCTGCGCGAAAGCATCCGCCGCGCCGCCACCGCAGCGCCCGATGCGCCGGTCGAGGATGTCTTCCGGCTCGATTGCCGCGATGGCGAATGGCGTTTGGCTTATGTTATCTCTGCCAAGTCGCGCACCGGTGACAGCATGACCCGCTGCGCGATGGTGATCATCATGGGGCCGGGCAAGGTCGATGCGCCGACGTCGCTGCTCGAAGCGCTCGGCTTGCTCCCGTCCGAACAGCGGTTCCTCGGCCATTTTCTGAAATCGAGCAGCCTTTGCAATGCGGCGGAGGGATGCGGACTGTCGGAGGAAACGGCGCGGACCTATCTGAAGCGCGTGCGCGCGAAGTTGGGCGTCCACCGCCAGATGGAGCTCGCCGGTTTGATATCGGGGCTCGTGCTGCCGCTGCACGCCGCGGATAGTCCGTCCCTCAGGGAGCGCTGAGCATGGCCTGGAACCCTCTCGCCGCTGGGCGAGCGTCTGCCAATCCGGACAATCTGCTCAAAAAGCTTTTGATCCCGCAAAAGCCGATCGCGATGCGGCTGATCCTGTTCTCGGCGATCACCAACATGGCGGCGCTCGCCATGTCGCTTTACATGATGCAGGTCTTTGACCGCGTCCTGACCAGTCAGAGCAAGGACACGTTGTTCTTCCTCGCACTAGCGATCACGCTGGTGATTGCATTGGGTTCGATGCTCGACGGGATCCGGCAACAGGTGGCGAACCGCGTCGGCACCTGGATGGCGCAGCAACTCGGTCCGACGCTGTTGCTCCGCTCGCTCGAACAACGGCTGATCGCGCCGAATGTCCGGCTCGAGGCATTGCGCGAGATGGCGCAGGTGAAGAATTTCATCTCGACCCCGACGGTGTTCAGCGTTGTCGATATGCTGTGGGTGCCGTTTTACCTGCTTGTCGTATTCCTGCTGCATCCAGTGTTCGGAATTATCTCGACGGTCGGCGCGGCGATGCTGTTCGGGCTGACCTGGTACAATGAGCGGATCACGCGCACGGCAATCAGCGAGACCCAGTCGCTCGCCACCAGCAACATGCAATATGCCGAATCGCTGGTGCGCAACAGCGAAGTGATCGACGCGATGGGGATGGGCAAGGATACCGTCGCGCACTGGCGGGACCGTTATGTCGCCGAAACCGAAGCGGTCGATGGGACGCAGTTCCAGTCGAGCAAGATTCTGGCGTGGATGAAGTTCGTTCGCAATCTGGTCCAGATCGCGGTGCTGGGCGTGGGGGCATTGCTCGTGCTCGAACAACAACTGACCGGCGGTGCGATGATCGCCGGGTCGATCCTGATCGCCCGGTTGCTGGCGCCGATCGAGGCGGCGATGAGCTATTGGAAACAGTTCGTGCTCGCGCGTGAAAGCCTGCAACGCCTGTCGCGCTTCTGCGACATGCCGACCCCGCGCCCGTCGCAGATGGCACTGCCCAAGCCTTCGGGCAGCATGGCGATCGAAAATCTGACCTATGCTGCCCCCGGGATGAAGGGCGCGATTTTGAAGAATGTCAGCTTCGCGATCGATGCGGGAACGGCGCTGGCGATCGTGGGGCCGTCGGCATCGGGCAAGACGACCTTGTCGCGGCTTCTCGTCGGGGTGCTGAAGCCGGTTTCGGGGCATGTGCGCCTCGATGGCGCCGACACCTTCGATTGGATGCGCAGCGATTTCGGGCCGAACGTCGGCTATCTGCCGCAAGACGTCGAATTGCTGCCCGGATCAATCCGTGAGAATATCGGTCGGTTCCGGCCTGACGCGCGCGATGCTGATGTGATTGCGGCGGCGAAGCTGGCCGATTGCCACGAGATGATCCTCCACCTTGATGGCGGCTATGACTGCGTGCTCACCGACGGCGGGCATCAACTGTCAGGGGGGCAACGTCAGCGCATCGGACTCGCCCGCGCGCTGTTCGGGCTGCCGCCGCTCATAGTGCTCGACGAACCCAACGCCAGCCTCGACGCCCGAGGCGATGCCGCCTTGCTGGCGACGATCAAGAAGCTGAAGGCGCTGAACATGACGACGATCATTGTCTCGCACCGCGCCAATCTGCTCGAGCTGGCGGACAAGATATTGCTGATGATGGATGGCCAAGTCGCGAAGTTCGGCGATGCCCGCACCGTCGTCGACGAAATGGCTGGACGCAAGCGTGCGATCCCGACGGGCGAGGCGCCGCCGCGGGGAGATCCCGCCAAGGCTAATCCGGCGATGTTCAAACAAGGGGGAATGGAAGCATGAACATCCCCTTTCGCCTGGGCGCCGACGGCGACCCGGTGCGCCTGGCTCTGCCGTCACCGGACCACGAATCTGCTGGTCCGCGTGTGCGAGGGTCGATGCGGCTGGCACTTGTGTCGATCGGCCTGTTCGTGCTGGTCTTTGCTATCTGGAGCTGGGCGGCGCCCTTAAATAGCGCGGCGATCGCGAGCGGGTTTCTGGAGGCAGAGGGTGGTGGGCGGCGCACGGTCCAGCATCTGGAGGGCGGGATCGTCCGCCAGTTCCTGGTGAAGGAAGGGCAGGCGGTACGGGCCGGCGAGCCGCTGGTGCTGTTTGACGCGACCAAGAATGATGCGTCGGATGCAGCCTTGCGCTCGAGCTTTTACGGCTTGCTGGCGCAGGACGCGCGGCTGACCGCCGAACGGCTCGGCCTCCCGACGGTGAACTATCCAGCCGAGCTACTGGCCGCGGGCAGCGATCCCGAGGTCAGGGAGATCATTGCCGCGTCGAATGCCGAATTCGCCTCGCGGCGACGCGGCCTGTCGGAGCAGGCGCAGATCCTGTCGCAACGGATCGGGCAGTCGAACGCCGACATCCGCAGTTCGGGCGCCCAGATCGCGGCGCTTTCCGACCAGGCGAAATTGCTCGACGACGAACAAATGGGCGTCGACATGCTGGTCGACGAAGGGTTGGAGCGCAGATCGCGGCTGCTCGCGCTGCAGCGGCAAAAGGCGCTGGTCGACGGCGAGCGCGGTAAGCTGACCAACAACCTCGACCGGCTTCGCGATACGATTGGCGAGACGCGCGCCCAGATGGTGTCACTGCGCGGGCAAATGGTGCTCGAGGCGACGGGCCAGCAGCGCGAAGTCCGGTTGCTCATCGCCGAGGCGCGCGAAAAACTGAAAGTCAGCGATGACATTCGAACCCGGCAACAGGTGATCGCGCCGGTCGCGGGCCGCGTCGCCAATCTGCGGTTGATCACCCCTGGTGGCGTCATCGGGGCGGGGCAGCCGATCCTCGACATCGTTCCTACGTCGGAAAAAATCGTCGTGTCGGCGCGGTTGCGGCCGATCGATATCGACATGGTCCACCGCGGGCTCAAGGCGGAAATCAAGCTGACGCCGTACAAAGCGCGTGTGATCCCGAACCTGCTCGGCACCGTCAAGGAAGTCAGCCCCGACGCGATCTACGACAAGGACGCGCAGCAAATTTACTACAAGGTGATCGTCGAGATATCCGCCGCGCAGCTGAAGAAATATCCCGATGTCCAGTTGATGTCGGGCATGCCGGCTGAAGTCTATATCGACTTGGGATCGAGCTCGCTGCTGCAATATCTGTTCCAGCCTATGATCGACAGCTTCAATCGATCCTTCCGGGAAGGATGACCCCGACGCGGCTTTGGTGGAGGTAAAAGCCGGGGTCGGCCGGCAAAATGGGGGGAAGAGGTTGGCGGGATACGGAATATTGCTCCGGGGCGTTCGGCAGGCGGTGCAGGGCACTGCGCTGGGCGTTGCGGTCATATTCGGAGTGGGCGAAACCCCATCTCTCCACGCGCGCGAGCGCGAAATCGTCCAGACCCCGCCCCATGCCGCGCTTCGCCAATCGACGGCGATGGCCCGCGTGCTGGCGCTCCAAGAAGGGCGGCCAATCGAAAAGGCGCACGCTGAGTTTGCAACCACAGCCGGTACGGACAGTTCGGACGCCCTTATTCTGACCGCAGCAATCGCGCCGGAAGTGGCGGGAGTAAGAGCGCCGACACGCTTGGCCGATCCTGACCCGGATACGGCGTCGCCGCCGCTGATCATTGATTGGGAAGCGCCGATCTCGGCGGCGGTGGCTGCGGCGACCCCTTCGGCCAGCGATGGGCAGAGCTTCGGCGGCAAAAATACCACTGCCGTTCCGGCGGCGGCAATCAACGAAGAACTCGCTGGCCGGACGGTCGATGGCGAGCGTGCGCTTTGGCTGGGCGATGCCGGTGCGCGACGGAAAGCTCTGATGGCTGGCACCGCGGAGACGCTTACACTGGGGCATGCCACATGCGTCAGCTGTGTTGCCCCCAAGCGCGGCAAGATTGCGGGCAAGCGGGCGGCGGCAGTTGCGCAACCGCGTGGCGTCGCGCGCGGCGTGAAGGCCGCAACGCGCAGTCGTCCAGTGCGCGTCGGTGCAAAAGCCATTCCGACGACTCTAAGGCCGAGCATTCCCGTGCCGTTCGGACCTTCTGCACCGATTACCGCTTTTGATTTACCGGCGCTGCCCGCCGATATGGTCAATCTGGCGTGCGTCGTGGCAGCGCAGAACCGGATGGGCCCACCGTGCTTCGCCATTGGTGGCAGCAAGCCGGTCGGGCGCAAAGCGGCGGCGAACATGCGCAAATTCCCCGCCTTCGATGCCGATGTATCGACGGCGCCGTGGCTGGGTGACCCCGCCGCGCGCCGCGCCGCACTGGGCGCGCGGCCCGAGGCGTCGAAGCTCGGCATGGCGTCGGCGGAGGGTGAAGGCGCGGACGACAGCTTCGTCGATACCACATCCGACGAGGCGGGCGGCATCGACGGCGCCGACGGCCAAGCCAGCGAAACCGACCTCTTGTCTATCAAGACGCTGCCGCGCGGCGGTCTGGCCTTTTCAGGCGGCTATTCGTCGCTCGAAGGTCCGGTGGGAACGGTGAAGATTGCGCGCACCAATATTGGCGCGCCTGGCCGCAACATCACCGCCTCGGCGCGCTATTCGAAAATTCAGCGATTGTTCGAATTCGGGGTCGCCGATGCCAATTTCATGGGCAGCAAGCTGTCGGCGGCACCGACGTTTTTCTATTCACGATCGACGGCGGTCGGTTTCGATGCGCAAGAGAAATCCTCGGTGTTTCTGCAAACAGTGCGCGGTGCGAACATATATCTTGGCAAGCGGCTTGGCCGTGGGCTTCGCGTCGCGGCGAACTATCGATATTCGAACGAGAATTTCAAGATCGGCCTGAAAAATGCACAATGCGATGTTGGCCTTCACGGCAGCCCGTTTTGCAACGCGCTAGGCCAGTCGACAAGCTCGGTGATCAGCATCTCGCTCAGCCTCGATCGCCGCGATAGCGCGGTGGACCCGGCGCGCGGCTACCAGTTACGGATCACCCAGGATCTCGCGGGGCCGGGCGGTACAACACGCTATGCGCGCACGCGCGTCGCCGCGACCCTTCACCGCCGCCTCAGCGGCGAGATCGACGTTTCCCTGGGCGTAGAAGGCGGTTGGATGAAACCGATCGGCGGCCGGGAGATTCCGCTGTTTGACCGCTTCTATATTGGCGGTAGCAGCATGCGCGGTTTCGACCTGCGCGGCATCGGGCCAAAGGTCGTTCCGTTGACTGCGCCTGCCGGTCTGACGACGGCGGTCGGCGGCCGCGCCTATTATGTCGGGCGGCTGGAAATGTCGTTTCGGATCGAAGGGGCGATGGAAAGATTCGGCGTTACCCCCAGCGTCTTTGTTGATGCCGGGTCCGTTTTTGGCGCCTCGAAAGCCAGGCTGTTGCCCGGCGAACGGCTGATCGGCAATTCGCCTAAACCGCGCGTTGCGGTCGGTTTGGGCCTGTCTTTCAACGCCGGCCCGGGCAAGCTGCGTTTCAACGTCGCGCAGCCGGTTGTGCGGCAGACTGGCGATCGGGCGAAGACATTTTCGATCTCGTTAGGGACGGCTTTCTAGCGATAGGTGGCGCGTCGGAGGCCGGGCGAACAGTTCGGTCGTGGGACAGCCCGGTTTTGGCGTGTCCCCATCAGGGAATGACAGAAAACTGCGATTTCGGGCAGGTGGAGATCCATCGTGGCGCGTTGCTTGAGGGGGGGGGCGTCAATGGTTAGGAATGTCTGCAACGAAATCGATGTCAAATTCGGCTGGATCGTCCCCGGCGCGGAATGGGATAGGCCGCGCCAATGCGGCAGAGCGCCACTGCAATGAGCGCTTCGGCACGCTCGATCGAATATGAAATGGGTGAGGCGCTGCCGACGCGGCTTCGCCGATTTCGCGAGCAATGCGGTATCAGCCGGTCCGAGCTTGCGGAGCGGACGGGACTAAGCCGACCGACAATCTGGGCGTGGGAGTCGGGCAAGACCCAGCCACGCCTCAGCAATTTGCGGGTGCTGGCAAGCGTGCTTGGCATCTCACAGCTCGAACTCGTCGGCGGCCTCGAGGCGGCCGTCCCCGACGAAGACGTCAGCGAAATGATGTTGAACGGCTGGCACCAGGGCGAGATCCCGGCAGGACTCGCCAATCCGCAGCGGCTCAGCATCATGATCTATGCGGCGAAACTCAGCATCGCCGCGCTGGCCGGTATCAAGGCGCAGAACGTGAAAATCTCGATCGAACTGTGAAGCGAAGCGCCGCGGCTATTGCCGATAGGCGCCGACCCCTTCGCCTAGAAACTGGTTGTTCGCTTCGCGCAGCGCGGCGGCTGCGTCGTCATACAGAAACGGCAGGAAGGCATAGCGGCGGCCGCGAGTGACCGGAGTCGCTTCGTGGAGCAGGCCGCAACCGAACACGATCGCGCCACCCGCCGGCGGGCGATAGGTCCGCGTACCGAATTCAGGAAACCGTAGCTCGCCACCGTCGAAATCGTCGTTGAGGTTGATCGTTACCGCAAATCGGCGGTGCGCGGTGCCCTTCGTCGTATTGTCACGGTGCGCGCGAAAATGACCGCCGACCGACGCCTCATAACAGGCGACGATGTACCGCTCCATCCGCGTTGCATCGAAATTGAAGGCGCGGTGGATGGCGGGGCGCAGGCAATGGTTGACCCGAGCGCTGAGCATCTTGCACAATTCCTGGTCCTTGATCGTGACGTCGGACCGGCGCTTGTGGCCATGATCGATCACCGAGACGGTCTTGCCATCGACTTCGCGCATGAAACCAGAATCCTCGCCGCCTTCGGCATCATAGATGTTGATCAGCGTCTTACAGGTGGCTTGATCGAACAGCCGCGGGATCAGCAGCACCGGCGCCCAATCTTCGGGGGCGCATTCGCCGATCAGCTTATCAGCCAGTGCTAACGCGGCCTGAACATCGCGGATGAGAAATCGTCCAGCAACCCGCAACTGGCGGTCGAGGATCATGACATATGGTTCGTAGAGGTCGGAACCTGCATGGCTGGCACCATATTCTGCACTGACGGCGCGATCATCGTCGAGGATGTAGCGGATGCCGGGAAGCCGGGTTTTTATCCTGTCGGCAGTCTCGTCGTCGGGGTCGGTCGTGATGCCGAACAAGCAGCATTGCCGGTCGTCGAAACGGTCGGCGGCACTGATCAGTATGTCGTGCGCCGATTTGATCTCTGGTGCTGCAGCCGAACCCATAAAAAACAGGACAACCACGCGGCCCGCAACAGTGTGAAAACTATATCGGGGATTCACATCCAAAACATGCGCCTTAAACCAAGGTGCTGGTGAACCAAGCATCGGTTTCGGGATTGAATCGGCACTCGTCCGCAATTGTATCATTGTCTTGCCCCCGCCCCCGCGTGATGCGCCATTTTTTTAGCATCATGCGCAAAAACGTACAAGCGCCCTTGCGTAATGGAGCGACGCAGGATGATTTATGGCGGTGCAGCGATCGAAACCATTTCGCGACGCCTGCCAGTCGAACCATCCCGCCATGGACCAACGTCCTCGAGCTAATATTGAGTTGCCTCCGCACTCCGTGCAGGGTCGTGTCCCCGGCGGTGGTGTAGCTTCTGCCGGTAGCGAAGCTGACCGGACACGCGCTAATCGAAAAAGCGCTGTAGTGTCCGGTCAGTTTCGCGGGTGGTCATCGGCGAACTTCGGTAAGCTTGTGTTGCAAAACTC
>NZ_JAIBES010000090.1 GCF_019459305.1 Sphingopyxis sp. | reverse complement strand
CCGACGTCGTCGGCATCTTCCCCAATGAGGCGGCGATTACGCGCCTGGTCGGCGCCATCCTGCTGGAACAGAACGATGAATGGGCAGTCCAGCGTTGCCGCTACATGACCCTTGAGAGCGTCTCGGGATTAAGCGATAATGACATCATCACGTTGCCCGCCATGGCAGCATGATCAACCCGGCTTGGCCGGAGATCGCTAAGGCTACGCCGGCGAACCTACACCATCATATGGGACACGACCGTGGTGAGGTGTTGCGCTTCATAGATTTCCAGCGCAGTAATCGGGTAAAGTATGCGCCCGCCGACCTTAACATACTTTGGTCCCGTTCCGCGGTACCTCCACCGCTGCAGCGTCCCAATATGCACCCGCCACCGTCGAGCGAGCTCCCCCTCGAGTAAAAATTTCAGCTCTTCCGTCCCAGACATCGATCGCCTCCCGAAATATCGAGAGGAGAACTTATGACGCCCGAACCAACATCAGAAGTGTCCTTTTTCTCTTTTTAAATCAACATATTATGCCAATATTTTGACTCACGTCTCCGAGTGGTTTTTCGGTCGCTTAGGAGCGGAATACTGCATAGCGCGCTGTATAGCTATCTGTGTAGAAGCATGGGCGACGGTTTGCTCTCGGAGCCGCGGCCGATTGCCGAGTCGCGGCTGCAAAATCTCGGGGGAGCTGGCCGATTGGTGGTTTAGCAGGCGGGATTTCAATCGTTCTGGCATGCGAATTTCGATCCGCGGAGATTGGCGTCGCGGCGCCAGGTGACTTTTCAATTATAGCTAAGGAGCTCCAATCCGCATGGAAATCAGTTCAATCTCATTCGGCATTGAAGAGCGACATCAAGCGCCCAGCAGGGCAGCATGAGCAGCCCCACATGGCTGCCTCCAATATCGGTAGAGAATTAGCGTCAATATGGTTGAATGCATGCTCAGCCTATTGACGCTGGACGAATATTGCCGCCTTCAAGCGATCGGATAAGAGGGGCGCCAGTATGAATGTTTTCGATCTCGATTCCGAGCTGGTAGCCAAATACGAAGAATTCGCCCGCTCCTTCACAACCATTCGGGCTGACGACGTCCGCGAACAGGTAGACGCGATCTATCGCAGCGGAAAATTCTGGCCCGAGCCTTTGATTGGGGTGAACCCGCACTTCCTGCCCGGACGTCCTCTCTCGCAGCTCGCTACTGACGGGCTGATCGACCCTGACCTGCCGCGCGTATTTGCGTTCGGCGCCGAGCGCGTCCCTATAAATCTGCATAGGCATCAAGACGAGGCTCTGGGTAAGGCTCTGCAAGGCCGCAATTACATTGTCACTACGGGCACTGGCTCGGGCAAATCGCTCTGCTTTTTCGTGCCGTTGATCGACCGCATTTTAAAAGCCCGACGAGCTGGCGAGCCACGTCGTACCCGAGCAATCGTAATTTATCCGATGAACGCGCTCGCAAATTCGCAACGCGAAGAGCTGGAAAAATTCATTGGCGGCTGCGGACTTTCCGATGAGCTAACACCAACATTTGCCCGCTACACCGGTCAAGACCCAGACGCCGAACGAAAGCGCATTGCGGCAGACCCACCCGACATCATCCTGACAAACTTTATGATGCTTGAGCTGCTAATGACACGGCAGGACGGTATCGATCGCGAAGTCGTCGGCAACATGCAAGGGCTGGAGTTTCTCGTGCTCGACGAGCTCCACACCTATCGAGGACGCCAGGGTGCCGATGTTGCGATGCTCGTACGCCGCGTACGCGAGCGCTTGGGCGCAAAAAAGATGCTGTGTATCGGCACGTCCGCGACGATGGCTTCGGGCGACGAAGACGCCGGCCGCAAAGCGGTTGCCGAGGTTGGGACAAAGCTATTTGGCAGCCCTGTACTCAAAGACGATGTCATCACCGAAAGTCTCGATCGATGCACGATCGGCATACCTGGCCCGGGTCTGCGTGCGGCCATCTTGGCGAAGGACGAGGTTCCGCGCACATTTAGCGGCTTTGAAACTGATCCGATCGCCATCTGGATTGAGCTCAACATCGGCCTGATAGGTGATGAGACGCGTCGCCGTCGACCGCCGCGCACCCTGACAGATGCTGCAAGATCACTGGCAGAAGTTACCGAACTCAGTGAGGGACAATGCCGCGAGGCTTTGGCCTCACGTCTTGTCGCGATGAGTGCCTGCATCAATGAGCGTGAACAGTCCTTTATGGCGTTCAAACTCCACCGCTTCCTATCCGGTGCCGGCCATGCTCATGCGACCCTCCATCCGCTCGGAAAGCGTAGAGTGGCGCTCGCAGCCGAGAAGTTCGATCGCGACGATGCCTCTGCACGCCTTTATCCGGTTTTCTTCTGCCGGGAGTGTGGACAGGAAGCGCATTCGGTTTCGATAGACGATGACGGATTGGTGGTAGCCCGCGCCATCGACCAAACCCCACGTGACGATGTTGATGAAGAGGGATGGCAGCACGGCTTCCTCGTCCCGGACATTGACGGCGAACTACCCTTCACTGGCGAACTCGAAGAATATCCGGCCGATTGGCTCGAGGAATCGAAAGCCGGCCCGCGCCTCAAAGCCAGTCACAAGGGCAAACATGAGGGCCGGCTCATGATGCTCGCACCCGACGGTCGACACGACGAAAACGGCACTCGAGCTTGGTTCTTTCCAGGCAAGTACAGGTTCTGCCCGAACTGCCGGCATGAGCCGCCGTCGCAAGCGCGCGATATCAATAAGCTTGCAGGGCTCTCGGCTGAGGGCCGCAGTTCGGCGACAACACTCATCAGTGCAGCCATCCTGGATTGGATGGAACGGGAGCGTATCCCGCCGAAAAAGGAGCGGCGAAAACTTCTCGGCTTCTCCGACAACCGACAAGATGCCGCGCTGCAATCGGGACATTTCAATGATTTCATATTTGTCACCCTGCTCCGCGGGGCAATGCTTCGCGCAGTTCGTGACGCCGGCGAAGAAGGGCTCTCGCACGAACAGTTCGGCGACGCGTTGCGACGTGCGCTGGGATTTGATCCCGAAGACAAGACTCGCCGCGGAGCGTGGATGATTGACGAAAATCCAAAGGGCTTTGCAGCGTTGGATGAGGCAAAGCGGTCGGTAAACCGCGTTCTTGCACATCGCCTTTGGAACGACCTCCGTCGGGGATGGCGCTTTACAAATCCCAATCTCGACCAGCTCGATCTTATCGACGTAAATTATCCTGGAGTGAAGGATCTCGCCGGAGACGACGAAAGCTGCTCCGGAATAGACCAGGAAACGGTGACTGCCGACCAGGGTCGCGGATTTGAAATCCTTGCCGAACTTTCCGGCGCGACACGCGAGAGGATGTTCCTCGACCTATTTGACCGGATGCGCCAAGGTCTTGCTGTCGCGACCGATGCACTTGATCAAGTCGAGCTCGACCAAACTGCCGAGAAGTCACGGCAAGTGCTGAAAGATCCATGGGCGATTGGAAATGAAGAACAAGCGCGCGACCTAAACTACGTCACCACTTTGGTCCTCGGGACGGACGCGGGGAAATACGATCGCGTCGTAAAGGTGTCCGGTCGTAGCAAGCTCGCTCGAGATATCGGGAAGCTCGCCGGAGGTATCGACCTCAAGGACCGCGAACCACTTCTAGAGGCCATGTTGATGGCAGCCAGCCGGCACCAGATCGTGCGGCGATTTCATTCTGGCTGGCGGCTTGCCCCCGGAGCCATCAGGCTGCGCCCCGGCGATGGGAAGCCGGCTAACAAAGACGCGAACCCGTTCTTCTCCGAACTCTATTCGGACGTTGCCGCACGGCTCGGAACGCCTGGATCGTTACCCATGGCCTTTGAAGCTCGCGAGCACACGGCACAGGTCGAAGCCACGCTTCGTGAATTTCGCGAATGCCGGTTCCGGCAAGGGGAGAACGACAAAAAACGAATGCACGAGCTGGCTGCCAATGAAAAAGTTATGGCCGAGCGCCGCGACTTTCTGCCGCTGCTGTACTGCTCGCCCACGATGGAGCTCGGCGTAGACATCTCCCAGCTCAATGTCGTTTACCTACGAAACGCACCCCCGACGCCGGCAAACTATGCCCAACGCGCCGGCCGCGCCGGCCGAAGTGGCCAGGCTGCACTCGTAGTCACCTATTGCGCCGCGCAGAGCCCGCACGACCAATATTATTTCGAGCGAAGAATTGATCTCGTCGCTGGCATTGTCAGAGCGCCCGCTATCGAACTCGAGAACGCAGACCTACTCGCCGCGCATGTTCACGCGGAGTGGCTAGCATCGGCAAAGATAGCCCTTGCCACTTCAATCCCTGACAATCTCGAAATGCAGGTCGAAGGATCGCCGGTAAAGCACGACATTCTGGCGGCATTTGAGCAAGCGAGTTCTGACGCTTCTTCGGAGGCCCGAGCCGTTCGCATTGTCGCCTCTGCGCTCCCCGGAACTGGCTCTGAGCAAATCGGCGATCCCACGGTCTTTGTGCAAGGCTTGTGGCCCAAAGCAGCTGCGTCGTTCGGCAACGCCCTCAATCGCTGGCGCGGTCTCTACGATTCCGCGCACCAAGATTTGGCATTTGCGTCGAAGATTCTCCAAAAGACCGGCCTCGATAAAGCCGAGCGCGCCGCCTATGGCGCCCGAGCCGCTTCGGCCAACAAGCAGATTGGCTTGCTCGAGACAGGAACCTCATCTCAGAGCTCCGATTTTTACGTCTACCGCTATCTGGCGACGGAAGGCTTCTTGCCGGGCTACAACTTCCCGCGGTTGCCGCTCTATGCCTTCATCGACGCCGAAAAGTCGTCGACCGTGCTTCAACGCCCTAGATTTTTGGCGATCTCCGAGTTCGGCCCGAACAGTCTCGTATATCATGAGGGGAAAGCTTACAGGTGCAACCGCGCGAAGCTGCGCTCCGGGTCACGAAACGATGACCAATCGCTGACCACCGACACACTCAAATGTTGTCAAACCTGCGGCGCGGCGCATCGCGAGGACACCCAAGAGCGGTGCTCGGTCTGCGGCGACCTACTCACAGACGAGGGTCGGCTCGCCAAGCTCTACCGTATCGAGAATGTCGACGCGGTACCCGGGGCGCGCATCACTGCCAACGACGAAGACCGCCAACGCCGCGGCTTCGAGCTGCGGACTATTTTCGAATGGGAAGCCGGACGGCGAGAAGAGCTGCTTCTCAAGTCGGGCGAAAGCCCGCTAGCCATGTTGCGCTACGGACCGCAAACCAAGCTATCGCGGGTCAATTTGGGTCTGAGGCGTCGTAAAGAAAAGGCGCAAATTGGCTTTGACATCGACACATTGACTGGCCGGTGGCTCACCAACCCTGACGATGATGAAAAGTTCGGGGAAGATCCGCGATCGCCGCGACGCCAGTCGATTGTACCGGTCGTCGAAGACACCAAAAACGCTTTGCTTGTACAGTTCGACGAGAAACTAGGGCTGTCGACCGCGCAATTGGCTACGCTCCAACATATTCTCATTCGAGCAATCGAGACGGAACACGTTCTGGAAACGGGAGAGCTTCTCGGTGAACCGCTACCGACACGCGATAACCGCAACGCCATTTTGTTCTATGAAGCAACAGAAGGCGGAGCCGGTGTTCTCAAACGTCTCATCGACGATCCGGCCCACTGGCGGCGCCTCGCCGAAGCATCACTCGAGCTAATGCATTACAAATGGGTTGGTGACGAACTACAGGATGGCGATGAGCCATGCGTAGCAGGATGCTATCGCTGCGTGCTGTCATATTACAATCAGCCAGACCATGAGCTGATCGACCGGCGCGACGAGACGGTCCTCGAAGTGCTCCGCCGCCTGAGCAAATGCGAGCGTGACAAACCGGTTCCGTCTGACAGTGGCACTGGACCCGCGGGACCATGGCTCTCGGCACTCGAAAGTTGGGGGGCTCCCAAGCCCTCGACCGTATCCGTGCCTGGCGCGCTCTATTGGAGCAGTCATCTCGTGCTCGCCGTAATTGGAGGCGCGCCTCCCACGCTCGTGAGCCGCTGTGAAAACAATGGCGACCACCTCATCGAACTTCCCGAATCTCCGGGAGCAGAAATGCCGCCTGAGCTCGCGGCGGCCCTTGGAGTGACGCAATGAACGCGCCTGTTTCAACCGATCAATTCCAGACGGGCGATTTGATTACCGCTCGAGGACGCGAATGGATCATTCTCGGCAAGCCCGGCGATGGCTTAGTACGCGTACGCCCGCTCTCGGGCTCGGAAGAGGACGCGGTCGTCATTGCTCCCCGCCTCGAGCACCTTCCCGTACACGTCTCCAGTTTCTCGCCACCGACCGCGGATCAACTCGATACCCAAGATGCTGCCCGCATGCTTGCAGACGCCCTAAGGCTCTCGCTCCGCCGAGGCGCTGGCCCCTTTCGCAGCGCAGCCCATCTCGGCGTTGAACCGCGCGCCTATCAGCTCGTCCCACTCCTTATGGCGATGCGCCTCGATGTGAAGCGCCTGCTTATCGCGGACGATGTCGGCATCGGCAAAACAATCGAAGCGGGTATGATTCTCCGCGAGCTGATCGACCGCGGCGAAGTTGATAGATTTACGGTGTTATGCCCGCCGCACCTTGTTGATCAGTGGGTCAGCGAACTTTCCGAAAAATTCGACATCGATGCAGTTGCAGTGACTTCGGCACGCGTTCGCTCGCTCGAACGCGGCTTGCCGCTTGGCGACACGGTATTCGGCGTCCATCCCTATACGGTTGTCAGCCTCGACTATATCAAGGCCGATAGTCGGCGCGAGAGCTTCGCTCAGGCCTGTCCTGACTTCGTTATTGTTGACGAAGCGCATAGCTGTGTGGGAGGGGGCGAACGAGGCACGCATCAACGATATGCCCTCCTCGAGCGTCTCGCCGAAAAGGCCGAGCGCCATTTGCTCCTCCTCACTGCCACGCCGCATAGTGGTAACCAGGACGCCTACGAGCGCCTGCTTGCCCTTCTACATATCGACCTGAGGTCGGGCCCGGACACGCCTGACACTAACGCCTTAGAGCGCTATCGTCGTCGTCTCGCCCAACATTTCGTGCAGCGTCGTAGACCTGATATCGCAGGTCAATGGGGCGAGGATCGAGCGTTTGCGAAACCGATGAAAGCCGACATCCCCTACACTTTGTCCGGCGACTTCCTGAACCTTCAGGAGGATGTACTCGAATATTGCCTCGGCGTCGCGTCCCGCGCCGATGGCGAGAAGGCACGACGGCTGGCCTTTTGGGGCACGCTCGCGCTGATGCGCTGCGTCGGCTCGTCGCCTGCGGCGGCGCTTAGCGCCCTGCGTAATCGCCTCAGCGGCATGGCGGAGGCAGAAACTCTCGCGCCCATGCTGCTCGACAGCGACGAAGGCGAATTCGTCAACACCGATGTCGAACCCGCAACCGCTCCAGAACGCGAAGAGACGACCGAGCTTCGCAAGCTGATTGACCAAGCTGCCGTTTTGGTCGCCAGGTTCGAAGAAGATCCCAAACTCCGAGAGCTGATCCGCCAGCTTAAAGGGCTCATCGACAAGAATGGCGCACGGCCAGTCGTTTTCTGCCGCTTCATCAGCACCGCTGAGGCGGTTGGCGAGGCGCTCCGAAAGCAGTTCAAAAAACACCATGTCGAGGTCGTCACCGGCCGCCTGACACCGGAAGAGCGACGCGTCCGAGTTGACGCAATGGGTGATCACGCCGATCGCATACTCGTTGCTACGGACTGTCTGTCCGAAGGCATAAATCTGCAGTCGCTCTTTAATGCGGTCGTGCACTACGACCTTAATTGGAACCCGACGCGCCATCAGCAGCGAGACGGCCGGGTCGATCGCTTCGGCCAGCATGCGGCTGAGGTCTGGTCACTCATGATGTTTGGATCGAACTCGATCATCGACGGAGCCGTCATCCGCGTCATTACCGAGAAGATGAAGCGGATTCAGAAGGAGACGGGCGTGACGGTCCCGGTTCCCGAAGATTCCGCAAGCGTAACGAACGCGCTTATGCAGGCCATGCTGCTCCGTTCGAGTACACCAAGGGCACAAGGCTTCTTTGATTTCGGCGATGCCGAGGAGCGCCTCGAGGTCGAATGGCGAAATGCGGAAGAGGATGCACGCAAGAGCCAGACCAGATACGCGCAGACTGCCCTGAAGCCCGATGAGGTGCTTCCCGAATGGCATCGCATGCGCGAGCTTCTCGGCACGCCCGACGAGATTGAGCGATTCACGCGTCGGGCGCTAGCACGCATCGATACGCCACTGGGGCAGCAGGGGGCCAACTGGCGGATGCGTTACGAAGACCTCCCGCAACAACTCGGCGAACGATTAGGCGCGCGCGGACTATCCGGCACGAAAGTTATCGGCTTCACGGACTCGCTACAGCCCAATGTCGCGCATGTGGGGAGAACACATCCCCTCGTCTCAACGCTTGCGGAGGCAATGACAGAGGGCGCGCTTGATCCAGCGGCAGCGGAAGGCAAAACTGCGCTCGGTCGAGCAGGAGCATGGCGCACCACCGCAGTCGATCGCCTCACGACGGTTTTGCTGATCCGTCTCCGCTTCAAGCTTGTCACGAGCGGTCGGCGAACATTGCTGGCGGAAGAAGCAACCGCCCTCGCCTTCATACCCGGATCAAGCGACGTTGTTTCAAGCGGGCCAGAAGCCCTGGCTCTTCTCGAACCGGCTGCCGCGTCGAATATCGAACCGATGGCGATCGCCCGGCAAGTCGAGCAGGCGCAGGGGCGCCTATCAGATTACGAAGGTGCAATTTCGTCATATGCCGCGTCCCGTGCCGCCCAATTGTCTGAAGACCACGACCGCGTGAAAGCTGCAACGAGAGGCGAAGGCGTCACCACGCAAGTGGAGCCAGTTCTTCCGGCCGATATAGTGGGACTATATGTGCTCGTTCCGGAGGCAAACTGATGGCCGGCCGGACAACACGCGCCGCCGAACTTGGGTTGGTCGCCGTCACTATCGAAGGCGGCCTGATCGCCCCCGAACAGGTACAAAAAATCGCGTCGGCGGAGCGAAACGCCAAATTGGCCGCGAGCTATGAAAGCCCTAAGGGAACCAACCTCGGCGACGAGATCGCTCGATACTTCCGCATCGGGCAGGCGCTCTGGAAGGACTATTCGGCGATATCGTCGCCGACCATCACGCGCACCGCAGAATTTGCTCACGATCTTTTGACGCAATGCTTCGGCTTCGACGACCTCGTCGGCCCGGTCGACCACGAACAGGGAAATCGCCGGTATCGCATTGCGCGCGAAGCAAGGCAGGGCCGGGTGCCCATCGTGGTCGCGCCATCTGCCGACGATCGCGACGCGTTCAATGTCGCCCTCCCCGAGTTCGGCGACGGCGCGGCCGGAAGCCGCCTCCGACGCAGCCCAGCATCGCTTCTACAGGACTGGCTGAACGCGAATCCCTCCTACTATTGGGGCCTCGTGTTCGCCGGCGACCGCGTCCGGCTGATGCGCGACAATGACAGCCTCACCCGTCCGGCGTGGATCGAGGCAGATCTGGGCGCGATGTTTCGCGACGAGATGTTTGCCGATTTCACGATCTGGTGGCTGCTGACGCACGCCACCCGCTTCGGCGCGGCGCATGCGCCGGCATCGGACTGCGCGCTCGAGGAATGGCGCGCAGAAGGTTTGAAGCAAGGAACAGCCGCGCGCGAGATGTTGCGCGGGGGCGTCGAAACTGCGCTCGCCAAACTCGGCCAAGGGGTAATCGAGGCCAATCCAGAACTGCGCGATCGATTGCAGGATCAAGGCGCTTTGACAGGTCTATTCGAAGAGCTGCTTCGGACCGTCTATCGCCTGATTTTTCTTGCCGTTGCCGAAGATCGCGACCTGTTGCATCCGCGCCGCACGGGGCAGGACGCCCGCGCACTTTACGCGAGCAGCTATTCGTTCAGCTTCTGGCGCAAACGATCGCGGCGCCGCGCCGCGCGCGACAATCATCATGACGCGTGGGAGGCGATGAAAATCACATTCGCCGCGCTCGATCGAGGAGAAGAGCTGCTGGGCCTCCCCGCGCTCGGCGGCTTGTTCGCAAGCGGTGCGACGCCGACGCTGAATGCCGCAGGGATACCGAACCGCCGCTTTCTGGAGGCGATGTTCAACCTCGGCTTCCTGATCAAGGACAAGGTTACCCACCGGATCAATTGGCGCGACCTGAAAACCGAAGAGCTGGGCAGCGTTTACGAAAGCCTGCTGGAAATCCGGCCGCGGCTCACACCATCGGGGCAGTTCGAACTCGACACGGGCGCCAAGGGGAACGCGCGCAAAACCAGCGGCAGCTATTACACACCCGACACCCTCGTTGAAACGCTGCTCGATTCCGCGCTCGACCCGGTCCTCGATCAGGCCGATGCGAGCGCCGATACCGCGGACGGCAAGGTCGCCGCTATCCTGAAGCTCAGAGTCATCGACCCGGCCTGCGGGTCGGGGCATTTCTTGCTCGGCGCGGCGCGGCGCATGGCCGACCGCGTGGCCAGGCTGCGCGACGAAGACGCGGGCAAGGCCGAGACACAAGCCGCGCTGCGCGATGTCGTCAGCCGCTGTATCCACGGGGTCGACCGCAACCCGATGGCGGTCGAGCTCGCCAAGGTCGCGCTGTGGATCGAAAGCGTTTCCCCGGGACAACCGCTCGGTTTTCTCGACGCCAACATCCGCTGCGGCGACGCGCTGCTGGGCGTGTTCAGCCTCGACGCGCTCGAGGAGGGCGTTCCCGACGCGGCCTACAAGCCGCTCACCGGCGACGACAAGACGGCGGCCAAATATTATCTGCAACAGAACAAAGCCGCGAAAAAGGGCCAGGGCCAGTTCGACTGGGCCGGCGGCACCGGCGCGATGCCGCCACGAAAGCTGGCCGCCAACCTGTCCTCCATCCGCCGCATGCCTGAGGATACGGTGGGACAGGTCGAGAAGAAGCGCGAAGCATTCGAGGCATGGCGCCGCGATCCCGCGCGTTACGCCACCCGCGTCGCCTGCGATCTCTTCGTTGCCGCCTTCCTGCTGCCCAAGACCGAGGTGCCGCTCAACCACGGGCGTAACATGGTGCCGACCACCGCGGAGGTTCGTGCGAAGCTCGGCGGCCGGCAGGTCTATGGCCCGATGGAAGGCGCCGCAATCGACGTGGCCGGGGCGGCGCGCGTGCTCCACTGGCCGCTCGCCTTTCCCGACGTGATGATCGAACGTGGCGGCTTCGACGTGGTGCTGGGCAATCCGCCGTGGGAGGTGGTACAGCTCGGCGAGGAGGAATATTTCGAGAGCCGAGCGCCCGAGATTGCCGAAATGAAGGGCGAGACCCGCAAGCGCGCCATCGCCGCGCTGGAAACCGAGCGTCCGGAACTATTCGCGGAGTTCGCGCGTGACAAGCGCCAGTTCGAGGCGATGAACGATTTCGCGCGCGCTAGCGGTCGCTTCGATCTGACCGCGCGTGGCAAGGTGAACACCTATGGCCTGTTCGCCGAGCATTTCCTTAACCTGACGCGCGAGCGGGGCCGCGCGGGGATCATCGTGCCGACCGGCATCGCCACCGACGCGACCACCGCACCGTTTTTTGGCCACTTGGTGAGCGAGGCGCGGCTGGCGCGGCTGTTCGATTTCGAGAACCGCGAGAAGCTATTCCCGGCAGTCGATAGCCGCATGAAGTTCTGCCTGCTCACGATCGGCAGCGACGTGCGCGAGGCAGGGTTTGCCTTCTTCCTCACCGATCCCGCGCAGCTTGAGGACGATCGCCGCCGCTTCACCCTATCGCCGCACGAGATCGCACGGATCAACCCCAATACGAAGACCGCCCCCGTCTTCCGCACGCGCGAGGACGCCCGGCTGACCGCCGTGCTTTACGACCGCGTGCCGGTGCTGATCGACGAGACGAAAGGCGGGGCGGGCAATCCATGGGGCGTCGATTTCCGCCAGGGCCTGTTCAACATGACGAGCGACAGCGGCCTGTTCCGCACCGCCGTGCAGCTCGCCACCGACGGCTGGGTGCGCAATGGGGCCGACTGGGTCCGCCCCGGCGCGGCGCAGCCGCGTGCGCCGGGGCTGACGCTGACCGGCGGTCGCGACGCGAACAATCTCGACCTCTCGACCGGCAGCAACGCGCCGCCCAAGGCGCGCTACGTGCCGCTCTACGAAGCCAAGATGGTCCACCAGTTCGATCATCGTTTCGGCGACTACGGGTCGCGCGGGGACGATCGAGGCTATCGCGTCATGCCAGAGACGCCAATCGAACGGTATCAGGACCCTACCTTTGAGCCGGAGCCATTCTATTGGGCACCGGAGCGCGATGCAGATGAACGTCTCGGCCGCTTTTCGAATCGGGGATGGTTGTTGACCTTCAAGGACGTCACCGCCCCGACTAACGAGCGGACAGTGATCATGTCCGCGATCCCGAGGGTGGCCGTCGGACACACGTCGCCGCTGATGTTCAGTGACCAGTCAGCGCCGCGTCAAGCGGCGCTGCTCGCCAACCTTAACTCACTCGCGCTCGATAACATGGCGCGCTCCAAGGTCGCAGGCCTCCATCTCACTTACGGTTACCTCAAGCAATTCCCTATCCTCCCCCCCACGGCCTACACCGCAGCCGACCTCGCCTTCATCGTCCCGCGCGTGCTGGAGCTGACCTATACCAGCCACGCCATGGCTCCGTTCGCGCGCGATTTGGGCTATGATGGCGCGCCCTTCGCCTGGGACGATGACGCCCGCGCGCAGCTGCGCGCCGAGCTCGATGCCTGGTATGCGCTCGCCTATGGCCTGACCCGTGACGAGCTGCGTTACGTGCTCGATCCCAAGGACGTGATGGGTGCCGACTACCCGTCCGAAACCTTCCGCGTCCTTCAAAAGAACGAGATCGCCAAATTTGGCGAATACCGTACCCGCCGCCTCGTCCTCGCAGCCTATGACGCGATGATCTCCGACGGACACCGGCCTCGCGTCGAAGGTTATCGTTAATCACTACTGGGGGCAGAAATGTCGCAGCGCCTGAAAATTTCTCTGAAGCCAAAACCCGCGCTGACCATGCGGCGGGTTGCGCTGGATCATGAGAGGCTCGTTTACGTGATCTGCGCTGACCGAAAGCTTCGCTACCCCAATGGTTACTCGCAAATCGCCTATATCGGCACGACACGAAACGGCATTTCGCGGGTGGCGGAAAGCGCCGCATACAGGTCTTGGGACGTATTATGGTCGCATGGCGTGCAATCGCTCGACGTCCGCATCGTCACCTGTAGACCCCGCCAGGGCTTTAAATCGTGGGTGAAGCTCGAACGCGCATTGATCCTAGCCTTTCGCCAGAAGTTCGGCAAACCGCCGATGTGCAATATTCAAGGGCGAGCGATGAAGCTCGGCGACGAATTCGATCGCTTTGCGCTGGGGCGGCTCAACCGCATTATCGAAACCCTTTCCGAAGCGGGTGCCCGCGGCGAACGCGAGCCGATCACCGACACGCTCGATGAGGCGACTGAGGATGAGGAGGAGCTGGTTTGACGATAACCCCCGACCTGCGGCTACGCTCCCCCCATCCTCTCTATCGGCTCGAACTGGAACAGGCAGCATTCAACCACGGGTTCCGGCGGCCGAACGGAGATGCCGACGGGTGGCTCTGGTTCCGGTCCGACGAGGGTATTCCGGGAGAGCTGGCGCTAGCATCCGGGTCGGGCGACGACGGCGGCCCGTGGTTCCTCGCGGTCGAGCATGCCGGCGTCGCCCGCTCGCTAGAGCTGGAATTTCCCGGAGCGAAGTTTGGCCCTATACCTTCCGCATTCACCGGTGCATTCGCGTTTGAGGAACAAGTCCAGATGCGGATCGCACTGAGCCGCGCCTTCCATTTGGCCCGTAGCCTTCCATCTTTCCCATTATCCCAGTTCGAGGATAAAATACGCAGCTTAGGCGACACCGAGATCGATCGAATAGTTCGGCAACGCATTGGCCAAGACGTCTTTCGCCGCGCTCTTCTCGACTATTGGGGGCGTTGCCCACTGACCGACGTTACCGAACCTGCCCTGCTGCGCGCCAGTCACATCGTTGCATGGTCCGATTGCGAGAGCGATGCCGAGAGGTTGGACGTGTTCAACGGGTTGTTGCTCTCGGCGCACTGGGATGCAGCCTTCGATGCCGGCCTCATAAGCTTTTCAGACGACGGCGGTGCTCTGCTCGGTCCACGTATGGATTCAGCCGCTTTGGCGATTCTAAGACCGAGCGAAACACCTCGAGTTCCCTTCGAACAGGGTCATCGCACTCAGCTACGTAAACACCGAACGAAGCATGGGTTTGAGTAGCTAGCCTTCGTTCCCTCATCGGTATCAATATACTCGTGGAGACAAATGGTATGAACTTTCTGCCCGTCTGGACCGAAAGAGCGGAAAAGCGGGGCCTCGATCCACTGGGCATGCAGAACAGTGGCGTGCAGCTTTATCAATCGCTCCTGCCCGGCGTGAGCAACGTCACGTTACGGGTCCGCTACTACGGCCTTTATTGCTGGGCGAGCGAAGCCTTCGCACGCCACCGCCATACGACCGATCAGGAAAAATGGGTCGAATGGATCCGCCGTCTCGAGGCGCTATATGCTTTGATCGCCGAACATCAGGGCGGAGAAAGCGGCGTTGCCGGCGTCCAATGGTCGACAGAGATTCTAGCCGCGGGTGCCGACCCAATAGATTTCGAAGAAGGCGCTTCTACGAACACCGAGGCCCGGCGCTATTTGAAACAGCGGGTCGGCGTCTTCGGACAAGCCTATCTTTCGCAAATGGATGAACTGCAACTGTTCGACACCGTAAGTGCCCAAAACCATATGCTTCCATTGCGCACGGTCGAAGCGGGACTCCCCCTCGCACGCGCCTTTGCCGTCGCGATCGGCTCCAACGTCGAAGCTCTCCTAATCAGATGCCTCGACACTCCCGTGGTAACACGCGCCGAACTCGAGCAGCTAGCTCTCGCCCTGCCTGCCCGCATTTCGGTCGGGGTGGAGCGCGATCACTACGAAAATCTGCTGTTCGCACAGTCCGCGGAACCGCGCGTCTCAGACGCCAGCCGGCGAGACACGCTGCTGCTAGTCCTACATGTGTCGAAATTGCTCGGACGCCGGCCGAGGTCGGACGATGTTCGTCAGCATCTGTTTGAAGGCGTCGGCAAGTTGCCCACCAGCCTTGAGCCGCAGCGGCTCCGCTGGGAGGCATATCAAGTTCAAGATATGTGGCAAATGGCGGCCGCAGCCCTATTGAGCTGGGCGATCGATATGACGAATGATTTCGTCGACGGCAGATCCATCACTGAGATCCATTTCGAGGTCGCAGGCCGGATCCGTGGACATTGGCCTGACCGAATGAGCCTGGACTGGAACGGCTTGGTTGCGAGCAGCGCAATGGAAGATACGGAGCTCGAGGAGAATGTTCGAACCATCGGCGGCAAGCGAGAAAGTCGCGATGCCAAAGCCGTCATCGCCATCGAAGTGATGGCCGCGCTCGCCAAGCGATTGAACACCAGGCCGGATCTCCAGGCCGAGGTTGACCGGTCCTTCGGCCTGCAAAGTGGAGGCAGGTCCATTCGAACAGAAGCGCTATGGCTTGCGCGCCAGAACGAAGGCGACCTAGCCACGGTTTTGGCCAACTACGTCACTCAGCGCGTGGTAAGCCGCCACAATCAGATCGCGATGCAGAAGCTCCGCCGTCAGGGCGACTACACCTTCTTGTTCGAAGCACGCGATGGGCGGCTGGTCTATCGAGCCCAATATGATCCAGTTCCGACTACCCCTCGGCTGGATCCAGCGATCCAATTTCTCGTCGATATCGATCTCATCGGCGAAAAAGGCCTCACCGATCGCGGTCGCGGTTTGCTTGAGGCCTTCCAATGAAGTTTGCCGAGCAGATCGCCAAACGGCATCAGGTCAAGCAGGGATACCATAGCGCATTCGTCACGAGCTTCTCGATAGAGTTCAACGGATTTGAAGAACTGGTGCTTCCGCAGCTCGCAGCTGCCGGCTCAACCAACATCATGCTGATTGCCGACGAGCGGATGTCGGCGATCGCCCTTGCCGACGGCACGGCTCTACCTCAGCAGCTGGGGCGCAATTATGTGCTGCATGGCCCCGCGCATACTTCTGGCGTTTTTCACCCGAAGATCCTGCTTCAACTCAGTCGCGATGGGGCGCGCGCATTCGTAGGATCGGCGAATGCAACGGCAGCTGGCATTGGTGGCAATCTCGAACTGGTGACGGAGTTACAGTGCACCGCTAGCCCGTCTCCGGAACAATCGCTTATCGCTTCAATTTGGGATTATGTCCGAGAGGTCAGCGCGGGCGCCGCAGGCGCCGCGCACGACGCGTTAGTATGGGCGGATCAAAAATCGCCCTGGCTTCATACCGCAGCGCGAGAGACCCTTGTCGAGCTGGACGATGGCTCGCTCTTAGGATTCTTTGCCAATCCAGGTCCCAGCGGAATTGCCGAACGCTATGCCACGCAAATCCAGTCTCCGGTCGAGCGGCTCATCGTGTTAAGCCCCTACTGGGACGACCTGAGTGCATTGAGAATGCTTCAGAGCGCAATGGGATCGCCAGAATCAACGATCCTTATAGACCGTGACACGCACGAGTTTCCGCTGGAGCAAGAGCTCACGCCGGCCACGAAGCTAGTCGATGTTACGGACTTCCAGGCCCGGCGGTTCAAACATGCCAAGCTCATCATCGCGCAAACGGCCGACTTCGACCACGTCTTGACGGGCAGCGCAAACTGCACCGGCGCCGCGCTCGGGGGCAACGGCTTCGCCGGGCACAATGCCGAGGCCTCCGTGTATCGACGCGTAACCAGGAACATCGCGCTCGAGAGCCTCGGCCTCGAAAAGGTGATTGGCGAGACTCCAATCTCTGCCGACCAACTAGCTCCACCCACGCGCAATTCTCCAATACCGCTTACCGCTGCACGAGAAAAAATGCCCGGCCGATTTGAAGCGGAGCGCGGAGAGTTAGTTTGGACTCCTAGTCGCGCGGGGTGGGGAGGCCGCCTCATCTTGCTCGATCTGAACGGCGAGCAGGTCGGCGAAGTCGCTATCAGCGCTATGGTGCCCGATGGTGTTCGGCGTCGCATTCATATCGAAGACCTCAACAGGGTGTATTTTGTCCGAGTAGATGATGCACTGGCAGGCTCATCGCCGGCCCCGCTCATTCATCGCGACCTCCTCCGGAAGCTGAGACGCGAGGTGGCCAGTAAGACGGTGCGGGAGGCCACAGACAAATTCAATAGCTATGACGAAATTGACCTCTTGCTCCTCCAAGCCTTCGATGAGCTCGATAGAGCAGATGGTGTCGAGCGAGAGCTTAGGCAGCGCCGGCCGGCGAATAATGACCAAACGGCACCCGCCGCAGAAGCCCCTCCTCGCGAGCTGAGCTACGAGGAGTTTGTCAAGACGAAGCCCGAAGCGCGTAATCCTCTTGGGGGCGAAAGCAGCACGCAGGCCACGAACATTGACCCCGTCCGTGCGCTCCTCAATCGACTATCAGGGGGCGACTGGGGTCAATCGGAGATCGATCCAAATGAGCTGTCACAGCCGCCCGAAGGAACAGACGGGGAAAACGAGAATAGCGATCCATCGCGTGGCGCGCCCGGTAAAAGCAAAGGCGAGAACAGTAGTGGTCGCGATGCGCCAGAACGTGAACAACGGCCTCCCATCGATCGGGCGGCGTTTCTACGCGCGCGGCAGTCGTACATAAAATCTCTAAGCCGAGAAGATGCGCCTGGTCGGTTCAGCAACAATGACGTTTTGCGCCTAAGGTTCTGGCTCCTGCTAATTCTGCATGCCGCATGGCGGCCGGACTTTCGGGGCGGCCTTCCTTGTGGGGGCGACGAAGAAGATTGGCCGCGGCACATCATACGCGTGCTGTCGGCATTTTTCTTCGGGGCCCGCGCGCCAATCAGACATCTTTCGGTCAATGCCGAGGATCGCGACATGCCCGTCGACTTCCTCGAAGCATGGGCTACGTCACTTTGGGCGCTGGGGTTTGTCGAGAAGACGCTGCAGAGTAAGAAGTCGCTCTCCGATCTCGCAAAATCGATACCGAAACTCCGGGCTGCAATCATCACCGGCATCTCGCTGACTCAAGCGGAGCTCGACAGCACGACAATGCGTGGCGTCAAGGACAGGCTCGACGAGGGAATTGGAGCCCGACTGAGCTCCGCGTTTCCAGCACTCTTGCCACGCGAAGGATCGTGGAGGGTTGCCGCTCGAAGCGCCAGCAGCGGAATACAGCCGCAACTTGGGCAAGGTATGCACAGCCAATGACGAAAATGGACTTCCCTTCAGAGCCAAAAACATGACGCGCAGGCCGCGCGCCGTTTTGGGCATCGATGCAGCGTGGACG
The DNA here is from genome assembly GCF_019459305.1 of Sphingopyxis sp. Lineage (GTDB taxonomy): Bacteria > Pseudomonadota > Alphaproteobacteria > Sphingomonadales > Sphingomonadaceae > Sphingopyxis. The sequence continues at coordinate 43,343 of NZ_JAIBES010000090.1, read as the reverse complement.
CTGACGCAACCAAGTGGCGTGGCGCTTGCAGTCGAAATGAATGCCGGTTGGCGGATGGTCGCAGCCGAGCCGTCGTACGACCACTTCCTGGCGCAAGCGGACCACTCGATCAGCTTGGACACGAGACCGAGCGGAAGTGCGCCCGATGCAGCGCAGCTGGTTCGTGCGGCAGAGGATTTCACGGGGGCCCGTGTCGTGCTCGTCGCAATCGATATGCCTCTGTCGAGAACTGCGATCGTATCTCGGCGGACGGCAGACAATGAAGTTTCCCGTGCCTATGGCGCACGGAAATGTAGCACGCATACCCCGAGCACCACCCGGCCGGGCGCCATAAGCGACAATCTGCGCGAGGGGTTTGAGGCGGCCGGCTTCCCCCTCCGAACGACCGTGATAGAAGAACCAGGCCTGATCGAGGTCTATCCGCACCCCGCTTTGGTGGAGCTCACCGAGGCCAGCGAACGACTCCCTTACAAGCTGGCCAAGACCCGAACTTATTGGAAGAATCTCAACCCGATCGATCGAAAGAAGCAGCTGATCGCAATGTGGGCGAAGATTGCCAATGCCTTGGACGAACCTGTGCCGGGTTCCGCACATCAACTAGCTCGAGTCCATCCCTCATCTGCCGGCTTCGAATTAAAGGCAACCGAGGACTGCCTCGATGCGATGGTTTGTGCCTGGGTAGCGATCGAGGCGCTGCGCGGACAATGCAAACCTTTTGGCGATGAAGAAGCGGCAATATGGATTCCGTTGAGAAATTGACGTCACGACCAGAATTGCCACCAAGGCTTTCGGAAGGAGTTAAACACCAGCATCTGACGTTCCTTCGGAATCTTCGCATACTGTTCCCGAAGGTACACGGGCCAATATGCAGCGGTGACGGGCTTGCCATGTTTGTAGCGCTTGCGAATGCTCTCTGCGAGCCTCCACGCCTCGACCGCCAAGAGGATGTTCAGGATACGAGCTTCTTCCTGCACGTCGTCGGCATCATTGAATTGGAATGCGCCATCTAGGCGCGTTTCGAAGGCCGCGCGCGTATCCTTCAATTGGATGATATCGGCAGCGACCTTCAAATTCAGGTCGTTCCACCTCTCATGCTGCTCGGGAAATTCCGGCAGGTTCGCGATGTGGATCAAATAGCCTTCTTCACCGTCGTTGACATGCTCGGAAATAACGCTGGCAGCAGACGTTGATGAATTCGCGAACTTTTCAAGAATGCCCGCAACCTTCAAGGCAAGAAGCGTCGTCTCCCTATCAAGCTTACGATCCGCCTTTCGATCAGACAGATGCTGCTTGAGCCACATTCCTCCCGCGCCGACGCCACCCGAAAGCAGGATCGTCGCCGCAGTGGTCATCAAATCGTCTGCCATACTACCCCTCTGCCTTGCGCTGGCTTATATTTATGAAGCGACGCTAGCCGCCAATTCGCGGTAAAAGTCCGCGGGTACTCCGAAGGAGCCTCCCTGCTCGGCAATGGCCGCGAGGATGTGAAAGCAATCAAGCGACTCTTTCATCAACACGTTCATGCAACTCACATAAATGGCCTGAACCTTGCGGGAATCGCCACTTGGGAGACTGATTGCGCCATTCAATTCGCCAGCCTTGATCCACAGCGCTAATATGACGCCAAGCTGATAACGTCGGTGCTGCTCTGGCGAGCCTTTCAGATGATACAGCGCAAATTCCTCCACGGCGTTGAATCGGCCAACCATGGCGGCAGGCATGCGCTTCCGCAACGTTATTGCTGGTGGATCAAACCATCCCATGGTCCCTCGCTTGCCCTCCTCCCCCGCTTGATGACGAATGCCTTCTGCGCTTCCGAAACTTCGATGCCTTCCTGCCGTAACTCCTCGCCCAGCCAAGGATATCTACGGCGGACAACTCTAACAGCAACTATTCCAGAATTCAGGTGGCAGAGCATACTGACCGCGTTTCGATGTCGTGCTCAAATGAAGCGGACAACGTTTTTGCCGAGACAGTTCCTCGCGCGTTGATCCGCCTCAGCTTATCTCTTTGCTCGGGCACGAAATTAGGTAAAATTCAGGTACTTTGAGATATGACCGAGCTCGTAACGCCACTACTCGCTAAAGGTTGAGGATACCAATTGACGATCTCAACCACTCTTTCTCCTTCGGAAACTGAACTTCTCGCAAGGTGCGTCTCGCTCGATATCGAGGTCAATCCGAAGACAGCGCAGATATTCGCATTCGCAGCCGTCCGCTTTGAAAATGAAGCTTCTATCCTCTCAGGAGCGAATGATTTTGGGCGAACCCTTGACCGGCTTGAAGCGAGCCTTGACCATTGTTCGCATTGCATCGGTCACAATATCATTCACCACGACCTCCCGCATCTCGCCGCCCATCGAACAAATCTGACAAAGCTATTCCGGGCTCCGATTGATACGTTGTGGCTTAATCCGCTCGCCTTTCCTCGCAACCCCTATCATCACCTCGTCAAGCATCATGTCGATGGCCGCTTGCAGGCCGGACACCTCAACGATCCAGAAAAAGACGCGAAGCTCGTGTTCGAGCTAATCCAGGATCAGCTGCTAGCCTTTTCCGAACTCAGGGCAAGTAAGCCCCTCATGCTTTCCGTGTTCCATTATTTGACAACACTTGGAGAGGGTATGGACGGCTTCGATGCCGTCTTTTGCGCTGCGCGAATGGCTGAAGCCCCACGAACAGATGAAGTCGAAGACGCCATTCGAAACTTACTTCGAGATGGCGCTTGCGAGGCTAGCATTGAGGAGCTGCTGAACAAGATATCCAGTCCGTCAAAGGGGTGGGCTACAGCCTACGCACTTTCGTGGATATCGGTGGCGGGCGGGGACTCGGTGATGCCGCCCTGGGTTCGCAAGCGATATCCCGACGCTGCCGAAATCGTGAAGCAATTGCGAGGCCGAGATTGTGGTAGCTCCGCTTGCGGCTGGTGCCAGCGGGTGAATGACCCGAAAGCAGCCTTGCTGCGCTGGTTCGGCTATGAAGCATTTCGGGCGAAGCCGGCGGATGAGCAAGGCAATCCTCTTCAGGAACGCATCGTTAGGGAGGCGATGCGAGGCAAAAGTCTCCTTGGGATCTTGCCGACGGGCACGGGTAAATCGGTTTGCTATCAGATCCCCGCCCTCACCAATTTCGAGAAAGTCGGTTCGCTAACCGTAGTCATCTCGCCGCTGGTGGCTCTAATGAGCGATCAGGTTCAAGGTATGGAACGCGCGGGGATTTCCTCGGCCGTTACGATCAACGGCATGCTCTCGATGCCAGAGCGGCAGAATGTACTCGATCTGGTTCGTATGGGCGATGCGAGCATTCTCTTGATCTCGCCGGAGCAGTTGCGAAGCGTCTCTGTTCGCTCTGTTCTTGCACAACGAGAGGTCGGCCTCTGGGTTCTGGATGAAGCGCATTGCGTGTCCAAGTGGGGCCATGATTTCCGGCCAGATTACCGGTATGTCGCCCGGTTTGTGAAGGAACATTCCGGCGATCGTGTCTCTGCGCCGATCCTATGTCTTACCGCCACGGCCAAGCCTGAAGTTGTTGAGGATATTCGCAAGCATTTTAGCGAACGGGTTGGAGCAGATCTCGAGCTCTATGACGGCGGGGCTGTGCGGACCAATCTCGCCTTTGAGGTCAGACCTACGGGTCGCAGCACCAAGCTCGCCGACATACTCGATGTCATTGAAGCGAAGTTGCCGAGTGAGGGAGCTGCAGGTGCCATTGTTTATTGCTCATCTCGAAAGCAGACTGAGCTGGTAGCCGAATTCCTTCAGCAGCAGGGGTTGATGGCGGATTACTTCCATGCAGGGCTGACGCCCGACCAGAAGAAGGATGTCCAGGAGCGGTTTCGGATTGGCGAACTGCGCATCATCGCTGCAACCAATGCCTTTGGCATGGGGATCGACAAGCCGGACATTCGGCTGGTGATCCACGGCGACGTTCCTGGTTCGCTAGAGAACTATTTGCAGGAATCAGGACGCGCCGGGAGAGATCGCGATCCGGCCGAATGTGTCCTCCTATTTGCGGAAGACGACGTAGAGCGACAATTTACATTGTCCGCACGAGCGCGGTTGGCCCGGCACGAAATCGCGGCAATCCTCAAGGCGCTCCGCCGCCTGGACGAAAAAACATCCAAGAAGGGGGATGTTGTCGCCACGTCTGGCGAGATTGTTCGCGCCGAACGTGACCATGAGTTCGAGCGAGATCTGCTGACGGATGATACCCGCGTAAAGACGGCAGTTTCATGGCTCGAGGAGGCAACACTGCTCGCTCGAGAAGAAAACCGGGTGAGCATCTTCCCTGCATGTCTGACTGTGCGCAGCCTGACCGATGCTGATGCCATCCTCGAGAAAGCAAAGATTACGGGCTCTCGACGAAAGCAGCTCTTGAGCATCGTAAGGCACCTGATGAGTGCGGCCCCTGACGAAGGCGTTACTACAGACGAGCTCATTGGCGTCAGCGGCCTCACCAGTGGGGGGCTTCCGAAAGCTATGCACGACCTAGAGGTCCTAGGCCTTGCGAAGAACGATATGGCGCTGACTGCCTTCATCCATGTCGGAGTTGAAGGGCAGTCGAGCGATCGCTTGCGGGTCGCCTCAAGCCTGGAGGCAATGCTGGTCGACGTACTTCGCGAGGCAGAGCCGGATGCCAATGCAGAGGAAGCTTTTCCGCTGCAGCTGTCACAGCTTTGCCAGAAGCTACGTGACGAGGGCTTCGACAACGCCCGCCCTAACATAATCGAAAAGCTGCTTCGAGGTTTGGCGCAGGATGGACGAGATCTCGATGGGGGCAAAGGCAACCTGCATATTCGCAAGCAATCGCGAAACACATTGTTCGTACGATTGCAGCGGACCTGGGGCGCGGTGGCGCGAACAGCAGCCTTTAGGCGCGAAGCTGCGCAAAATCTCCTCAACCACCTAGTGGGTAAGGTCGAAAAGGGGAAACGCGGCAAGGATCTCCTAGTCGAGACGACTTTGGGCGACTTGACCGCGGCCCTGACGTCCGATGCCTTTCTGAGCTTCGAAATCACCGACCATACAAAATTGCTCAATCGCGCTATTCTCTGGCTGCACGAGCAAGAGATTATCGTCCTTGGCAAGGGAATCACAGTTTTTCGATCTGCCATGACCATCCAACTGAAGCAGGGCGCTGGACAATTCACGCACCAGCATTTTAAACCGCTCGAGGAGCATTACGGCGAGCAGACTTTCCAGACGCATGTGATGGCAGCCTACGCTGCGAAGGGGCTTTCCTCGATCGATGCCGCGCTGGAGATGTCCGAGGACTATTTTGTTCTGGATCGCGATGACTTCACGCGAAGATGGCTTCCTGACCAGGCAATGACGATCCGGAGACAAACGTCTTCCGCCTCTTGGGAAGCAATTGTCGAACGCCTCAAGGACCCCGTCCAGCAAAGGATTGTGAGCGATGATCGCGAGCAAACAAACGTACTTGTTTTGGCCGGGCCGGGGGCCGGCAAGACAAGGACATTGGTGCACAGAATTGCCTACCTCGTCCGCGTCAAACGAGAAAATCCGAAAGGCATTCTTGTTCTGAGTTACAACAGACATGCCGTTACCGAGATTAGGACTCGTTTGCGGGATCTTATCGGCGAAGATGCGCAAGGGGTTACCGTATCGACGTGTCACGCGATGGCCATGCGGCTTGTCGGGGCGAGCTTTGTTGGTTCGTCAGCCCAGAATGCGGACTTTGATGACGTTCTGCGCGAGGCGGTCCGCCAGCTGGAGGGAGAGGGCCTGAGTAAAAACGAGGCCGAGATCCAGCGTGAAGCCTTGATCCAGGGTTATCGTTGGATCCTTGTCGACGAGTATCAGGATATCGGATCAGATGCCTACCGGTTCATTTCCGCTGTGGCCGGCCGATCGCTGGATGACTCTGATTTACGCCTTAGCCTGTTTGCCGTGGGCGATGATGACCAGAATATCTACGCCTTCGATGGTGCCTCAGTGAATTTCATTCGCGCATTTGAGGAAGACTACAAGGCGAAGCCGGAATATCTGGTCGAGAACTACCGCTCGACCCGGCACATCATCAACGCCGCGAACGGGGTGATGGTTTCTGCGGGTCATCGTATGAAGTCGGACCGAGAAATTGTCGTCAACAGCGGCCGGCGCAAGGAACCAGGAGGCGGAACTCTAGCAAATCTTGATCCCGTTGCCCACGGCCGCGTCCAGCTGCTCAGCTATGCGGGAGAACCATGGCAAGGTGCTTGCATCGCAGTTGACGAACTGTTGCGCCTGTCACGTCTAACAACAGATTGGGACTGGAAAAAGACGGCGATCATTTCGCGAAATTGGCAGCGTCTCGAAGCTGTTCGCAGTTATGCGGAGAAGTTGGGTGTTCCGGTCGAGATGGCCAATGAAAGGCTGCCTAGCATCTGGCGTCTTCGCGAGGTGCAGCAGCTGGTCACTATGTGTCGGGAGGACGAGCGCCAAGTATTGAGCGCGGACGACTTGGCTGAGTTTCTTGATCTCTTGCCACCCAATCGCTGGACCCGGCTCATCGAAAGAGGGGTTGAAGCACTCAGACGGGAAACCGGCGCCAGCCGCATGGCAGTGCCTGACCTTGTCGAATGGATTGCCGAATGGAGCCATGACGCGCGAGGCGAGCAGCAGGGCCTGCTTCTTCTAACTGCTCACCGAGCAAAGGGCCTTGAGTTTAACGATGTCGTGATCCTGGATGGCGACTGGCACAGCACCTCACGGAATGAAGATCGCGATGCGCCTCGCCGGCTGTTTTATGTGGCGATGACGCGGGCAAGGCGTAGCCTGTCAATTGTGACTCAGGGCGTGCACCCTTTTGTAATCAGCGAAACAGAAGCCATTCTTACTAGGACGGTTCCGCACCATCCAACTCAAGGCCCGCTCGAGGCAAGGAGCTACCAGCCGCCGGACATGGCTTTGGTGGATCTTTCATTTGCCGGCCGATTGATGTCTTACAATCCTGCGCTTGGGGGCATCGGGCAATGCCAGGTGGGTGATCGGATCAGCTTGGAAAGAGGGGACAAAGCTTGGATGATCAAGGACGCGACTGGTAGAATCATTGGAAGAATGAGCCGATCCTTTGCGCCTCCGGCCGGATGCGAAATTAGCCATGCCGAGGTTGGAGCCGTCGTTCGCTGGCGTCGTTCGGATAACGCTGAAGAGTATCGAGAGGCTATCGTGCGAGATGAGTGGGAAACGATACTTCCCGACATTATCTATACCCGCACGAATGCCTGAAGTGGACGGCGTCCGCCGAACCGGGCCAGTGCTTCCAGATTGTAATGAAATTACAATCCACGTGCTTCCTATATGCTTACAGAATCTACGCGCACGTGCTTCCAGCGTTCCCCGAGGGGAAATTTTATCATGGAATTCAGGGGGTTGTTGGTTGCGGGAGTAGGATTTGAACCTACGACCTTCAGGTTATGAGGAGCCACGCCCACACACAATCAGGCGTCGTGAGTTTGAAGATCGCGACCTTGGCCCCCCCGATGCCCAACTTCCATCCCGAAATTGGACAGCCAATTAGTCGACTATTTCGAATACAGGATTCGACAGTCGGTCCATTACGAGGCAGCTGCCCGGTGGGGACGGGGGTATGCATGTTATCTGATCGCTTCAGCGTTGGCCGCATTGTCATTGCCTGCCGTCGTGGACGCTCATCCGGGCGGGCTCGCGGCAGACGGCTGCCATAATGATCGCAAGAATGGTCGTCGACACTGCCACCGCGCGTCGGGCGGCTCAGTGTCCTCAGAAGATCGACCGCAACGCCTCACCGATCAATCGCGGGCATTCTCCGACTGTACCGCAGTGCGCGCTGCGGGAGCGGCGACGGTACGCCGCGGCGATCCCGGCTACGGGCAGCACCTCGACCGCGACAATGACGGAATTGGATGCGAATGATTTATAGGAACCGTGACCAAATACGCTAAGATCGGCCACCCTGTCAGTATTGTTGCCCGTCGGTCAGCCTTCCAGTTCGACATCCCAATACAGCCAGTCGATCCAGCTCGTATGCAGATAGCCCGGCGGGAAGGCGCGGCCATTGTCCTGTAGCTGCCAGCTCGTCGGACGCCACGGCTGGCGATAGATCGGCATGCGCGCCTGTTGCGGCGTCCGCCCGCCTTTTTTGAGGTTGCACGGCGCGCAGGCGGTGGTGACATTTTCCCACGTCGTCCGCCCGCCCAGCCGGCGCGGTACGACATGGTCAAAGGTCAGGTCTTTGCCCGAACCGCAATATTGGCACGAGAAACGGTCGCGCAGGAACAGGTTGAATCGGGTGAACGCCGGATGCTGCGACGGTTTCACATATTGGCGCAGCGCGATGACGCTGGGGATCGGCATCGTCCGCGTCGGCGAATGAATCTCGCGCTCGTAATTTTCGACGATGGTGACGCGGTCGAGGAAAACCGCCTTGACCGCGGTCTGCCATGGCCACAGGCTGAGCGGATAATAGCTGAGCGGCGTATAATCGGCATTCAGGACAAGCGCGGGACAGCTGTCGGGATGCCGGGCGAGATCGGGATGGAACATGGCGGTTGGACATTGCCCCCATTGCTGATCAGATGGCGCGCCACTGCCTTCCTCAAGTGACAAGCCTATTACATGCCGCATCAGAATCTGACGTCAAGGGGGCATCTGCCGCAAGATATGGAAGGATTCTGATGGCGCCAGCACAGTATATGGAGTTTTTACCACGGCGATGCTGACCCGTTTCGCGCCCAGCCCGACCGGCGACCTCCACCTTGGCCACGCCTATAGCGCCGTGCTGGCGCACGACGCGGCGCGCGCGGCGGGCGGCCAATATCTGATCCGCATCGACGATATCGACGGCAGCCGCTCGCGCGAGGAATATGTCGGCGCGTCGCTCGCCGATCTCGCATGGCTCGGGCTCGGCTGGGATAGCGAGCCGGTGCGCCAGTCGGCGCGGCTCGGCGATTATGCCGCGGCGCTCGGCACGCTGCGCGCCCGCGATCTCGTCTATCCCTGCTTCTGCACCCGCGCCGATATCGCCGCGAGCCTGAGCGCGCCGCACGGACCGTCGGGGGCGGTCTATCCCGGCACCTGCCGCACTCTTTCTAAGACCGAGCAGCAGCGGCGGATGGCGGCTGAGCCGCATTGCTGGCGCCTCGATATGGCCCGCGCGGTCACAAATGTCGGCGGGCTGACCTGGGAGGAGCAAGGGGAAGGACCGCGCCCCGCCGATCCGCTGGCGCATGGCGACATCGTCCTCGCGCGCAAGGATGCCCCCGCCAGCTATCATCTCGCCAGCACCCTCGACGACGCCGCGATGGGAGTCACGCACGTCATCCGCGGCGCCGACCTGATCGCCGCGACCGACGTCCACCGCCTGCTCCAGGCGCTGCTCGACCTGCCGACCCCGCTTTACCACCATCACGCGCTGGTTTGTGGTTCCGATGGCAAGCGGCTGGCGAAACGCGACGCCGCGGCATCACTCGCCGCGCTGCGCGCCACCGGCGTCGATGGCCGCGCGCTCGCCGCCGATCTGCTCGCCGGACGCCTTCCCACTGGTTATTCGCTGCAAATGCCCTAAATAGGGGCCATGAACATCTTGCTGATCATCGGCGTCGTCGTGGCGGCCGGCTTCGTCCTCTTCTCGCTCGCGCGGGGGCTCTTCTATTTTTCGCAAGGCCACCAGGCGGTGATCGACGGAAAAGTCGAAGAAAATCAGGTGATGCAGAACAAGATGATGATGTCGCGCGTCAAATGGCAGGCGATCACCATCATCCTGATCGTGCTGATCGGCTTGCTCGCCGCGGGCGGCTGATCCCGCCGCTGCGCAAGCCCCGATAAATGGTCAAACTGAACAAAATCTACACGCGCACCGGCGATGACGGCACCACCGGGCTGGTCGACGGCTCGCGGATCGCCAAATCGGCGCCGCTGATGGCGGCGATCGGCGATGTCGACGAAGCGAATAGCGCGATCGGGATCGCGGTCGCCGCGCTCCATCCGAACAGCGACGCCACCGCGATGCTGGTGCGGATCCAGAATGAGATGTTCGATCTTGGCGCCGACCTCGCCACCCCCGCCGACCCGGCGCATGGTTTCGGCCCGCACGATATGGCGCTGCGCATCGTCCCCAGCCAGATCGCGCGGCTGGAGGACGAGATCGACCGGATGAACGACGATCTGGAAGCGCTGCGCAGTTTCATCCTGCCCGGCGGCACCGACGCCGCCGCGCGGCTTCACCTTGCCCGCGCGGTGACGCGGCGGGCGGAACGGGCGGCGGTCGCGGCAGGTTCGGATCGCGACCTCAACCCGCTGGCGCTCACCTATCTCAACCGCCTGTCCGATCATCTGTTCGTGCTTACCCGGCACCTCAATGCCGCGGCGGGCGGCGACGTGTTGTGGAAACCCGGCGCGACGCGCTAGCCTATCGACGCCCCCGCGAAGGGCGTTCCAGAGTCACGTGCCTCGGAACGCGGCCACCCTCGTCCTTGCTCTTCGCTGCTGCGTAAACCGCTAGCGGCCCCGTCTTCGCGGCGGCGACAGGCTGTGTTCCCCAAATGTTCTAGACATTTCGCCGCCGCGTAACCATATTCGATCTTCATGCGAAACCGAATCGCACCGCGGGGGATTGTCTCATCATGGCCAGCCAAACCGACGCTTCACCCATCGCGCAAACCGCCAACCCGGCACACCTGCTCGCGCAGCGTTTCGCCGCAACGCGCCAGCTGTCGCTCGATCTTGTCGCGACGCTGTCTGACGCCGACGCCAGCGCGCAGTCGATGCCCGACGCGTCGCCTGCCAAATGGCATCTGGCGCACACGACATGGTTCTTCGAAACCTTCGTCCTGCGCGACCATGTGCCGGGCTATCGCCTGTTCGACGATCGCTACGCCTATCTGTTCAACAGCTATTATGAGGCCGAGGGACCGCGTCATGCGCGGCCGCAGCGCGGGTTGTTGACCCGCCCGTCCTTGGACGAAATCCTTCGCTGGCGCGCGCATGTCGATGCCGCGCTGCTCGGCGCGCTACCCGGCCTGCCGCCGGCGGCGCAAACGCTGACCGAACTCGGCATCCATCATGAGCAGCAGCATCAGGAATTGCTGCTCACCGACCTCAAGCATCTCTTCGCGCAGAACCCGCTCGGCCCAGCGGTGTGGGAAAAAACGGCAATCTCGCGTGACGTTGCGCCATTTTCCGCCATGAAATGGATCGAGGGCAGGGCGGGCATTGCGGCGGCCGGCCACGGCGGCGACGGCTTTGCCTTCGACTGTGAAGGCCCGCGCCACGATACGCTGCTCACCCCGCATGCGCTCGCCAGCCGCCCGGTCAGCAATGGCGAATGGCAGCAATTTATTGCCGACGGCGGTTATCATACGCCCTCGCTGTGGCTCAGCGATGGCTGGGCGTGGGTGCAGGCCGAGGGTATCGCCGCACCCGCCTATTGGGACGGCGAGGGTCAGTTCACGCTGTCGGGTTGGCAGGACATCGACCCCGCCGCTCCCGTCACCCACATCAGCTTTTTCGAAGCCGACGCGTTCGCGAGCTGGGCCGGTGCCCGCCTGCCGACCGAGTTCGAATGGGAAGCCGCCGCGGCGCGCCTCGATCCGGCATCGGGGCAGCAGCTCGACAGCGCCGGGCCGGTGCAGCCTGCCGCCGCCGCCGATGACGCCGGACTGCAACAGATGTTCGGCAGCGTGTGGGAATGGACCGGCAGCGCCTATCGCCCCTATCCCGGCTTTCGCGCCGCGCCCGGCGCGGTGGGCGAATATAATGGCAAGTTCATGAGCGGCCAGTTCGTGCTGCGCGGCGGCAGCTGCGCGACCCCGCGCGGCCATCTGCGCGCGTCTTACCGCAATTTCTTCTACCCCCATCAGCGCTGGCAGTTCACCGGCGTTCGTTTAGCCAAGGATCTCTGACATGGGCGTTGTTCGCAATCTTAGACAGGTCGACGCCGACGCCGCGGGGGTCGATATCGCGTTTCGCGCCGACGTCCACGCCGGGCTGGCGCAGGCGCAAAAGGCGATCCCGGCGCGCTGGTTCTACGATGCGACGGGCTCGGCGCTGTTCGAAGACATAACCGCGCTCCCCGAATATTATCCGACGCGCAGCGAAACCGACCTGCTCACCCGCCACGCCGCCGACATTGCCGCGGCGGTCGGCCCGGGCCGCGCAGTCGTCGAGCTTGGCTCGGGCAGCTCGACCAAAACCCCGTTGCTGCTTGGCGCGATCGCGCCTGCCGCTTATGTGCCGGTCGACATCTCGGGCGATTTTCTGCGCGACAGCGCCGCGGCGCTCGCCGCGCGCTTCCCCGGCCTGCCCATCTATCCGGTCGAGGCCGATTTCACCCAGCGCGTCGCAATGCCGCGCGAGATTTGCCCGCTACCCAAGCTCGGCTTTTTCCCCGGCTCGACGATCGGCAACATGGTCGCGCGCACCGCGGTCGATTTGCTCCGCAACTGGCGCGAGGCGCTTGGCGAAGAAGCGCTGCTGCTGATCGGGATCGACCGGATCAAGGATATTGCGGTGCTCGAGCGCGCCTATGACGATCCGGCGGGGGTCACCGCGGCGTTCAACCTCAACCTGCTCGAGCGGATCAACCGCGAACTCGGCGGTGATATCCCGGTCGAGAATTTCACCCACCGCGCGATCTGGAATGATGTCCATGCGCGCATCGAAATGCACCTTGTCGCGGCGTGCGACATGGATTTCACCGTCGATGGGCATGACTATCATATGGCAGCGGGCGAAACGATTCACAGCGAGAACAGCCATAAATATGGCGCGCGCGACGCCAACCTGCTGCTCCGCGCCAGCGGCTGGACGCCGGTGGCGACGTGGGACGACACCGACCCCGCCTTTGCCCTGATCCTTGCCGAAGCGACCGCCTTCCGTTCCGCCCCTTGACGCATGGGACCGAGCCCGTAGGGCACGGGCAGGGTTTCCAGCGAAAGGGCAGTTTATGATCGTCGGCGTCATCGGGGCAGGGCAAATGGGCGCGGGCATCGCGCAGGTATCGGCGGGCGCCGGCCATGACGTGTTGCTGTCTGACATCGACCTTGCGCGCGCCGAAGCCGGCAAGGCGGGGATCGCCAAGGCGCTCGGCCGTCTCGTCGCCAAGGAAAAGATGACGCAGGGCGATGCCGACGCGCTGCTCGCCCGCATCACCCCCGTCGCCGACCACAGCGCCTTCGCCCCCGCCGACCTCGTCATCGAGGCAGCGACCGAGCGCGAAGAGATCAAGCGCGCGATCTTTGCCAGCGTTGGCCCGCACCTCTCGTCCACCGCGATCCTCGCCAGCAACACCAGCTCGATTCCGATCACCCGTCTCGCCCAAGCCTCGCCCGATCCGGCGCGCTTCATCGGCGTGCATTTCTTCAACCCGGTGCCGGTGATGGGGCTGATCGAACTGATCCGCGGCCTCGCGACCAGCGACGCGACGCTGCAATCCGTCGAAGCCTTCGGCCGCGGCCTCGGTAAGGAAATCGTCCACGCCAACGACGCGCCGGGCTTCATCGTCAATCGCGTCCTGATGCCGCTCATCAACGAAGCCGTGTTCGCGCTGGGTGAGGGCGTCGCGACGATGCAGGACATCGACGCCGGTTGCCGTCTGGGCCTCAACCATCCAATGGGTCCGATCACGCTCGCCGACTTCATCGGGCTCGACACCTGCCTCGAAATCATCCGCGTCCTGCACAGCGGCACCGGCGATCCCAAATTCCGTCCCGCCCCGCTGCTGGTGCAATATGTCGAGGCGGGCTGGGTCGGCAAAAAGGCGGGCCGCGGCTTTTATGACTGGACGGGAGCCGAACCGGTCCCGACGCGTTAGTCTATTGGCTGTCAGGGGGCAGCAGAGGAGGCGTCATATGCAAAACAGATTTATCGTCGGATTGTCGGCCACCGCAATGGCCGCCGCGCTCATTCTCTCGGTCCCGTCGCAGGCGCAGTCCGGGTCGCGGGAAGATCCGACCATCAAGGACACCGCCAACAAGGTGACCGAACCATTTGACGGCAAGGAGGCGCCCGCCAAGCTGGTCGCGATTCAGGGCGATCCTTATTCCCTGGCGGGCATGCGCAAATGCGCCGCGATCCAGCAGGAAATCGTCGAACTCGACGAGGTGCTCGGCCCCGACGTCAACGAAACCGAAGAACAAAGCGTGGCGAAAAAGCGCGAGCGCACCGTGGGCCGCGTGGCTGGCAGCGTGGCCGGGTCGATCATTCCGTTCCGCAGTCTGATCGGCGAAATCACCGGCGCCAATGCCGAACGTCGCCGCTATGCCGAAGCGGTCTATGCAGGAACGGTGCGCCGCGGCTTCCTGAAAGGCGTCGGGCTCGAACGCGGTTGCAAGGCGCCCGCGCGGCCCTGATAAGCTGATAGTGGGGGGGATTTTCATGGACGTCGAGAATATCCGTGCGTTCGTCATCGATGTGCCGCAATCGGCGCTTGATGACCTGCAAGACCGCCTGGCGCGGACGCGCTGGCCCGAGAAGGAAACGGTGGGCGACTGGGATCAGGGCGTCCCGCTCGCCTATGCGCAGGAACTCGCGGCCTATTGGCGCGGCGAATATGATTGGCGCACCGTCGAAGCGCGGCTGAATGCGCTGCCCAATTATCTCGCGACGATCGATGGGCTCGACGTGCATTTCCTCCATATCCGTTCGGTCAATCCGGCGGCACGACCCCTGGTCCTGACCCACGGCTGGCCGGGGTCGGTGCTCGAATTCCTTGACGTTATCGAACCACTGTCGCGCGACTATCACCTCGTGATCCCGTCGCTGCCGGGCTATGGGTTTTCAGGCAAACCGACCGCCGCCAAGTGGAGCGTCGAGCATATCGGCGCGGCGTGGGACGCGCTGATGGTTGCGCTCGGTTACGAGCGCTATTTCGCGCAGGGCGGCGACTGGGGCAGCGCGGTGACCTGTGCGATCGGGATGAACCACGCCGATCATTGCGCCGGCATCCACGTCAACATGGTCGTGGGTGCGCCGCCGCCGGACCTGATGAACGACCTCACCGATGCCGAGCAGCTCTATTTGGCGCGCTTCGGCTGGTATCAGGCGAAGGATAGCGGCTATTCGACCCAGCATGCCACCCGGCCGCAGACGATCGGCTATGCGCTGACCGATTCACCCGTCGGGCAGATGGCGTGGATCGCCGAAAAATTCCATGGCTGGACCGATTGCGGGCACCAGCCGGGCGGTCAGTCGATCGGCGGGCATCCCGAAAAGGCGTTGTCGAAGGAGGCCATGCTCGACACGATCAGCCTGTATTGGCTGACCGCGAGTGCCGCCTCGTCGGCGCGGCTCTATTGGCACAGCTTCCGCAATTTCGCCGCGGGCGAGATATTGGTGCCGACCGGGTGCAGCCTGTTTCCGAACGAGATCATGCGGCTGTCGCGGCGCTGGGCCGAGCGGCGCTACAAGAATATCGTCCACTGGAACGAGCTGCCGCGCGGCGGCCATTTCGCCGCATGGGAGCAGCCCGAGCTGTTCGCCAGCGAGGTTCGCGCCGCGCTGGCGAAGATGGACCTTTGACCCGGCCCTAGCGCGGCACCACCACCTGGCGACAGGTTTCGGGCGACGAGCGCAGCGCGGTGTTCCACATCGCCTCATTGCCCTTGGTATGCAGGCGCCAGCCCGCACGATTTTCATAGATCGCGCCGCTGGCCGCGGGCGTGGAACGCATCGCTTCGGCGCGGCCGCCATTGACGCTCACCAAGGCGCGGTCGCCGATGAAATCGACCTTCAGCCGCGTGCCGCGGTCGCATTCATAATAGGTGCTGACCCCCGGCCCGCCGACCGACATGCAGGCGGGCAGCGCCAGCGCGGCGCCGCCAAGGGCGACGAATTTTATCCCGTGCATCGCAACCTCCCTCAATAGCCCGAGCGGACGCACAGCACGTCGGCCAGATAGACGCGGTTGCTGACCGTTTCCATATGCTCGCGCGCCGATCCGTTCCAGCCGATCGAGCGGCAATATTTGTCCGCCGTCCGCGCCGCGCAGTTCGCCGTCGCCGATCCATATTCGCAGGCGAGGACGCGGCGGTTGCCTTGCGCCGGCTGGGTGTGGAATTCGGCAAAATTGCCGCGCGCGACCTGGTCGTTGGCGGGGGGCGCGGGATCCCAGCCGCCGCCGCTGCCGACCGGACGGATCGACTGGATGGTCAGGCCGCGCAGGACGTTGTTGAGCATCGGCGTGTCGCGCTCGACCGTGCGGCAGGTGCCGCGAAAGCGCGTCTTCTGGCACAATTCCCAGCGGCCGCTGGCGACGCGCACCGAATTGACCGGCCATGCGAGGCCCAGATTGGGTTTCGCTTCGCCGATGAACACCGCGGGGCCGCGATAGGCGGCGTCGCGGTAGATCGTCGCCTCTGGAGGCCTGGCCATCCGGTCTTCTGGAGGCTGTGCGCTGGAGGTGGCGAGCATAGCCGCCCCCATCGATACGGCAGCGGCGGCGAGGATCGACAGACGATAGGCGATTTTCATGGCAAACTCCCTATTGGCAAATGCGACCCGGGGTTCGTTATCGTCCAATAGATTACGCCGCTTCAGACCGGCTTGCAAATTCTCCCGAGCGCCGCGTCGGGCCGGTCAGGGGGCTTTGGTTGCTTCGGCCGGGGCCGGGTCGGGGATCGCTACGGGCGCGTCGACAGGGGCCGCAACCGCCTCGACTGCGGGCGCAGCAGGCGGCGCCGCGACAGGCGGTGCGATCCCCAGCATCAGTCCGGCCAGTGCCGCCGACATCAGGTTCGAGAGGCTGCCCGCGAGCAGCGCCTTCAGCCCCAGCTTGGCGATCATCGGGCGCTGGTTGGGGGCAAGTCCGCCGGTCACCGCCATCTGGATCGCGATCGAGCTGAAATTGGCGAAACCGCACAGGGCAAAGGTGGCGATGGCGACCGCGGCCAGCGACATGTCGCCCTGCACCTTGCCGAGGTCGATGAAGGCGACGAATTCGTTGAGCACGATCTTGCTGCCGAACAGCCCGCCGACGACTGCGCTTTCGTCCCACGGCACCCCCATCAGCCACATCACCGGGCGGAACAAGGTGCCGATGATCGCCTGGAACGACAGGTCGGGATAGCCCAGCCAGCCACCGATCCCGCCGAGCAGGCCGTTGGCGAGCGCGACAAGCGCCACGAAAGCGAGCACCATCGCGCCGACCGCGACCGCGAGCTTGACGCCGGTCTGGGCGCCCTGCGCGGCGGCCATGATGATATTGGCGGGCTTTTCGTCGTCATGGCTCGCCTCGGGCATGATCACGGGTTCAATGCCCAGATCCTTGGGATCGTCGGGCATCATGATCTTGGCCATCAAGATGCCGCCGGGTGCCGACATGAAGCTGGCGGCGAGCAGATAGGGCAGCAATTGTTCGCCGATCATGCTGGCATAGGCGCCCAATATGGTGCCCGCGACCCCGGCCATGCCGACCGTCATGATCGTGAACAGCTGC
The DNA here is from genome assembly GCF_019459305.1 of Sphingopyxis sp. Taxonomy (GTDB): domain Bacteria; phylum Pseudomonadota; class Alphaproteobacteria; order Sphingomonadales; family Sphingomonadaceae; genus Sphingopyxis. The sequence continues at coordinate 25,932 of NZ_JAIBES010000090.1, read as the reverse complement.
GGCGGGGTCAGCCCGGCGAGATAGGGACGGATGACGAGCGGCGATTCCGACTGGCCGACAAAGATGTTCGCCGCAGCGCCCAGGCTTTCGACCTTGGTGATGCCGGTGATTTTCTGGATGCCGCCGCCAACCCATTTGATCACCAGCTGCATGATGCCGAGGTAGTAGAGGATCGAAATCAGCGAGGCAAAAAAGACGATCACCGGCAGCGCCGCAATCGCAAAACTGTTGGCGCCGATTTCGGGCGAGGCGAGCGGGCCAAAGATGAAATCGGTCCCCGCCTTGGCATAGCCCAGCAGGTTCGACACCCCGTTCGACATCGCCTGAATGATATTGCGCCCCCACGGGGTGCCGATCACCAGCAAGGCAAACCCGGCCTGGAGCAGGAAAGCGGGAATGACGACGCGCAGGCGAATCCACCGGCGGTTGGAAGAGAATAAAACGGCGATCGCGAGCAGCGCGACGATGCCAACCAAACCAATCAGTCGTTCCATATTCCTGTGCGTCCCCCGCAAATTGTTGCGCCTTGTCTAGCGGGCTTTGGCGGGGGGGCAAGTGTTGCCGCCGCACGCATCTTTCCACGCTGCGCAAAAGCGACTATCGGGCGGCATGACCGACACCACATCGACGGCGCTGCCGCGCACGCTCTCGCCTTCCCTGTTCCTTTTCACCATCATTTATGGCGGGATGGTCGTGCTCGCCGGGGTGCTGGGGAACAAGCAGGTCGCCCTGTTCGGTGGGCTGGCAGTCGAGGCCGGGATTTTTCCGTTCCTGATCCTTGTCGCGCTGTCGAGCGCCGTGTCCGAATTGCAGGGCCAATCGACCGCAAACAAACTGGTGCTGTGGGGCTTTGTCCCGCTGGTGATGTCGATCATGCTGACATCGCTGGTCTATGCGCTCCCGGCAGCACCCGAGATGGATCCGGCGCGGCTGGCGTCGTTCGAAATGATCCTGGGCCAGACCCCGCGGCTGATGGCGGCGGGGATCGTCGCCTATGGCACCTCGCAATTTTTGAACGTTACGATCTTTAGCAAGCTGCGCGGGCGCGAAGGCGGCGGGACAGGGACGACCTGGCTCGCCATCCGTGGCGCGATCGCCAGCGCGCTCAGCCAGATCGTCGACACCTTGCTGTTCGTCACCATCGCCTTTTACGGCGTTTTCCCGATCGCCAACCTGATGGGCGGACAGATGCTGGCGAAGGTCGCGCTGTCGATCCTGGTCATCCCCTTTGTGATCACCGGCCTCGTCGCGCTCGGCCGCAATCTCGACGCCAAGAACGACGGATGATGACGATGACCGACCCGTCGAAAATGCCCGACCTGCTCGCCAAGGCCGAAACGCTCGTTGAGGCGCTGCCCTATCTGCAGCGTTACGCCGGCGAGACGTTCGTGATCAAATATGGCGGCCACGCGATGGGCGATGCCGAGGCGCAGCGCGATTTCGCCGAGGATATCGTGCTGCTCAAAGCCGTCGGGATCAACCCGGTGGTCGTTCACGGTGGCGGGCCGCAGATCGGCGCGATGCTGAAAAAGCTCGGGATCGAATCCTCCTTTGTCGGGGGACTGCGCGTCACCGACGCCGCGACTGCCGAGGTCGCCGAGATGGTGCTGGCGGGCAAGATCAACAAGGAAATCGTCGGCTGGCTCGCCGCGCTCGGCGGGCGTGCGGTCGGCATTTCGGGCAAGGATGCCAATCTGGTGCTTGCCGAAAAGGTGCGGCGGACTCAGCCTGACCCCAATTCGGGGATCGAGCGCCATGTCGACCTGGGCTTTGTCGGCGAGCCGGTGGCGGTGGATCCGACGATCCTGATCAACCTGACCAAGGACAATTTCATCCCCATCGTGGCGCCCGTCGCGCTGGGCGCCGATGGGGCAACGTACAATATCAATGCCGACACGATGGCGGGCGCGATCGCCGGGGCGCTCGGTGCCAAGCGCTTTTTCCTGCTCACCGACGTCGCCGGGGTGCTCGACAAGGCGGGAGCACTGCTCACCGACCTCGACCAGCCGGCGATCGATGCCCTGAAGGCCGACGGCACGATCACCGGCGGCATGATCCCCAAGGTCGAAACCTGCGTCGCCGCGGTCGAGGCCGGGGTCGAGGCGGCGGTCATCCTCGACGGGCGCATTCCGCACGCGATGCTGCTGGAAATTTTCACCGCAAGGGGTGCAGGCACGCTCATTCATCGCTAAGAGACGCGGCAAGACCCTATTTCGGAGAAATCGCCTTGGTTCTCATGCTCCTCCAGATCGTCCACATCATCCTGACGGTCCTGTGGTGGTTCATCATCGCGCAGGCGGTGATGTCGTGGCTGATCGCGTTCAATGTGATCAACACGCACAATGATTTCGTCAATCAGCTGTGGACCGTGCTCGACCGGATTACCGAGCCGCTGTACCGGCCGTTTCGCCGCATCATGCCCGATTTCGGCGGGCTCGACCTGACCCCGATGCTGGTGCTGATCATCATCATCATTCTCGACGGGCCGGTGCTCAATTATCTCGGGCGCCTCGCTTATGCGAACGGCATGGCGTGATGACGGTTGAGACCGCCGCGCAGGTGATCGACGGCAAGGCTTTTGCCGCTGGTCTGCGCGGCCGGATTGCCGACGCTGTCCCCGCCTTTGTCGCCGCAACCGGGCGCGCGCCCGGGCTTGCGGTCGTGCTGGTCGGCGATGATCCGGCGAGCGCGGTCTATGTCGGGTCGAAGGGCAAGGCCACCGTTGCCGCGGGTATGGCAAGTTTCGAGCATCGCTTGCCCGCCACCGCGACGCAGGACGAGGTCGAGACACTCCTCGCGCGACTGAACGCCGACGATGCGGTCGATGGCATCCTGCTGCAATTGCCGCTCCCCGGTCACCTCGACGAACAGGCGGCGGTTGCGGCGATCGACCCCGACAAGGATGTCGACGGGCTGACCCCGGTCAGCGCCGGGCGGCTGGCGCTCGGCATCCCCGGCATGGTGCCGTGCACCCCCTATGGTTGTCTACTGTTGCTGCAGGACCGGCTCGGCGACCTGTCGGGCAAGGATGCGATTGTGGTGGGGCGCTCGATCCTGGTCGGCAAGCCGATGGGACAATTGCTGCTCGGCGCCAACGCGACCGTGACGATGGCGCACAGCCGGACCAAAGACCTGCCCGCGCTGGTCCGCCGCGCCGATATTGTGGTTGCTGCGGTCGGGCGCGCCGAGATGGTCAAGGGCGACTGGATCAAGCCTGGCGCGATCGTCATCGACGTGGGGATCAACCGCCTGCCGCCCGCCGACGGCGCGGCAAAGGGGCGACTGGTCGGCGACGTCGACTATGCCGAGGTCGCGGCGGTCGCCGATGCGATCACCCCGGTTCCGGGCGGGGTCGGACCGATGACGATCGCCTGCCTGCTCCGCAACACCCTCGTCGCCGCGCACCGCCGTGCGGGTCTGGCCGATCCGGAAGGCTTTTGATGCGCATCCTGTTCACCGCTTCGCTCGCTCTTTCGCTGCTCGCCGGTTGTGCCGGTGACCCCAACGACGTCCGAAATCGCCCGCTGGGGCCGAACCCCAGCGCCTTTGTCGCTGCCGAAATCGGCTTTTCCCGGCTGGCGCAGGAAAAGGGGCAGTGGACCGCGTTTCGCGAAACATCACATCCCGACGCGGTGATGTTTGTGCCGCAGCGGGTAAAAGCGCGCGACTGGCTCAGGACGCAGAAAGACCCCGCCGAAGCGGTGAAGTGGGAGCCACACGCGGTTTATGTCAGCTGCGACGGCAACAGCGGTGCGACGACCGGCGCGTGGCAAAAGGGGCCGGCGCATGGATTTTTCACCACCGTCTGGATGCGCGATCCCAAGAGCGGCAAGACCGACTGGATCCTCGATCATGGTGATGGCCTCGCCACCCCACGTGAGGCGCCCGAATTTATCGAATCGAAGCAGGCGGTGTGCGGATCGCGCCCCGCCGTTCCGATCGAAGCGGCCGCCGAGGGTGACGATATGGCGGTCGGTCTGTCGCCCGACCAGACCTTGAGCTGGACTTCGACCGTTCGGGCCGATCAGTCGCGCCGTGTGACGATCCGGTTGTGGGACGGCAGCCAGATGGTGACCGTGATCGACGATCAGGTCGCGGCGCCGAAACAGCCATGATTGACCTGTTCATCTCGGCCTTCGTAACGTTGTTCGTGGTCATCGACCCCCCGGGTTGCGCGCCGATCTATGCCAGCCTGACCACCGGCGCGAGCGCGCAGCAGCGCCGGTCGATGGCGATCCGCGCGACGGTGATTGCGGGGTGCATCCTCGTCTTTTTCGCGATGTTCGGTGAAGCTTTGCTCAGCTTCCTGCACATCGACCTCGACAGTTTCCGCATCGCGGGCGGCATCATGCTGTTCATCATCGCGATCGATATGGTGTTCGAAAAGCGCACCGAGCGCCGCGAACAGCGCGCCGAAAAGGTGATGGCGACCCCCGAGATTGAGGATGTTTCGGTGTTCCCGATGGCGATGCCGATGCTGGCCGGACCGGGGTCGATCGCGTCGGTGATGCTACTGGTCGCGCAGAATAACGGGCTCGACCGCGCGTTCGTGATCTTCGGCGCGCTGCTGCTGGTGCTGCTGATGACGCTCGGCGCGTTGCTCGCGGCAGGGCCGTTGATGCGCTTTATCGGCAACAAGGGCGAGGCTGTGATCACCCGCCTGCTGGGCGTGTTGCTCGCCGCGCTCGCCGCGCAGTTCGTCATCGACGGACTCAAGGCGAGCTTCCCCAGCCTGACATAGAAAAGGGCGCCGCCTGTCGGCGACGCCCTTTCCTGTTCCACGGGAATGGAATTTAGCGGGCGGCGTTAACGTCCGCCTGTGTCACCGGCGCGATGCGGATCTCGACGCGGCGGTTGCACTGATAATCGGCCTCGCCGCGCTCGGGCGAGCATTTCAGCTGCGATTCGCCATAACCCCTCGTGGCCATACGCGCGCGCTGGATGCCGCGGCCGCCGAGGTAATCGGCGACCGACGACGCACGGCGTTCGGACAAGCCCTGATTATAGCTGTCGCTGCCGGTCGAATCGGTGTGACCGTATACATCGATATAGGTGCTGGGATATTCGGCCAGCGTCGAGGCGACATTGTCGAGTGCGCTGCGGAACTGCGATTTCACCAGCGCGCTGTTGTAATCGAAGGTCACGTCGCCGGGCATGTTGAGCACCAGCTGGTCGCCCTGACGCTCGACGTCGATGCCGGTGCCGGCCGTGCGCTGGCGCAGCGTCTTTTACTGCTAGTCCATGTAATATCCGACGCCGGCGCCCGCGACCGCGCCGATGCCTGCGCCGACGATTTCCTCGGTGCGGCTGTTCTTGCCGCCGATCAGGTCGCCTAGCAGATAACCGCCGAGCGCGCCGCCGAGACCGCCGATAGCGGCATTCGAAATGCGCTTCTCGCCGGTGTTGGGGTCGGTCACACAGCCGGTCAGCGCCATAGCGCTGATCGTGGCAAGCGTTGCGAGTTTGATGGTTTTGATATTCATTGGTCGCTCCCTTGGTGGGCGGCCGCATGGGTCGTGCGCGCACCGCCGTTCCTGCCGATAACATTTGGCTGGCGATCTAGTTCCCGATTCCGGCTGAACGCTCGCTGAGGCGCTTATTCAGCCGCCATTGTGCAATGCCGCGGCTTTGTCCTATAAGCGCCCTATGACCGACGCTGACAGGGGCCGGGCGCCGACGCGCCGCACGACCGCCCAATGACCCCTTTCCCATGGTCCGACGTGGCGATCATCGCCGTCCTGATCCTTTTGAATGGCGTCTTCGCCATGTCCGAACTGGCGATCGTGTCGGCGCGCGCGCCGCGCTTGCAGGCCGCCGAAAAGCGCGGCAGCCGCGGCGCTGCCGTCGCACGCCAATTGACCGCCGATCCAGGGCGCTTCCTGTCGACCGTACAGGTCGGGATCACGCTGATCAGCATTCTGGCCGGTGCCTATTCGGGGGCCAGCCTGGGCGGCCCAGTGGGCGAGCGATTGCAACTGTTATTCGGTTTCGACGATGAAACCGCGCTTACGATCGGGTTTGCGGTGGTGATCGCGGTAACCACCTATTTCTCGCTGATCGTCGGCGAGCTGGTGCCGAAGCAATTTGCGTTGCGCGCGCCCGAACCGATCGCGATCTTCATCGCGCTGCCGATGCTGTGGCTGTCGAAAATCGGCGCGCCATTGGTGTGGCTGCTCGACCGCAGTTCGGCACTGGTGTTCCGCATCCTTGGCCTCAACCGCGAATCCGAGGACCGGGTGACCGCCGAGGAGCTTCACCTGATCGTCGCCGAGGCGTCGAAATCGGGGCTGATCGAGGAAAGCGAGCGCGCGATCATTTCGGGCGTGGTGCGCCTCGCCGACCGCCCGGTGCGCGAGGTGATGACGCCGCGCAAGGACGTCGACTGGATCGACGTATCGCTCGACGCGCAGGGGGTACGCGACAAACTGGTCGAATCGCCACACAGCCGCTTGCCGGTGGCGCGCGGGTCGGTCGACGACATTGTTGGCGTGGTGCAGGCGCGCGACATTGCCGCGGCGCTGTTCCGCGGCGAAGCGCTCGACCTTGCGCAACTGATGCGATCCGCCAAGGTTATCCACGACCAGATCGATGCGATGGACGCGCTGGAAGCCTTGCGTGTCGCCGACGTGCCGATGCTGTTTGTCCACGACGAATATGGTCATTTCGAAGGCCTGGTCACCCCCGCCGACCTGCTGGCGGCGATCGCGGGAGAATTTGCATCCGATCAGGATATCGGCAGCGAGCCGTTCGTCGTCGAGCGCGACGACGGCAGTCTGCTGATCGCGGGATCGATGCCCGCCGACCAGATGGCCGAGCGGCTGGGGATCGATCTCGACGACGACCGCGACTATGCGACCGCGGCCGGCCATGTTCTGGCGGTCCTGAAGCATCTGCCGAAACTCGGCGAGAAATTCACCGACAAGGGCTGGCGATTCGAGATCGTCGACATGGACGGGCGCAAGATCGACAAACTGCTGGTGACCGAGATCAGCCGACCGAAGGTTGATGCGGACGCCGGCTGAGGCGCGCGGCGGTGTAAAGCAACAGGTTTTGGATAGCTGGCCAGTGCCGACTTTGGGGTGGTTAGCGCATGTTTTTCAGTGCGTCATCCTGGCCTTCGCCGGGATAACGAGCCTGTTGATAACCGCTTCTGGTCGTCGCTGACCGCTCAGAGTTCGCCGCCAAGCGCGCCATATTTCGCTTCGAAGCCCGCCTTGTCGCCGCGCGCCAGATAACCAGCCTGATCGACGATATTGTCGCGCGCGATGCGGCCCTGGAAGGCGCCGAGCTGGGGGTCGATGCGAGCGATGTCGGCGTCGGTCCAATTGGCGATCTGCTGAAAGCTGGTGACGCCGAGGCCGCCCAGCAGCGCGACCATCTTTGGCCCAACGCCTTTCAGCAACTGCAGATTGTCGGCTTTGAGTTTGGTGACTTCGGGAGTCGGTGTGGGTGTTGGCACAGGCTGCGGCGCGGGTGCAGGTTCGGGCGCTGCTACCGGCGCAATCGGTTCGGCGGCAACAGGCTCGACCGGCGCGGGCGCTATCGGCTCGGGCGGCGGCGCGGGTTCCGGGGCCGGTTCGGGCTCGGCAACCGGGGCGACGACGGGTGGCGGGGGCGGGGTTTTTGCTATTGGTGGCGGCGTCGGCGTGACAACAGGCGTCGGCGCCGGTTCGATCGGTTTGAAGCGCGCGGGTTCAGCAGCGACAATCTCGGGTTTGATGGGTTCGAGCGGCTTGGCGGGCTTGGCCGGTTCGATCGATGGGGGCGCGATCTCTTCGGGCTTGGCGCGTCCGAACAGCCACCAAAGCAGAACGACCGCGATCACCAGCCCGACAACCGCGATGATCCAATTTTCCTGAAGCCACGTCATGATTGTCTCCCTGATTTCCTGTCAGCCTATTCGGGCTCGCAGCCGACCTCAAGCTTGTCGGCTCACTCAGCTTCGCGCGCGACTTCCCTCCAGCCAATGTCACGGCGACAAAAGCCGGTAGGGAAATCGAGCTTGTCGACCGCGGCATAGGCGCGCATCTGCGCTTCGCTGACGGAGCGGCCGGTGGCGGTGACATTGAGCACCCGCCCGCCCGCGGCGACGATCTGGTCGCCGTTGCGCGCTGTGCCAGCATGGAAAACCCGCACGCCGCCGTTTTCGGCATCGGCGATGCCATGGATCGCGCCGCCCTTTTCGGGAGTGGCTGGATAGCCATTGGCGGCCATGACGACGGTGAGCGCATAGTCACTGGCGAAGGCCGGCGGGGTTGCTCTCGCCAGCGCTCCGGTCGATGCCGCATAAAGCAGCGCGGCGAGGTCGCCTGCGTAGCGCATCATCAGCACCTGGCACTCGGGATCGCCGAAGCGCGCATTATATTCGATCAGTTTCGGCCCCGCGTCGGTCAGCATCAGCCCGGCGAACAACACCCCGACGTAGGGCGTGCCTTCGGCAGCGAGAGTCGCGACGGTCGGACGGATGATGCGGTCCATCACCTGCGCTTCGAGGTCGGGCGTCAGCACGGGCGCCGGGCTGTAGGCGCCCATGCCGCCGGTGTTCGGACCGACATCGCCGTCGCCGACGCGCTTATGATCTTGCGCGCTGCCGAATGCCATGACGTTGCTGCCGTCGGAGAGCGCAAAGAAGCTCGCTTCCTCGCCCGTCATAAATTCCTCGATCACCACCTCGGCGCCCGCGCTGCCGAACGCACCGTCAAACATGTCCGCTATTGCGGCGTCGGCGTCCTCGCGCGTTTCGGCAATCACGACACCCTTGCCCGCGGCAAGCCCGTCCGCCTTGATCACGACGGGGATGCTAAAGCCGTCGAGGACGGCAAGCGCTTCGTCGGCCGAGGTGCAGCGGACATAAGCGGCCGTCGGGATCCCCGCGCGCGCACACAGATCCTTGGTAAACCCTTTCGACCCTTCGAGCCGCGCCGCGGCAGCGCCGGGGCCGAAGGTCGCGATGCCGAGTGCGCGCAGGCGGTCGGCGAGTCCGGCGACGAGCGGCGCCTCGGGGCCGACGACGACAAAATCAATGCCGCGTTCGGTGCAAAAGGCGATGATGCCATCGAGATCGTCGGCGGCAATTGCGACACATTCGGCATGCGCCTCGATCCCCGGATTGCCGGGTGCGGCATAGAGCTTGGCGCAGCTTGGTGATTGTGCCAACTGCCAGCTGAGCGCATGTTCGCGGCCCCCCGATCCGACCAGCAGGATATTCATGGCAGTCCCTTTTCCCGATCCGGCGTCCGAAACCGACCCCGCGGCGCGCCTGTTAGCCGAGGCGGCGCCGGGCGACAATGTCCCGCCGCTTTCGGTCAGCCAATTGTCGGCGGCGATCAAGCGGACGGTCGAGGACGGCTTTGCCCGCGTTCGCGTGCGCGGCGAGCTGTCGGGCGCAAAGCGCGCGGCGTCGGGGCATTTCTACGCGGCGCTGAAAGACGATAATGCGCTCATCGACATGGTGATGTGGAAGGGGCAGGCGGCACGGCTGGCTTTCCGGCCCGAGGACGGGATCGAGGTGATCGCGACCGGCAAGCTCACCACCTATCCGGGGCGCTCGAAGTACCAGCTTGTCGTCGATACGCTCGAGGTGGCGGGCGAGGGCGCGTTGATGCTCCTGTTCGAAAAGCTCAAGGCGCGGCTTGGCGCCGAGGGGCTGTTCGACGTCGCGCGCAAGCAGGAACTGCCGCGCCTGCCGCGGATCATCGGGGTCGTGACCTCGCCGACGGGCGCGGTGATCCGTGACATTCTCCACCGCCTTGCCGATCGGTTTCCCACAAATGTGATCGTCTGGCCGGTGCTGGTGCAGGGCGACGGCGCCGCGGCGCAGGTCGCCAACGCCATTCGCGGTTTCGATGCGATCGAACCGGGCGGCGCGGTGCCACGGCCTGACCTGGTCATCGTCGCGCGCGGCGGCGGCTCGATCGAGGATTTGTGGGCGTTCAACGAGGAAGTGGTCGTACGCGCGATCGCCGAGTGCCGCATCCCGACGATCAGCGCGGTCGGGCATGAAACCGACGTGACGCTCGCCGACCATGCCGCCGACAGGCGCGCGCCAACGCCGACCGCGGCTGCGGAAATGGCGGTGCCGGTGCGGGCCGAGCTTCAGGAACTGCTCGCGACGTGGAACGGCCGGATGATCGGCGCCGCGAACCGGCACCAGGCACTGGCGGGCGAACGACTGATCGCGCTCGCGCGCCATTTGCCGAAGCGCGAGGCGCTCTATGCGCCGCAGCGCCAGCGGCTCGACGACTGCGGCGACCGGCTCGACCGCAGTCAGCGCCAGCGCCTGGCGGTGGTTGCCGAGCGGCTGGCGACGCGCGGCGGGTCGCTGCGGCCATCATTGCTGGCGCGGCGATGGGATCGCGACCGCGCCCGGCTCGAAGGGCTGGGGCGGCTGCTCGACAGCCTCGACCCGCGCGCCTTGCTCTCGCGCGGCTATGCGATGGTGCGCGATGCGAGTGGGGCGATCGTCACCACCGCCGCCCGTGCGCACGACGCCGGGCACCTGCGATTGCAATTCGCCGATGGTGAGGTTCCAGTGGCTATCGCGGGCAGCGAGGTCCCGCCGCCTGCCCCGTCCACGCCACCTCCGGCGCGTAAGCCGCCACCGACCAAAAGAGGGCAGGGAGAGCTGTTCTGACGTTGCCGGGGCTGGTCCCGTCGCGCTCGGCTGCTATAGTGGCCGCAATTGCCGACCCTCAAATGGACACTGAATCATGTTGATCGCCAGCCGCAACCGCCTTGCCCGCCTGCAATATGGCCCCAATGGTTTTCGCGTGCTCGAACCCGGCGATCATGTGCTGTGCGCGGTGACGCACGCGGCAATCGGGCTCGACGAGCTGCGATACTGGTCGGTCGCGCGGCAGGAACCCTATGCCACCGCTGCGATTTCGGTGCAGGCCGCACTGGACGCCGCGCGCAGCGAATGACGGGTCGGCGATACCGGAGGCGATTGGCCGCCGCCCTGCCTCTGCTGACCCTTGCCGCAAGCTGCGTTTCACCGGGCGAAGCGCCCGCGCGGCCCACCCCATCGATAGCCACGCCCGAACTGGCTGCGCCTGCGCCGTCAGCGGCGCACGTGCCACCCACGCCCTCGCTGCCGCGCGAGTTCGTCCTGCGCGGCACGGCTGAGCAGGGCGGCGTGATGATCGGGCAGGCGCCGGGCGGGACGCAAATGCTGACGCTGGATGGGCAGGCGATCCCGCTGGACCGGGGTGGCGGCTTTCTGATCGCTTTCGATCGTGATTCCGCGCCAGTCGCGCGGCTGGTGGCTACGGTTACCGATGGGCCAAAAGTTGTCCGCGACATCGCGGTTGCACCCGGAGTGTGGCGGATAGAGCGGATTAATGCGCCCTATCGCGGTGGCGCCGCCAACGACGCTGAATTCGCGCGCCGTCGCCCGGCCGAACTAGCGCAAATCGCGGCAGCGCGCGAGATGCCGGTCGAATCGGACGGCTGGAAACAGCGTTTCCGCTGGCCGGTAACGGGGCGCCTGTCTGGGGTGTTCGGATCGCAGCGCGTCTATCAGGGCAAGCCTGGCAGCTATCACAGCGGCACCGACGTTGCGGTGCCTGCAGGAACCCCCTTCGTCGCACCCGCCGATGGCGTCGTCACGCTGGCGGCAGAAACCCCTTTTACGCTCGAAGGCCATTTGCTGATCGTCGACCATGGCATGGGTCTGAGCAGCGCTTTTCTCCATTGTCAGCGGCTCGACGTGAAGGTTGGTGACAGAGTGAAGCAGGGACAGCTGCTGGGCACGGTCGGGCGCACCGGCCGTGCGACGGGGCCGCACATGCACTGGGGGCTTAAATGGCGCGACGCGCGTCTCGACCCGGCAAAACTGGCGGGGGCGACTGGCGGCTAGGCGAACTTCACTCGGCACCACCTGGTTTCCAGTGTAACAATATGTCGCCAACGCGGCGTTCAACCATATAGTATTTCAGCGAATGTCACGGCTGTTGCAAATACGTCACAATGCGTCCTGAAACGGCGGATTGGTCGGCAAATTGCCTTTACTCGCCACCCGCGAAGGATCATTCCGCACGCTATCAGGGTGTTTGCGCGTCGGCCAAAGTGTCGTCGAAGCAGGGGCTCGGGTAATCCAATCCACCAGTAGCAAGGGACTGCACTGTGAAGAAAACCCAATTTTCCAAGCTGAAGCTAGGCGCCGCGCCGCTCGTACTGAGCGTGGCCCTGGTTTCTGCTCCTGCCTATGCGCAGGACGCCGAAGATGGCGCGGCAACCGGCGGCGAAATCGTCGTGACCGGTACGCTGATCCGCAACCCCAACCTCGAGCAGTCGACGCCCGTCAACGTGACGACGTCGGACGCAATCGAACTCAAGCAGTCGAACACCGCCGAAGAAGTTCTGCGCGAACTGCCTGGGGTCGTTCCGAATATCGGTTCGGCCGTCAATAACGGTAACGGCGGCGCCTCTTACGTCGATCTTCGCGGTCTTGGCTCGATCCGCAACATTGTGCTGCTGAACGGCAATCGAGTTGCTCCGTCGGACGTCAACGGCCGTGTCGACCTTAACAACATTCCGCTGGCTCTGATCGAGCGCGTTGATGCGCTGACCGGCGCTGCGGTGACCACTTATGGTGCCGACGCCATCACCGGCGTTGTCAACTTCATCACCAAGCGCGATTTCGCGGGTCTGGAAGTCACGGCTTCGCAGCAAATCACCGAACAGGGCGATGGCAACGTCTTCCGCATCGACGCGACCATCGGCGCCAACTTCGACGATGGCCGCGGTAACGCCGTGCTGAGCATCGGTTATCAGGAATCCGATCCGGTTTATCAAGGCGCCCGTCCTTTCTCGGACAACACGCTTGACAGCTATTCGAACACCTTTTTCGGTTCGGGCACCGCGATCCCGTCGCGTTTCTCGGGTACGCGCCCGATCGATCCACTGACCGGCCTGCCGAGCATTGATCCCACTGTCGGCAACGGCGGCGTGCGTCAGATCGACAACGGAACTGGTTCGGCGGTCGCGCCCTACGCGAGCTTCAACTTCAACCCGTTCAACATCTTTCAGACGCCGTTCGAGCGTTTCAATATCTATGGCCAGGCCAATTATGAAGTGTCGGACGCAGTCGAGGTCTATGCGCGCGGCATGTTCTCGAAACAGACCGTTTCGACGATCATCGCGCCGTCGGGTTCGTTCGGCGGTTCGGTTGACATCAACCTCAACAACCCGTTCCTGCCCGAAGCCCTGCGCCGTCAGTTCTGCGCGTTCAACACGGCGACGCCGGACTCCGGCCTGTATACTCCGCGCTTCTCTGAAGCCGAGTGTGACGCGGCCGCAGCAGCGACCGACGCCAGCGATCCGAACTATCGTACTGTGACGACGGCTCTTTCGCGGCGCACGACCGAAGTCGGCCCGCGCATCAGCGACTATCAGACGACCTTCTTCGACTATCGCGTCGGAGCCCGCGGCGGCATCACCGACACGATCGACTGGAACATCGAAGGCGCCTATGGCGAGTCCGAGAATATCCAGACGATCAAGAACTACACTCTGCAGTCGCGCTGGCGCCAGGGTTCGCTCGTCAATGGCACGCTGGCCAACCCGGTCTGCGAGAATGCTGCCAACGGCTGTGTCCCGATTGACATCTTCGGCCCGGAGGGTTCGATTTCGGACGCTGCGGCTGATTTCCTTTCGGCAGACAGTAGCACGACCAACCGCACGTCGCTGGCTCAGGTTCGCGGCATCATTTCGGGTGACCTCGGCTTTGCTTCGCCGGGCGCGGTGACCCCGATCGGCTTCGCGCTGGGCGCCGAATATCGCAAGTATCGCGCGCAGCAGGTTGCCGATTTGCTGGCCCAGACCCCGGGCGAGCTCGGCGGTGCGGGCGGTGCGGCCCCGCCGATCGACGGCAAGTATGACGTTTACGAGGCCTATGCCGAAATCGTCGCGCCGCTGATCGAGGACAAGCCGTTCTTCGAAAGTCTGACCCTCGAAGCCGGTGTCCGCTATTCGGATTACAGCATCGAAGGGGCTGTCGGATATGACACTTGGACCTGGAAAGTCGGCGGCAGCTGGGAACCGGGCGCAGGCGTCAAGTTCCGTGGTAACTACAGCCGTGCGGTTCGCGCACCGAACATCGGTGAGCTGTTCACGCCGCAGACGGTCGGCCTGACCAACCTTGGCGTCGATCCCTGCGCTGGGACGACGACCGCCGGTCCGGATTTCAACGCCAATCTGGCGAATGCGGATTTCCGTGCGATCTGTCTTGCGCAAGGTGCTACCGCCGGCCAGATCGGTTCGATCACCCAGCCGACGGCAGGTCAGGCGAATATTACTGTGGGCGGCAACCTGAACCTGCAGCCGGAAACGGCTAACACTTGGACGGCGGGTGTGGTCTTCCAGCCCGACTTCCTGCCGCGCTTCAACATGTCGATTGACTATTACAACATCAAGATCGACGACGTGCTGGGCACCCCGCTGCCGGGCGACATCATCAACGCCTGTTTCGACAATGTAACGGCGTCGAGCGCAAGCGACCCGGCCTGTACAGTGATCAGTCGTAACCCGCTCACCGGCGGTCTCGACGGCGATCCGGCCACCACCGGCGGCTTGTTCGGTACGACCAACAATCTCGGTCGTCTGTTCACTGACGGTGTCGACTTGCTGATGAACTACAACACCGATCTGGGCTTCGCGAGCCTCGACTGGTCGTTCGTTGGTAACTGGACACGCAGCTCGAAGTTCAAGGCAAACGCAGCCGATCCGGCTTCGTTGAACCGCGAATGCGTCGGCTATTACTCGATCAACTGCTCGTTCACGGGTTCGATCCAGCCCGAGTTCCAGTTCTCGAACCGCTTCACATTGGGCTTCGATGCGGTCGATGTGTCGTTGCTGTGGCGCTGGATTGATGCCGTCGAATATGAACCGCAGGCGATCATCGACGATGGTGGCGATGCGGCTTCGGTCGATCCGCTGTTCCGCCGCATTCCGGCAGAGCATTATTTCGACCTGACGACGCGTTTCAACGTCAGCGAGAATCTGGTGTTCACTGCGACGGTCCAGAATCTGCTCGACAACCAGCCCAAGGTTGTCGGCAATACGATCGGTTCGACCACCTTCAACAGCGGCAATACCTTCCCGTCGACGTACGACGCGCTCGGACGCCGCTATGCGGTGTCGGCGAAGTTGAAGTTCTAGTCGCTTCGCGCTTCGGCAAGAATTGGGGGCGGACAGCAATGTCTGCCCCTTTTTCTATGTCATTTTGCCCTTCGCCGGGCTCAGCGCTTTGGCGGCAGCAGTGGCTGCGACAGGGTAAGCGGGATGCCCGCCTGCTCGCCGACGACTTCGGCCCAACCGACGACCTGCTCGATCTCTTCGCCATAGGAGGCCTCGGCGGCGGCCATGTCGCGCTGGCGCTCGCCGGGCGCAAAGTCCGAACCTGACTTGCTGTTGCGACCGATCGCGGGGTGCGCAGCGAGTTTTTTGGGGTCGGCAGTGAGCCGGAGATGTTCCATTGCCGCCGCGGCTACCGCGACGAGGTCGCGGGTCAGCGTTTCGCTGTCGATCGTCGCGATGCGATCGGGTGCCCAAGCGAGCAACGCCGCGAAGGCCTGTTGCTGCGCCAGCCAGCCGATGGCCGCGACCTGCAGATCCGACTGGCGGAAATAGTCGCGCGGTTCGAAGCCCAATTGGACGAAACCGTCGGCGAGATAACCCTCGAGCAGTTCGCGGCACCACAAGCGACACCACAAGCCCTTGCGCGCCACCGACAGCAGGAAGGTGCGCAACGGTGCATAGAGCAGGATCGCGCGCGAATCGGGGCGCAGTGTCATCGCGCCGCGCGCCAGAGGGTTAAAGACGTTCGACGGCTTGATCACGACGGCCTCGGCGGGTGCGAAGCTGCGACCGAGCAGCGCGAGCGCGTCGTCCATTGCGCGCGCATGATCGCCGAGCGCCGCGCCGCGCCGCCGCCAGCCGACCATATCGTTGAGCAGCACGGGTTCGGAGAGGCTGGTCGCGACCCCGGGCTGGTCGAGCAATTGCGCGAGCATCGTTGAGGCGCAATAGGCAGAGTGGAAGAGGAAATGCAGCGGCGCGCGGGCGTCGCTCGCGGCCGCCCGGCAGTCGGAACGGCGGAGGATGGCCGGTGCATTTTCCTCGCCGAGATGGAGGTCGGTGAGGAAGGGGACGGCGGCGCGGCGGTCGCGGGAGACGCGACGAAAATGGAAGGCGTCGTGCCCCGGATCGTAGCGGTGCGCGAGCCATTCGGCGTCACTCATGATGCGGGAAACGGAAGGGGTTGCGCTCACCGATCGACCTTGCCCATTGCACTGGGCAATGGCAAGCATCGGGCATTTGGCCAGCACATCGCCACCCGCGCCGGTGTTCGAAGAGAACCGGCGCGGGTGGCGGCGCTGGAGGCGGGCGACCCGGCGGCCGCGACCATGCATTTCGCCGCAGCTGTCGCTGCCGATCCGGCGTCGGGCGTGTTGCAGCGAAACCTTGCCTCGGCATGGCGCGCGCCGTGCGACGCCGCGCTCGCGACTGATCGCCGCGACGTCATCGCGTGGATTCGCAAGGCCGAACGCCACGAAGCACTGGAGGAAAAGGGCGCCGCGCTCGCCGCGTGGAGCGCTGCGGTGGCGCTCGGGCAGCAACTCGATCCGTTGCCGACGCCGCTTGCGCCGTTGCTCGCGCACGGTCAGGCCTTCGTTGGCGGGGCCGCCGAAACGATGTTCGCCGCGGTCACCGACGCTCTTTCGCCGCTGCGCAGCACATTGCCCGAAACCGAGGTCCGCCGCGGCGACGCCTTCGTCGCGAGCGCGCTCGGGTGCCGGCAAGTCTATTGCAACGAATGCGCCGGGGTCTGTTACCCCTTCCTGCCTGGCGACGAATTTTTCGACCGGCAACACTTCCCGTGGATGACGGCGATCGAAGCGCAGACCAACGCGATCCGCGCCGAACTGCTCGCGCTTGTGGACGATCCGGGCGAGGCGCTGCGCCCCTATGTGCGCATGGAAGCGGGCACCCCCGATACGATCTGGGCGCCGCTCGACGGCCAGCTCGACTGGGGCGCCTGCTTCCCTTGGGAATATGGCGAGCCGAACCAGCCGGTGCTCGACCGCTGCCCGGCAACCGCCGCAGCACTCGCGGCGGTTCCCGGCGCGCGGATTCCGGGGCGGGCGCCGAGCGCCTTTTTCTCGATGCTGAAACCGCGCACGCGCATCCCGCCGCACACGGGGGTCACCAACACGCGCGCGCCGGTCGGCAACCATCGGCCATTGGCCGATTTTCCGCTTGGCGAAGGCGGTCGGAAGGACATATGATGCAGCCATGTCGCCGCCCCGTGCCGGGTGGCATGGAGGAACCCCATGGCCAGATTATTCCCGGCGTTGATCGCCGCCGCCCTGATCGCCGCCCCCGCGGCCGCCGACGAGGGCGCGGCCATCGATCGCGCGCCGCCGACCCAGCCGCCGTCGGCGATGACGCCGACAGAGATCAAGGCGTATAACGAGGGGCTGGCGCAGACCCATCCCTATTATATCAAATGCCGCAAGACGCTCGAGATCGGGTCGCTGGTGAAGAAGAACCGCGTCTGCCACACCAACCAGCAGTGGAAGGTGGTGACCGAAAAGGGCAACCAGAGCGCCCGCGATACTGCCGAGGCGATGACGAGCAAGGCGGGCAATTCGAACTGAGCCGGGGAGGGAAGCGATGCGCAAGACGGTGATGCTTTTGGTGTTGGCGGGGCTGGTCGTGACTCCCGTGCTGGCGCGCGACGATATGCCGCTCGCGCGCACGCCGTCGGAGATGACGGGCGACGAAATCGACGCGCATAACAGCGGCCTTGCAATGTCCGACCCCGGCTATATCCGGTGCCGCCGGATCGAGCAGATCGGCTCGCTCGTCAGGAAGTTGCGCGTGTGCAACACCAACCTCCAGTGGAAGCGGATTGCCGACAAGGGCAACCAGGACGCGCGCGATTCGATGGAGACGCTGGCGCGCGGCTGGAGCAATTCGCAGGAACCCCAGGAACAACTGATGCCGGCAAACCAGCCGCAATAACGAAAGACCTTTCCCGATGCTGCATATCCTTACCCTACTCGCGCTCGCCGCCACTCCGGCGGCCGCCGTCCCGGCCGACGATCGCACGCCGCCCGACAAGGCGCCGTCGTCGATGACGAACAGCGAGATCAAGACGTATAACGAGGGGCTGGCGATGACCCACCCCTACTACATAAAGTGCCGCAAGATCGAGGAAAGCGGCTCATGGGTGAAAAAGGCGCGCGTGTGCCGCACCAACGAGCAGTGGAAGCAGGCCTGGGCGCAGGGCAACCAGAATGCGCGCGACACCGCCGAAGCGATGACGCGGGCCCCCGTCAATTCGAGCAACTGACCCGACTTGCTGAACCGCGCCCCGGCTGACTTTTCAGTCGGCCGGGACGGATGGTTATTCTGCGATCAGCACCAGTGCGCCGTCGCCTTCATCGACCTTGATCGTCGAACCGTCCTTCACTTCGCCCTTCAGGATCAGGTCGGCGAGCGGGTCCTGCAGATATTTCTGCACCGCGCGTTTCAGCGGCCGGGCGCCATAGACCGGGTCATAGCCGACGCGGCCGAGCCACGCGCGCGCGGCATCGGTCAGTTCGAGCGTGACCTTGCGGTCGGTGAGGAGTTTTTGAACCCGCGCGACCTGGATATCGACGATGCCGCCCATATGTTGCTGGGCGAGGCGGTTGAAGAGCACGATCTCGTCGAGCCGGTTGAGAAACTCAGGCCGAAAATGCGCGCGAACGACTTCCATCACCGCAGGTTCGGCCTGTTCGACGGACGCGTCGTCGGGTAGCGCGGCGATCGCCTGGCTGCCGAGGTTCGAGGTCAGGATGATGAGCGTATTGGTGAAATCGACCGTGCGGCCCTGCCCGTCGGTCAGCCGCCCGTCGTCGAGCACCTGGAGCAATAGGTTGAAGACGTCGGGATGCGCCTTTTCGACCTCGTCGAACAACACGACCTGATAGGGGCGGCGGCGCACCGCTTCGGTAAGGGTGCCGCCCTCTTCATAACCGACATAGCCCGGGGGCGCACCGACGAGCCGCGCCACGCTGTGCTTTTCCATGAATTCGGACATGTCGATGCGGACCATCGCATTGTCGTCGTCGAACAGGAACCGAGCGAGCGCCTTGGTCAGCTCGGTCTTGCCGACCCCGGTGGGGCCGAGGAAGAGGAAGCTGCCGAGCGGGCGGTTGGGATCCTGCAAGCCCGCACGCGAGCGACGCACTGCAGTTGAGACGGCATGGACGGCATGGTCCTGGCCGATCACCTGCTTCGCGATCGTGCTTTCCATCGCGAGCAATTTCTCGCGCTCGCCTGCCAGCATGCGATCGACAGGAATGCCCGTCCATTTGCTGACCACCGCGGCAATGTCGTCGGCGGTGACTTCCTCACGCAGCATCGCATTGCCCGCCGCGGCTTCAGCGTCGGCGAGCTGCTTTTCGAGGCCGGGAATGGTGCCATAGGAAAGCTCGCCTGCTTTCGCGAGATCGCCGGCGCGCTGCGCCTGCTCGAGCGCGCTGCGCGCGGCATCGAGCTCTTCCTTGATTTTCGCCTCGGCGTGGATCTTGTCCTTCTCGGCCTGCCATTTCTGGGTGACTTCCGCCGACTGTTGTTCGAGGTTGGCGAGGTCGGCGCGCAAGGTTGCCAGCCGGTCTTTCGACGCGGCGTCGGTTTCCTTGCTCAGCGCCGATTCCTCGATCTTCATCTGGATGATCCGGCGGTCGAGCGTCTCAATCTCTTCGGGCTTCGATTCCACCTCCATGCGGATGCGGCTCGCGGCCTCGTCCATCAGGTCGATCGCCTTGTCGGGGAGGAAGCGGTCGGAGATATAGCGGTTCGACAGGGTTGCCGCGGCGACGATCGCGCCGTCGGTGATCCGCACTCCATGGTGCAGTTCGTATTTTTCCTTGAGGCCGCGCAGGATCGAGATCGAATCCTCGACCGTCGGCTCGCCGACGAACACCGGCTGGAAGCGCCGCTGAAGCGCGGGGTCTTTTTCGACATGCTTGCGATATTCGTCGAGCGTGGTTGCGCCGATGCAATGCAGCTCACCGCGCGCCAGTGCGGGCTTGAGCAGGTTCGACGCGTCCATTGCGCCCTCGCCCTTGCCGGCGCCGACGAGCGTGTGCATCTCGTCGATGAACAGGATGATCTCGCCCTCGGCGGCCTTCACATCGTCGAGCACGCCCTTCAGGCGCTCTTCGAACTCGCCGCGGTATTTGGCCCCTGCAATCAGCGACCCCATGTCGAGCGAGAGCAGGCGGCGATCCTTCAGGCTGTCGGGGACGTCGCCATTGACGATGCGCAGCGCGAGTCCTTCGGCGATCGCGGTCTTGCCGACCCCGGGTTCGCCAATCAGCACCGGATTGTTCTTGGTCCGGCGCGCGAGGATCTGGATTGTGCGGCGGATTTCTTCGTCGCGGCCGATCACCGGGTCGAGCTTGCCCTCGCGCGCGACTTCGGTGAGGTCGCGAGCGAATTTCTTGAGCGCTTCGTAGCGGTCTTCGGAGGTTGCGGTGTCGGCGGCGCGGCCGCCGCGCAGGTCGTTTATCGCGGCATTGAGCGCGTCGGCCTTGAGCCCCGCGTCGGCAAAGGCTTTGCCGACGGGTGTCGCCGCCGACAGCACCATTGCGAGCAGCAGCCGCTCGACGGTGACATAGCCGTCGCCCGCCTTGGTCGCGACCTGTTCGGCCTGGTCGAGCAGGCGCACTGCGTCATTGTCGAGGCCGGGGGTCGCTTGTGCGCCCGATCCCGACACCGCGGGTACCTTGGCGAGCAGCGCGTCAATGCCTTGGACTGCGCGCGCGGCGTCGCCGCCACTCTTGGTGATCAGACCCGCAGCCATGCCTTCGCTGTCTTCGAGCAGTGCCTTCGCAATATGTTCGGGCGAAATCCGCTGATGGTTCATGCGGATCGCGATCGTCTGCGCGGCTTGCAGGAAGCCCTTGGCGCGGTCGGTGAATTTTTCGAGGTTCATGGAGGATCAGCCCCTTTCTTGTCTGACAAGATAGTGTTGCTATTTGGCAACACAAGGGGTTGTTACCCGTTCGCGTTCCCGTTCGCATTGACCGACATCAAGATGTCCATCGGACGCGCGCGCCTTCAGGGTGTCTCGATGTCGCTCGACCCGAACGGGATCGGAGTTCGCTATTCCCCGCTGCGCGCCAGTTGATCGAGCAAGCGCACGCCAAAGCCCGTCATGCCTTTCGGGACCAGCGATGTCGCCTTGTCCGCCTGATTCACCCCGGCTATGTCCAGGTGCGCCCAAGGGGTCGCTTCATCGACGAAATAGCCGATGACATGCGCGCCGATGCTGGCGCCCGGCCCCTGGCCGGGCGCGATGTTGCGGATGTCGGCGATGTCCGACTTGATCTTTTCGGCGTAGTTTTTGTGCAGCGGCATCCGCCACAATTCCTCACCGCTGACCTTCCCGGCAGCGAGCAGGTTAGCCGCCAGCGTCTCATCACGCGCGAACAGTCCGGCATATTGATCGTCGAGCGCACCGACGATCGCACCGGTCAGCGTTGCGATATTGATGATCACACGCGGTTTGTACGCTTGCGCGACATATTCGTTGGCGTCGGCAAGAACGAGGCGTCCCTCGGCATCGCTGTTGAGCATCTCGATCGTCTTGCCCGACATCGTGCGGGTGACGTCGCCGGGGCGCTGAGCATTGCCGTCGGGCATATTCTCGGCGAGCGCCGCGACGCCGACGACATGCGTCGATGTGCGCGATTTGGCGAGCGAGAGCACCGCGCCCATCACCGAAGCGGCGCCCGACATGTCACCTTTCATATCCCACATGCCCGCGCCGGGTTTCAGCGAAATGCCGCCCGAATCGAAGGTAATGCCTTTGCCGACGAACGCCATGGGCGCTGCAGGAGCGTTTGCGCCGCGATAGCGGACCAGCATAAGCCGTGATCCGCGCGGGCTGCCCTGGCCGACACCGACCAGCGTCCCCATCCCGAGCTTGCGCATCGCGGCTTCGTCGAGCACTTCGATGCTGACCCCGGGGGTGCTGGCGAAGGCCTCGCGCACCCGGGCGACAAAGCTTTCGGGGTAGATGACGTTGGCGGGCTCGTTAGCAAGGTCGCGCGACAGGCGGACGCCGTCGGCCAGCGGTTTCCACCGCGACGTAAAGGCGGCTTCGGCCGCAGCCGGATCGGCGCCGACCAGGGTGACCGCACCGGTCGGCGGTGCCTTTTTGTCAACGGTCTTGTACCGGTCGAAGCGATACTGACCAAGCGCGAAGCCATAAGCGACGTCGGCTGCTGACGTGTCGCCGAACGCTCCCGCGATCACGACCGGCTGGGCTTCGCTTTTCAGTTCCTGCGCCGCTTTGCCGCCTGCTTCGGCGAGGGCGAGCGATGTCGGGGTGGCGCCAGCGCCGACGAGCAGGATGCGCGAATGCGCGCCGATTCCGCGCAGCGACAGCGTCGATCCGGCCTTGCCATCAAACGTCGCTGCCGCAATGGCTGCGGCCACGGCCTGACGCTCGGGGGCGCTGAACGCGACGCCATCGAGCGGCGGCAACGTCGCGTCGGTCATGATGATGACGAGCGCGCCGCTCGCTGGCGCGTTGGCCGCAAAGCCGATCGCGCGTTCGGCGCTGTTGGCGGCGGTCGCGGGAACGACGCCCGATCCCGTCACCGTCTGCGCAAAGGCGGGCGGAACGAAAGCGAACGAAAGGCACGCGGCAAGAAGCAGGCTTTTGTGATTCATGGAAATTCCCCGATTAATACTATGACATGTTGCATAGCCTGCCGACGACAGTTCGCAAATTCTGCTCGACGAACGACAGTCGCTTGCCATCGGACGACATGGCGGTCAGACAGGCGCGGATCGGGCGCATGAAGAGGACCAGAGATGCTGCGACGGATTTTGCTCGGATTTCTGCTGTTGCTGATCGTCACCGCCGCGTCGCTGGCGCTTTGGGAGCCGCTGATCGCCGAGGCGCCTGCTGCGCCAGCATTCAAGCCGCAGGATGTCCGCATCGCGCGCGACAAGTTCGGGGTGCCGCATGTCTTTGGCAAAACCGACGCCGACGTCGCCTATGGCGTCGCCTACGCCCACGCCGAGGATGATTTTGCGACCTTGCAGGAAGTGCTCGCGATGACGCGCGGGCGCGCCGGGGCGATGCTGGGTGAGGATGGTGCGAAGGTCGATTATGCCGCGGCGCTGCTCGATGTCCGCGCGACGACCGCGCGCGACTGGCCGCGCCTGCCCGCCGATGTGAAAGCGCTGTTCACCGCTTATGCGGCGGGACTCAACCGTTACGCCGACAAGCATCCCGGTGAAGTGCGACTGTCGGGGCTGTTCCCGGTGACCGGCGAAGATGTCGTCGCGGGCTTTGTGCTGCGCTCGCCCTTTTTCTTCGGGCTCGACTCGGTGCTCGGATCGCTGGTCGAGGGCAAGCCGCTGAATCGCGAGGGCGGTCCGGCGCTCGACGCGACGGGCAAGATCGTGCCGCGAGCTGACACGCCGGTGGGCAGCGACCCGGCGTCGAACGGATCGAACGCGATGGCAGTGGCGCCAGCGCGCTCGACCGATGGCGAGACCCGGCTGGTGTCGAACTCGCACCAGCCGTGGACCGGCGGCGTCGCCTGGTACGAGCTGGTGGTCCATAGCGAGGAAGGCTGGGATTTCGCGGGCGCGAACTTTCCCGGCTCGCCCTATCCTTTCCTGGGGCATAACAAATATCTCGGCTGGACCAATACGGTCAATCGACCCGACCTGATCGATGTGTACAAGCTCGTGCTGAATGAGAACAGAGACCAATATCGCTACGACGGCGCGTGGCGGCCGCTGGAAGAAAAGAGCGTCTGGCTGAAGGTAAAGTTCGGTCCGTTCGTGCTGCCGATCCCGCGCACCATCTATCGCTCGGTCCATGGCCCGGTGGTCAAGAATGAGAAGGGTGCCTTTGCGATCCGTTACGCAGGCATCGACCAGTCGGCGATGGTCACCCAATATTACCGGCTGAACAAGGCAAAGAATTTCACCGAATGGCGCGCTGCGATGGCGGGTCAGGGCGTGCCCGCGACCAATTTCATCTACGCCGATGCCAAGGGCAATATCGCCCTGTTCTATAACGCGATGTTCCCCGATCGACCCGACGGGTTCAACTGGCGCGGCTTACTGCCGGGTGACACATCGGCGGCGCTATGGACAAAAACGCTGCCGTTCGACCGCGGCCCGGCGCTGGTCAATCCGCGCTCGGGCTATGTGATGAACGCCAACAACACGCCGTGGGTCGCAGCGGGACCGGGCGACGAACTCGACGCGGCGGCCTTCTCGCCGCTGCTCGGGGTCGAGGATGACATGACCAATCGCGCGACGCGGCTGATCGACCTGTTCGAAGCATCGGGCCAGATCGACGAGGCGCGACTAAAGGCGATCAAATATGACACGGCCTATGCAAAGACCGGTTACGCCAAGGCGTGGATGGATCGCTTGCTGGCGCTGAACGTCAAGAACGACCCGGCCCTGGTCGACGCGCAGAACCTGCTGCGCCGCTGGGACTGGAACCTCGACGGCAAGGGGAAGGGCGATGCGCTGGCGCTGATGGTGCTGCGCCCCGCGAACGGCCGCCATTACCAGCGCCGGGCCGGTCCCGATCCCCGCACAGTGCTGGCCGAGACCGTGACGCATTTGCAGACACATTTTGGCGGGCTCGACCCCAAACTTGGTACCGTCCTGCGGCTGCGCCATGGGGAAGGCGCCTACCGAATCGACCTACCGCTTGATGGCGGCAATGATACAGTGCGCGCGTCGACCCTGTGGGATGCCGAACCCGACGGACGGTTGAAGGTGCGCCACGGCGACAGTTTCATCATGTTCATGACCTGGGACAAACAGGGGCGGGTCCGCTCGAAATCGATCCAGCCCTTTGGTTCGGCGACGACGCGGCCCGAAAGCCCGCATTATAACGATCAGGCGCCGCTGTTCGTGCGCCATCAGCTGAAACCCGTGCTGTTCGATCCAGCGGCGCTGAAAGCCAGCGGGGCGCGCTTCTATCGGCCTTGAAAGCTGCGAAAGCCTGTCCTAGACCGTTGATACAGTGCCGTCCGGTACCCGGTCGTAAGCAGGCCATCCCGCGTCTGCCGCAATTATCCCAGAGGATGCCCATGCCACGTTTCCATCGTTTCGCCCTTGCTCTGGCGGTGACCACCTCGCTCGTCGCCGCCGGCCCCGCGCTCGCCAAGGCCAAGGCCGCCGATCCGGCGCCGATCGCCGATCTGGTGAAGGCGGTCGACATTCCCTACGAGGCCTTCACCCTCAACAACGGCCTGCGCGTGATCGTGCACGAGGATCGCAAGGCGCCCGTCGTCGCGGTGTCGGTATGGTACCGCGTCGGGTCGAAGCATGAACCCAAGGGCAAGACGGGCTTTGCCCACCTGTTCGAACATCTGATGTTCAACGGGTCGGAGAACGCCCCCGGCGATTTCTTTGAACCGCTGCAACAGGTCGGCGCAACCGACAGCAACGGCACGACCAACGTCGACCGCACCAATTATTTCGAGACGGTGCCGACCGGCGCGCTCGACCGCGCGCTTTTCCTCGAAAGCGACCGCATGGGGCATCTGCTCGGCGCGGTGACGCAGGAAAAGCTCGATAACCAGCGCGGCGTCGTCCAGAACGAAAAGCGCCAGGGCGACAACAACCCCTATGGCCTGCTGCGCTACGAGATTTTCGAGAACCTGTTCCCCAAGGGGCATCCCTATCACCACAGCACCATCGGTTCGATGGCCGACCTCAATTCGGCGAGCCTCGACGATGTGAAGAAGTGGTTCACCGATAATTACGGCCCGAACAATGCGGTGCTGGTGCTGGCGGGGGCCGTCGGCGGGGGCACCGCCCACGCCCAGGGGGACGAGTGGGTAGGCGGCATCCCGCGCGGGGCCGCCAACCAACCCCCCC
>NZ_JAIBES010000078.1 GCF_019459305.1 Sphingopyxis sp. | reverse complement strand
GGGGCCGCGGTTATGCCCTGCGTGACATCGACGATGTGGGTAATGAGGGGCGCCGCGGCGCCTGACGCTTCGCTTCACACTTTTTTACCGCGGCACCCCGGCGCGGAGAAATCCGCGCCGGTTTTCTTTTGGCGATCGGGGTTGCGGGCAGCGGTCACCTCTTTTCCCCTCCCGGCTACTGAGGGGCCGGGGGTAGGTAGCCGGCGAAGGCGGCGCTCTTCCTCGGCTCGCTACCGCTCGCGCCCACCCCTGGCCCCTCCCTGAAGGGAGGGGGAACGTCTAGAAACTCCCTATTGTCGCTTGCTCTGCCACACACTGCGCCCGAAATGCGCCGGCTGCGCGCTTCCCAGCACCAACCCCGGGCGCCGCGCCGGCGCTATCGGCGGCGGTACAATCTCGAATCCCGCGATATGCTCGGCAGGCGCGGCCCCGCTGCCATGCGCGGCGCGCAGGCGCGTCGACTCGACCGGGCGGTCGGTCTGGATGCCGAAACGGTTGCCCGCGACCCAGCGCACCGTGCCCAGCATCGGCTCGTGCCCGGGCAGGAACACCGTGATTCGTTCACCGATATGCAGCGCTCCAGGTGCCTGCCCGCCGATGCCAGTTTCGGACACATTGCGGATCGTGACGTCGAATTTTCCCAGGCGAGTGCAGGCCAGCGCCGCTTTGACAAGGCGCGACTGGCGCGGCTGGCGCTTTTCGTCCGGAGGAGGTGAGGCTGGGGGAGCCTCGGGAATTGACATGGCGCGACCCATTGCTGTCGCCCGACCCCCACGTCGGCCGATGATGATGGTCCCGTTGTTGCGGTAACAGAGGAAGGTAAATTTTCGTATAGCGTGTTCGGTAATATTTATGGGTCAGGGCGCGGACGGCAGCCCGCCGAAGGTGACGATGCTCTCGCTGCCATCGGCTGCCAGCGCTGACACGCCAAAGAAGTGATCGTCGACGATCACTCCGGGCAACAGCAGCTCAGCCGCGGCATCGCCCGCGACCCGACGACTGTCGGTCCAGTCCGCCTTGTCGGCGCGGCGCCAGTGAATGCGGTACGCGGCGGCGCCTGCCACCGGCGACCATTTGATCGTCGTGTTCGAACTGACCGCGCCATCGATGCTGACGCTGGCGGGCGCGGGCGGCGCGGCGGCAAGCTTGCTGGCCAGCACGACGTTGAGCGCGGTGACGCGCGCGAGATAGGCAAAATCCATCTCGTCGACCGTGTCGCCATATTTGCGGCCATTGTCGGTGCGCAGATCCTGATGCTGATGATCATAATCTTCGATCCCGACGGTAAAGCGGATCGCCGGATAGCCGAGTTCGAGCGACGGCAAATGATCGCCGCCACGGCGGAAGCGGTCGGGGCGGCGCACTGCCAGCACTTCCAGTCCGATCGCCGGGCTCTCCTGCCCTGCGCGGATCGCCGCCTTCGCCAGCGCGCGCGACGGGCCGTCATCCTCGCCACCAATCCCGCGCCGTGCCAGCTGCGCCGCCAGATCTTCCGACGCGCGGATGCCCTCGCTGAACACCCGCACTCGGTTATCGACGATGGCGCCGTCGGTCCCCTTGATGCCGCCGACGATGTCGTTGTTCAGCATCGCCGTGACCGGCCAGTTCTTTTCCTTGGCATGACGCGCGAGCAGACGCCCGCCCCACAGGCCCTGCTCCTCGCCCGAAAGCAGCGCATAGACGATCGTCGCGCGATGCTCCTGCCTGGAAAGTAGCCGCGCCGCCTCGATCACCAGCGCGGTGCCCGACGCATCGTCGTTGGCGCCGGGGGCATCGGCGGTGAAATTCATTACATCGCTGACGCGGCTGTCGATATGCCCCGCGATGATGATGACATGCGCCGGATCGCCGCTGCCTTTCTGGATTGCCAGCACATTTTCGACGATCACGCCGCCCGGCGCGCGCGGCCCGTCGAAGCGATCGGCTATACGCTCGACCGTCAGGCAGCCGCCGCAAGCCTTGGAAATGCGCCCGAACTCGGCGGCACCCCATTTGCGAGCTGCCCCAATGCCGCGTTTCGGATCGGTCGCCGACGACAAAGTGTGGCGGGTGCCGAACGACACCAGCTTTTCGACGTCGGCTTTCAATCGTGCGGGGTCGGCGGCGGGGGTGGCATCCTTCGCATGCGCCACCATGGGCGCGACGAGGAGCAGGGCTGCGAGCAGGCTGTGTTTGATCATACCCGCTTCATGCGGGGTTATGCGGGCAAAGAAAAGCCCCTCCCGTTTTGGGGGAGGGGCTGGATAATTAACGCAGGCCAGAGAATTTCACGTTCTGCACCCGGCCATAGCGGATGTCGCAGCTGAACTTGCCGCGGTCGTAATATCCACCACGACCCCAGCGGCCGTCGTAACCGTCGCGGACGACGACGCGGCCTTTCACCTTGTAGCCGTCGCGCTTGCGATCGATGCTCGTCACCTGGGTAACGTCAGTGTTGCCATAGCGGCGGCTGCCGCGTTCGACCGCGTTCACGCACTGGTTCACGGCGCTGCGGCTGTTGCCATAGCGGTTGTAATCATAGCCATAACCATAGCGTGCGTCGTTATAGCGACCGCGATAACGGTCGTCGTAACGGTCATAGCGGTCGTTGTTGCCGCTCGACAAAATGGCGGCAAGGCCGCCCAGCACGACGGCGCCGGCGATCACTTCGCCCGCGGTGATTCCGTCGCGATCATACCGGTCGCGGGCAGCGGCAGGCGCGGCGCTCATCAACATCGCGCCAGCGGTGGCCGCACCAATCGCGGCCTTGGTCAGGTTAGTCTTGATAGCCATGGTTCGGTCTCCTTCAGGCGCAGGCGGCAGCGTTGCGGCCTGTTGGAGATGTTCTACCGATTCGGGGGTGACGCGGTGCTGAACCCGTCGCTTATCTGGCGTTCAGGCTCGGTTTTGCCGGCGTTCAGCTTCAAAGCGAAAGGCCGCGCCCCCCGAAGGTGACGCGATCCTGCGTAAGTTGTTGATCCAGAGGAGTGGTTCAGCCGAAATTGACATCGACGACGCGGCCATTGCGATAGCTGCACCCGAAACTGCGGACTTCGCCGCCCAGCCGCGACGCGGTGCCGGTGACATACCAGCCGCCGTTATTGGCTTCGGTGCCGTCGATGCGGTCGACGCGCGCGTCGTCACCCATTTCGGCCTCGACCGCCCAGCTGCACGCATCGGCGGCGCGGGTCTGGGCGTCACCGTTGCCATAGGGGCGCGTATCGCCCTGTTCCACGCGCGGCACATAGTCACGGTCGCGCTGGTCATAGCGCTGGTCGTCGCGATACGGCGGGTCGTAACGATAGTCGGCCGCGCGCTCGCGCCGGTCTTTGCTCGCGGCGCTGGCGATCGCGGCGATGGTGCCAATGATCAGCAGGCCGCCGAGCACGTCGCCGGTGCTGACGCGGTCATGATGGCGATAGCCCCAGCCGCCATGGCGTGACCGCGCTTCGGCGGGGACGACGCTGATCCCGACCGAGGTTACGACGACCGCGACTGCGGCGGCAAGGCTGGTGAATGTACGCATCGAGGGATACTCCCCAAGGGCGGGCAAAGGATGGTCCGGCCCGCGATGCTTATGCGCTACGCGGTCAATGCTTTCGCGCCGCTGAACCGTTGTCCTAGCACGATGGGGCGAGCGCAGAAATGGGAAAGGCCCGCCATCGCTTGGATGACGGGCCTTCGAACCCTAGGTGACCAGACCTGTCGGGCAATCAGCAGACGCAGCGCGGCTTGGGCCGGGGCTTCCACTTTTTCTTCGCCACGTAGCGTTTCCGCACCGGCACATTCTCATAATAGGTCTTGGTCGTCGTCTCGACCGTTTCGGTGACGACCGGCGCGCCGTTGGTGATGATTGTCGTGACTACCACGCCCGGGGTGTAATAGCCGTAGCCGTAGCCATAGCCATAGCCGCCATGACGGTATGTCCTGCTGCTGTGATGCGAACCGCGACTCGACCACCAAGCTTCGCATTTCTTCTTGTCCGACGCATCGCCGATCGCGGCACCGGCGAGCGCGCTAAGGCCGCCGCCGATCAGCGTCCCCGCGGTGCGGTCCCCGCGCCCGGCGATGCGGTTGCCGACGACGCCCCCCACGACTCCGCCGACAACCGCGCCGCCTACCGTGCCCCCCCGGCCACAGCGGCGTTCCATTTCTGCGTCTTGCTGCGGGTCGTACCCGCCGCCGTAATAGTGATGCGGCGGCGGATAGCCGGCGCCATGGCCTTCGACCGTGCCTTCATAGCTGCCGTCGTAACGGCGACCGTCGGCCGATTCATAGGTGCCGTTCCAGGTGCCGGTCCAGCGGCCCTCGGCGTCGTAACCCGACACGCGCCGATATTCGACTTCGCTGGGGATCCGATCGGCGTGGCCGGTATAGACGCGCACGTCGGCATCGGCGGGCGCGCCATAGTCCAGCGCCGGGCGCGGGTCGTGATTATAGGACACGCCGCTCGCCAGGTCGGTCGCGGCGCGCGCGTCGATCATCGGCGCTTCGGCATGGGCACGCCCCGCCAGCAACAACGAGCCCGCTGCCACTCCCAACAAAACGAACGTGCGCATGACTAACTCCCTGATCCCTGGGTCCGAACCGATTGGTTAACAGCTTGTTAGCAAAATCAGCGCCTTTTCGCGAATCCGTTAACCGTGAGCTTCGCGTCCCGATTTGGGTCAGATGAGATATTTGGTGGACGGCGGTCGAGAATCGCCATCGCCCCCGCGAAGTGCGTTCGGAGTCACGGGCCTCCGAACGCGGCCGCTGTCGGTTTACGCGACGGTGCAGCAACAGGCCGCTTACGGCCCCGCCTTTGCGGGGGCGACGTGTTACGCCAGCGCCCCCGAAATTCGTGCCACTAGCGCCTCGGCACCCGCCTGATCCGCGGCCGAGAACCGCCCCGGCACCGGGCTGTCAAGGTCGAGCACGCCGACCAGCTGGTCGCCCGCGATCACCGGCACCACCAGTTCGCTGCGGCTGTCGGCGTCGCACGCGATATGGCCGGGGAAGGCGTGGACATCGTCGACGCGTTGGGTAACGCGCAGCCGCGCCGCGGCACCGCACACCCCCTTGTCGAGCGGAATGCGGATGCACGCCGCCTTGCCCTGAAATGGGCCGAGCACCAGTTCCTGCCCGTCGAAGCGATAAAAGCCCGCCCAGTTGAGGTCCGGGATCGCCTGCCAGATCAGCGCCGCAACATTTGCCATGTTGGCGATACCGTCGGGCTCGCCCGCGACCAGCGCCGCGGCGGCGTCGCCCGCCTCGGCCCAGAGTTCAGCGGGCTCGGTCGCGGTAAAGGCGAGCGCAATGGACATTATTCGACGTTCAGCCCGGTCCATTTCGCTGCAAACGCATATTTATCGGCGGCTTCGGCGATGATCTTGTCGGTTGGTTTGCCCGATCCGTGCCCGGCGCGCGTTTCGACGCGGATCAGATGCGGCTTGTCACCTGCCTTCGCATACTGCAGCTGCGCAGTATATTTGAAGCTATGCCCCGGTACGACGCGGTCGTCGGTATCGGCGGTGGTCACCAACACCGCAGGATAAGACACGCCCGACTGGATGTTATGATAGGGCGAATAAGCGAGTAGATTCTTGAAATCCGACTCTTTCGACGGATAGCCATAATCGTCGACCCAGTAACGCCCCGCGGTGAAGCGGTCGAAACGTAGCATGTCCATCACCCCCACCGCGGGCAGTCCGGCCGCGAACAGGTCGGGACGCTGGTTGACCACCGCGCCGACGAGCAGGCCGCCGTTTGATCCACCCTCGACCGCGATCTGGCCCTTGCCAGCCACACCTTCGGCGTTCAGAAATTCGGCTGCAGCGATAAAATCGTCGAAGACATTCTGTTTCTTGTCGAGCCGCCCGGCATCATGCCACGCCTTGCCATATTCGCCGCCGCCGCGCAGGTTGGCGATCGCCAGAATCCCACCCTTGTCGACCCACGCCAGCCGCGTTGGGGAAAAGCCGGGAGTCATCGACACATTGAAGCCGCCATAGCCATAGAGCAACGTCGGCGATCCCTTGCTGCGGTCGAGCCCCTTTTTCATCACGAGGAACATCGGCACCTCAGTGCCGTCCTTCGATTTGTAGAAGCGCTGCTCGACGCTGAAATCGTCGGGTTTGAAGGTCAGTTCCGGCTCGGCAAAAATCTCGCTCTTTCCGGTCGCGGTGTCGAGCCGATAGATGGTCGTCGGTCGCGCATAGCTGGAAAAGGCATAGAAGGTTTCCGGATCACTCGACTTGCCGCCAAACCCCGATGCTGATCCGATGTCGGCCAGGCTGATGTTTGCCACCTTCTTGCCGTCGAGGGTGATCATCTCCGCCTGCGATTTCGCGTCGCCAAGATAAGACAGGATGATGCGGTCGCCGACGCGTGATGCGCCGACCAGCGTGTTTTCACTTTCGGCGACCAGCTCGGTCAGCTTGCCGGGACTGCGGATGTCCATCGACACCAGCCGTTCACGCGGCGCACCCTTGTTGGTGATGAAAGTGAACAGCGGCCCCTGGTTGGTGACATATTCCCAATTATTCGCGAAATCGTTGATCAGCGTGACCGGCTTGCCGACGCCGTTGGCGGCAATTGGATAAAGCGTCACGCCCAGCCGCGCGTCGGTTCCCTCGGACCCGAAAACCAGCAGATATTTGCCGTCATCGCTCACCGCCGCCGAATTGTTCAGCTTGGGCTTTTCGGGCGTCGCGTGGATCAACACGTCGGCGCTCTGCGGGGTGCCGAGTTTGTGAAAATAGACACTATGATTTTCGTTGAGCGACTGGAAAGCCTCACCCGCTTCAGGTTCGGGGAAGCGCGAATAATAAAAGCCGCTGCCGTCCTTTGCCCAGTCGGGCGCCGAAAATTTCACCCAGCGTACTTCGTCGGACAGATCCTGCCCGGTCGCGACGTCCTTGACCCGGACGATGCGCCAGTCGGTGCCGCCGTCCTGCACCGAATAGAGCAGATATTTTCCATTTTCCGACGGCTGCCATTCGGCAAGCGCGGTGGCGCCATCCTTGGCCCACAAATTGGGGTCGATCAGCACCCGGCCTTCGCCCTTCATCCCATCGCGGACATAGAGCACCGACTGCGGCTGCAACCCGTCGTTCCGGGTATAAAAGTACCGCGAACCTGCCTTGGTCGGCAGGCCAAAGCGTTCGAAATTATAAAGCTCGGTCATCCGCTTCTTGAATGTATCGCGGCCGGGCAGGGTGGCGAGATAGGCGTCGGTCACCTGGTTCTGCGCCGCGACCCATTCGGCGACTTTTGGATTGACGCGAACATCATCTTCCAGCCAGCGATAGGGGTCGGCGACATTGACGCCGAATTGCGGATCGACCGTACCGCCGCGCGCGGTGTCGGGATAAGCGAGTGTCGGCGCTGGCGCCGCTGCCGCCGCGGCTTCTGCTGCATGCGCTGCGGTGGGCGTCATGGCAAGAGCGACGAGCGCCAGCGGCGCGGACAGGGCATTACGGGACATGGCAAGGCGATCCTCATGGTTCCGGGGTAATTATCGTGCGTCAATATGTAAGGATGCTAAAGCCGCGGGCAAGCGGATTTCCGACCTATTTTAGTGGTGGTGCGGGCTGGGCGCCGGACGATTAGCGTTTAGAACTCGATCAGGATCCGGACCTTGTCCGGCGTGGCGCCGACGATGCGGGCGATATCGGCTCGACTGGCAGCCAGCAGGACCGGTGTGAATTCGCGGTCGTCGCTGCTCAGCAGTTCAGCAGTTGTTACACCGAGCATCTTACCCAGCGCCGCTACTCTGCCGTGACGGGGGCGTGCTCGACCCTTTTCTCAGCCCGATATGGCAGGCGCGCTTACGTTCAGCGCTGATGACAGTTCCGCCTGATTGAGCCTGCGCGAGCGCCGCAATCGCCGCAAGCGGGCGCCAAAGGATTCGGTTCGCAATTGTGCTTGTTGCGGAAGGTCCATGGTTGCCTGATTATTGAACGACGAACCGACGTTGATTTCACTCGCCATGCTGCAATAAATACACCGTGAATGTTGATGCGCTGTGCAATTGTGTACGAGTGATCGACGGACGTGGCGGCAACCGCCTGGCGCCAAAGAAAAGGGCGGCCATCCTGTCGGAGGCCGCCCTTGATCTTGTCTAGTTAGAGCGAGGCTCAGGCTTCCGCCATATCTTCTTCATACTGCTCGACCGGACCAGAATCCTGACCCTTGGCAGCGACGTCGCGATCGACGAGTTCGATGATCGCCATCGGGGCAGCGTCTGAAGCGCGAATACCGGCCTTGATGACGCGCGCGTAACCGCCGTTGCGGTCCTTGTAGCGTTCGGCCAGGACGTCGAACAGCTTGACCAGCTGAGTGTCGTCCATCAGGCGGCTCATCGCCAGACGGCGATTGGCCAGACCGCCGCGCTTCGCAAGCGTGATCAGCTTTTCGATATAAGGCCGCAGTTCTTTCGCCTTGGCGACGGTGGTCGTGATCTGCTCATGCTTGATGAGTGCCGCCGACATGTTGCGGAACAGGGCCGTGCGGTGCGCGCTGGTGCGCTGCAGCTTCCGGCCACCCGATTTATGACGCATGATTTCTTCCTTCGTTTGTCAGAGGGGCCGTGTGAGGTACCCCAAGCCAGGACGATTGCGGGCCGACCCATTCCCGTTGTGACGGCGCCCCGGCGAACCGGGGCGCTTATCTCGATTAACCCAGCAGTTCTTGCTCGAGCTTCTTGGCCATCTCTTCGATGTTTTCCGGCGGCCAGCCGGGGATGTCCATGCCCAGGCGCAGACCCATCGAAGACAGCACTTCCTTGATTTCGTTCAAGGATTTGCGGCCGAAGTTCGGGGTGCGGAGCATTTCGGCTTCGGTCTTCTGAACCAAATCACCGATGTAGATGATGTTGTCGTTCTTCAGGCAGTTGGCGCTGCGGACCGACAGTTCCAGCTCGTCGACCTTCTTGAGCAGGAAGCGATTGAGCTGGTTGACGTCCGACTCGTCGGCGGTGGTCGGCGAAGCCGCCATGCCGATCATGCCGCTGTCGTTCATCGCTTCTTCGAAGTGGACGAAGACCTGGAGCTGGTCCTGGAGGATGCGCGCAGCGTAAGCCACGGCGTCTTCCGGGGTGATCGTGCCGTCGGTTTCGACGGTCAGGTTCAGCTTGTCATAGTCCAGTTCCTGACCGATGCGGGCATTGTCGACCTTGTAGGCGACCTGGCGCACCGGCGAGTAAAGCGAATCCACCGGGATCAGGCCGATCGGCGCGTCGATCGGACGGTTGGCGGTCGCGGGGACATAGCCTTTGCCTGTGTCGGCAACGAGTTCCATGTTCAGCGTCGCACCGTCATCGAGGTGGCAGATGACGTGGTTGGGGTTCATCACCTTGATGTCGCCCGACACCATGATGTCGCCGGCCTTGACGGTCGCGGGACCGGTGGCCGAAAGCTGGAGCCGCTTCGGGCCTTCGCCTTCCATCTTGAGCGCGATCTGCTTCACGTTGAGGACGATGTCGGTGACATCTTCGCGCACGCCGGCCAGGCTCGAGAATTCGTGGAGAACGTTCTCGATCTTGATCGACGTGATCGCCGCACCCTGGAGCGACGAGAGCAATACGCGGCGCAGCGCGTTGCCGAGCGTCAGGCCAAAGCCGCGCTCAAGCGGTTCAGCGACGAAGGTCGCCTTGCGCTTGCCGTCGCTGCCAGCCTTGATTTCCAGGTTGCTGGGCTTCTTCAATTCCTGCCAGTTCCGGATATTGACAGTCATGGTCTTCCCTTTGCTTTTGGCGGGACGAATTGGGGGTCGACCAATCTGTCCGGCGTTAGGAGTTTAGCGGATGCCGCCCCGGAAATGGGGCGCATCCGAAGCAGGCATCAGACGCGGCGGCGCTTGGCCGGGCGGACACCATTGTGCGGGATCGGGGTCACATCGCGGATCGAAGTGATGTGGAAACCAACCGCCTGCAGCGCGCGAAGCGCCGATTCACGCCCGGCGCCCGGGCCTTTGACTTCGACTTCCAGCGTTCGGACGCCATGTTCGGCGGCCTTCTTGCCAGCGTCTTCGGCGCAGACCTGCGCCGCATAGGGAGTCGACTTGCGGCTGCCCTTGAAGCCCATCATGCCTGCGCTTGACCAGGCAATCGCGTTGCCCTGGGCGTCGGTGATGGTGATCATCGTGTTGTTGAAGGTCGCGTTGACGTGGGCGACGCCCGACGAGATGTTTTTGCGTTCGCGCCGACGAAGGCGCTGCGGTTCACGAGCCATGATGTAATCCTAACCTAATCCTGAATGGCCGGTGGCGGGCGATGGCCGCTGCCCCGGCAGGGGAAATAAGGAAGCGCGCCCGGATGGACGCGCTCGAACCTTATTTCTTCTTACCGGCGATCGCCTTGGCCTTGCCCTTGCGGGTGCGCGCATTGGTGTGCGTGCGCTGGCCGCGGACCGGAAGGCCCTTACGATGACGCAGGCCGCGATAGCAGGCGAGGTCCATCAGGCGCTTGATGTTCATCGCCGTGGTGCGGCGAAGATCACCCTCGACGGTCAGGTCGGCGTCGATCGTTTCACGGATCTGCAGCACTTCGGCGTCCGACAGGTCCTGAACGCGGCGCGATTGGTCGATCCCCAGCTTGGTGGCGATGTCGACGGCGGTCTTGCGGCCGATACCGTGGATGTAGGTGAGCGCGATGATCACGCGCTTGTTGGTGGGCAAATTGACGCCCGCAATACGTGCCATAAGTAATTTTCTCCTGCTCCACAGGGCCGTAGGCAATCGACCCCATCTCAAAGCGTCTGATTTCCAACGCAAAAAACGGACCACGAATGCACGCTACGCGCTTCGCCGTCCGGTCATGATGTCGGAATGGAGGCGCAACTAAGGTGAGTCGGGCCGATTGTCAAGCGGAGTGCGCTGGTTTGCGCGGCGCTTTTGCCGTCAGGATGGGGATGTAAGGGCGACCGCGCGATCGTGCAACCGATCGACCACCGAGGCATGAATATCCGGGGCGCAGGCGATCACCCCGAACGCCTGTGCGTGCGGCGTGTTGAACTTTAGCGGCGCGCCAAAGGCGTCGCTGACGGTTGCGCCCGCTTCGGTCGCGATCAGCGCCGCGGCGGCGACGTCCCACTCGAACCCCCAACGCAATGTCGCGACCAGATCGGCGCGGTCGTCGGCGACCAGCGCGATGCGCAGCGCGATGCTGTTTGGCTTGGTGACGATCACCAGATCGCTGTCGACCTTGGGCAGGGCGTCGGCGGGGACGCGCGATCCGGCGAATATCATGCGCTGGCTGGCGTGCAGCGTCTCGCCGTTGAGCTGCGCGCCTTGCCCTTTTTGTGCGACCCACAATTCATCGAGCGCCGGGGCATAAAGGATGCCGAACTCGGGCGCGCCATCGATCACCAGCGCGACCGACACGCACCACCCGGGGCGGCCGCGAATGAAATCGCGGGTGCCGTCGATAGGGTCAACGCACCAGATCGCGCGGCACGCTAGCCGGTCGGCGTTATCGGCGGTTTCTTCGGACAGCCAGCCCGCTTCGGGCACCATCGCGCCGAGCACCGCCTTCAGCCGCGCATCGACCGCGAGGTCGACGTCGCTGACCGGATTGTTGTGCGACTTGTTCCAGACATTGACCGCCTGCCCCTCGCCGCGCCAGCGCGCCATCGCCATATCGCCGACTTCGCGGGTCGCGGCGATCGCGGCTTCGAGGTTGCGGCCCGGCATTGGCGGCGGATCCTTAGCTCGACGCGACGGTCATGCCGTCGATGCGCAGCGTCGGTGCATTGGTACCGTGGCGGAATTCCAGGTCGTTGGCGGGGACCAGCGCCGCGAACATATCGATCAGATTGCCTGCGATGGTGAATTCGGCGATCGGCCCGGCGATTTCGCCATCCTTTATCAGGAAGCCCGACGCACCGCGGCTGTAATCGCCCGTGACTGGATTGACACCGTGGCCGATCAACTCCGTGATGTAGACACCGTCGGCGATGCCCTCCCTCAGCGCTGCGGGCGTCACGCTGCCCGCCGCAAGATGCAGATTGCTGGCGCCGACTCCCGACGCACCACCGCCGCGGCTCGCGTGGCCGGTCGGGGTCAGGCCAAGCTGCTTCGCCGATGCGGTGTCGAGAAGCCAGCCGGTGATCTTGCCGTCCTCGACCAGGTTGCGCGCCGCGGTCGGCAAGCCCTCGCCGTCGAAGGCGCGGCTGCGCAGCCCGCGCATACGATGGGGCTCGTCGCGAATGACGATGCTGCGGTCGAACAGCAGCTGATCCTCTTTGCCGAGCAGGAAGCTGGTGCCGCGCGCAATCGCCGGGCCGGCGATCGCGCCGAGCAGATGACCGACGATGCCGCCGCTAACGCGCGGATCGAACAGCACCGGCGCCTTGCCGTTCGGCGCCTTGCCGGGGTTGAGCCGTGCAACGGCGCGCGTACCCGCCCGGGTGCCGATGTCGCCGACGCTTTCGAGGTCGGAGAGGTGGTGCGCGCTGTGCCAGCCATAGTCGCGCTGCATGTTGGCGCCTTCGCCCGCGATGACGCTCGCCGAAAGGCTGTGGCCGCTCGACCCGTAACCACCGGCAAAGCCGTGGCTGGTCGCCAGCGCGAAACGGGTGCGGCTATGGCTCGCGCTGCCGCCTTCGCTGTTGGTCACTCCGGCGACCGCGCGCGCTGCTTCCTCGACCGCCAGTGCGGCTGCGCGCAGCGCCGCGGGGTCGGCTTCACTGCCGTCGTCGAGATCGAGGTCGGGAACCGGGCCTTTGAACAACAATTCTTCAGGCGCCAGACCGGCATAAGAATCTTCGGGCGCCTCACGCGCCATGGCGACACAGCGTTCGACCAGCTTGGTCAGCTCGCCCGCATCCATGTCGGCGGTCGACACGCTGGCGCTGCGTTGGCCGACAAAAACGCGCAGGCTGATATCCTGCCCCTCGGACCGCTCGACATCCTCCAGCGCGCCAAGGCGCATCGAGACTGACGTGGCGGCGTTGCAATAATACAGCGCGTCGGCGGCATCGGCGCCGGCTTTGGCAGCGGCGTCGCACAGCAATTGCGCGCGATCGAGGGCTTCGGAGACAGTGAGCATTGCCGCGCCCTATACGGCGGGCGGCAGGGCGTCAAACTTGGCTGGCAGTGGTTACTTGACGATCGCCGCGATCGCATCGGTGGCGGCCATCGCGCCGCTGACCCACAAAAAGGGCAACGTCAGCGCGGCGACCCACAGGCGGCGGACGTCACGGCGAAAGCGCGCATGCAACCCCCAACTGGCGAGCGCCTGACGGCTCAGGTGATACCAGCGCCGCTCGGTAGAGCGCGCAACGGGAACGGCGAGGGCCAGCAGGACGATCAGCGCGACGACAATGAGCGTCGACGAAGCGCCCGCAGCGATTGCGCTCGAAACCAGCCAGATCTGCAATGCAGCAAAGGCCACCAGCGCAGTTGCGGCGTGCCAGGTCATGCGGCGACCAAGACTCCGCGCTGCCGGCACACTAGGTGACGTGCGCCGCCACAGGCGCGGTCCGAATGCTGATGCCATTTTTTCAGCCCCCTTAGGCTGGCGATTCCCAGAACGCCACGATTTCAGCCCAATATTCCCAAGTCAAGACAGGTTGGCACCGATTCGTTAACAATTCCGCTCGTTTCACCCCGGATTCGCAACCAAATCGCGCCAGATCGTCAAAAATGTTGCGATTTTGCTGCGATAGACCGTGCAGGAGTCGATGAATCGATGTCAAAACCCGGCTGACGGTGGTCGAAGCCGCGGCGTCGTTGGTCGAAGCCTTGCATCCGCCAGCAACGTTGATAGCGTTTAGTCCCAGTGGATCTGCTTTATTGCAACACGGGGAAAATCATCATGCGCTATCTGGCCTTTCTTGCTGCCCTGACCCTGCCGCTCGCTTCCGCTTCGGCTGCGGAAGCCGACAAGCCCGCCGTCGAACCCAAACCCGCGGCGCTGATCGCCGACGGGGTGCCGGAAGTGCCGGTCGAGCTGGCGGCGGCAACGCGGCCCTATATGGAGAACCGCGGTGCCGGTTTCGTCGGCTGGAACCCGATCGACAAATCGATGCTGATCGCGACCCGCTTCGGCAACACAGCGCAGCTGCACCGCGTCGCGATGCCGATGGGCGCGCGCAAGCAGATCACTTTCGAAGCCGAGCCGGTCGGGTCGGGTAGATGGGCACCAAAGAAGGCCGATGTGATGCTGGTCCAGAAGGACATCGGCGGCAATGAATTCTATCAAATCTACGCCATGAAGGACGGGCGGCTCGACCTGCTCACCGATGGCAAGAGTCGCAACGGGCTCAACGCGTGGAGCCAGGACGGCCAGCTCGTCGCCTTTACCTCGACGCTGCGCAACGGCCGCGACAGCGACATCTATGTGATGGACCCGCGCGATCCCAAGACGCGCCGCATGGTCGCGGAAGTAGAGGGCGGGGGCTGGGGCTTGCTCGATTTCACGCCTGACAAGAGTTGGGCGCTGGTTGGCAAATATACGTCGGTGCAGAAAGCCGACCTGTTCCGCCTCGATCTGGCCAGCGGCGCGATGACGCCGATCGGTGACCATAGCAAGACGGTGGCGCTCGGCGGGGCGAGCTTTGCCCCCGACGGCACGATTTGGATGACCAGCGACGAGGGCAGCGATTTCCAGCGGCTCGGCACGCTCGACCCGGCGACGGGCAAGTTCACGCCGAAGGGACCGGCCGAAAAATGGGACGTCGATACCTTCGACATCGCCGATGACGGCAGCTTTATCGCTTATGTGGTCAACGAGGCGGGCATGGCGAAACTGCGGCTGTTCGATCCAAAGACCGGAACGGTGCGGACGGTCGACAAGCTGCCCGCCGGGATCATCGGCGGGCTGGAGATCGCGCCATGGGGCGAGATCGGCATCACCTTCACCTCGGCACGCAGCGCCGCCGATGCGTTCAGCGTCGATCCGAACACGCTGGCGGTAACGCGCTGGACTGAAAGCGAGACGGGCGGGCTCGACGTCTCCGAGAATGTCGAACCCGAGTTGGTGAAGGTCAAAAGCTTTGACGGGCTTGAGGTGTCGGGCTTCCTCTATCGCCCCGATCCGGCGAAATTCCCCGGCAAGCGGCCCTTGATTATGAGCGTCCATGGCGGTCCCGAGGCGCAGTCGCGGCCCGGCTTCATGGGCCGCAGCAACTATATGCTGAACGAAATGGGGATCGCGCTCTTCTATCCCAACGTCCGCGGCTCGACCGGCTATGGCAAGACCTTTGTCAGTCTCGACAACGGGCCATTCAAGCGCGAGGACAGCGTCAAGGATATGGGCGCGTTTATCGATGCGCTAGCCAAGGACAAGACGCTCGACGCAGCGCGCTTCGGGCTGACCGGCGGCAGCTATGGCGGCTATATGTGCTATGCCGCCGCGACCCATTATGGCGACAAACTGCGTGCTAATCTGTGCGTCGTCGCGATTTCGAACTTCGTGACCTTCCTGGAAAACACCCAGGATTATCGCCGCGACCTGCGCCGCGTCGAATATGGCGACGAGCGCGATCCCGTGCAGCGCAAGAAGCTGATGGAAATTTCGCCGCTGACGCGCGTTTCCGACATCAAGAAACCGCTGTTCGTCGTCACCGGCGCTAACGACCCGCGCGTTCCCGCGTCAGAGGCCGACCAGATCGTCGCCGCGATCCGCAAGAATGGCGGCACAGCGTGGCATCTTGTCGGGACCAACGAAGGGCATGGCTTCGCGAAGAAAGAAAATGCCGACTATAATTTCTGGTCGTCGCTGCTTTTCTGGAAACAATATTTGCTGAATTGAGCTGATCTGAACGCCCCGTCATTGCGAGGAGCGAAGAGACGCGGCAATCCAGAGTGAGGGTAGACCGCCCTGTATTGCTTCGCTTCGCTTGCAATGACGATATAAAGCGTCAGCCTTGCGGCGGAACCGGCAGCGGTTCGGCGTCAGCTTCATCGGGTGCGGTCGGCATCGGTGCCTGACCGCTCGCCTGCCGCTCCAGCTCCGCGGCGGCAGCCTGCCGTTCAGCCAGCGCGCGTTCTTCGGCCAGCACCGCGGCTTCAACCTCGTCCGATGCCGAATCGATGCCCGCAAGCCGTTTGGCGCGTTCATCGGCGATCATCGCCTGCCAGTCCGTCTTGTCGGCGGCCTGGCGCTCAGCCTTGGCGCCTGCGACCAGCGCCTGCGTACAGCCAGTAAAGCCGCCCAGCCCGGTCGGCGAACAGCTGTCGGTTCCGAAACGACCGATGCGCTCCACCGCGACGACCTTGTTCGCCCATGCTTCGTTGCGCACGTCGAGCGGATTGCCGCGCAGCATTTCGGGGACGCGATAGCGCTCGCCCTCAGGAAGCTTGGCGCAGACCAGAATTTCGTCGTCGGCACCCTTCGGACATTGATCGTCGCCATAAACGACGACCTGGTTAACCTTTTCGCCCTCGACCACCGTCTGCTGCGCCGCGGCGGGTACCGAGAGGGCGCTACCGGCGAGGATCAGCGCGAACAGGGGCAGGCGGGTCATCGGATATTCCTTTGTCTTATTTAGTGCGGCTTGGCACTGCGACCCTGCATCGGTCATGAACGGATGCGTGGGCCTGATCACTATCAGATACGCTTCGACAGCGCGATGGCTGCACGGCAACCGGCGCGGATCGCGAGGCTTAGCACCGGGTAACCCGGCGCGCTTTCGGCGCCCGCGGCGAGCGCCGTGTTCTTATGCTCCAGTTCTTCGGCGCGGAAATCGGCGACCGCGGCGCTGAGTTCGGGGTCGCTGTCGCCGAGTTCATCGAGCTGGTCCCGGTAATGGCGATCGATTTCTGTCTCGACCGCGGCGGTGCAGGCCATCGCGGCGCGCGGTCCCATCGCGGCGGTTACCGCACCCAGCGCAAAGCCTGCGACTTTCCAGAACGG
This sequence comes from Sphingopyxis sp., assembly GCF_019459305.1. Taxonomy (GTDB): domain Bacteria; phylum Pseudomonadota; class Alphaproteobacteria; order Sphingomonadales; family Sphingomonadaceae; genus Sphingopyxis. The sequence goes on along the minus strand of NZ_JAIBES010000078.1, from coordinate 2,322 downwards.
CTGGAGCGCGGTCGGGCGCACGCCGCGCTTGGCGATCATGTCGTCAAAAAATTTGCGGTGGCGCTCTTCCTGTTCGGCCATATGCGCAATCTCGCGTGCCATCGGATGGCGGTCGCCCATCACCGCGAGCTGCCCCGCATAGATGCGCGTCGCGCCATATTCGCCGGCCTGATCGACCCGGATCATCGCTGCGTTTTTATCGGCTTGACTCATGCCGCCGATGTGGGCCGACGGCGCAGCAAGGTCAAGACGAGCGCCGCGGCGCCGAGCGAAAAGATCGCATTGAAGCCCGCGAGCGAAATGCCGAACAGTGTCCACTGCGCGGTGTCGCAGCGGATTAGCGGCGCGTTCATGATCGCGTCGAGAGATACAGGTCCGCCGCTGCCGGTCGCGCAGGTGGTCAGACCCTCCCAAAAGCCATATTCGACCCCGGCGTGGTAGATGCCGATTACGCCCGAGACCGCGATGGCGAGCGCGGCGAGCATCGTCAGCGCGCGCATGGCCTTGTCATTGCCGCGCAGCAACAGCGCAAGCAGCGCGAGTATGATCGCCACCTGGTGCGGCCAGCGCTGCCAGTAACACATTTCGCAGGGGTGCAGACCAAAGCCAAATTGTGACACCAGCGCGCCGCCATAGAGCAGCAGCGGCGCAGCGAGCGCGGCGATCGGCGCACCAAGGCGCGATTTCAACATGCCGGCGAACCCTTAGTTACGGCGCGCGGGCTTAGCGCCCGGCTTGGTCGCCTGCGCTGCCATGCGCGGCGCGGTCGGGCTGATCCGCCCGATCGTCTGCAACGCATAGTGGAGCTGGAAATCCTCGATCCCCTTGGCCTTGAGCTCCGCTGCGGTCGCGTTGAAGCGCGGATCGACCTTCTCGTCCTTTTCAATCAGCCCGTCGTCGACCTTCTTCTCATTGATCAGGTGACGGCGCAGGTCGCTTTCGCGGAATTTCGGCCGCGATGCATAATCGGGGTCCGAAATCTGCGGGACGCGGATGTCGGGTTCGATTCCGCCCTCCTGCACGCTACGTCCCGACGGGGTGTAATAGCGCGCGGTGGTCAGGCGAAGCGCGGTGGTATCCGACAGCGGCAGCACCGTCTGCACCGATCCCTTGCCAAAGCTGCGCTCGCCCATCACCACGGCTCGATGCTGATCCTGCAGCGCGCCGGCAACGATTTCGGAGGCCGATGCCGATCCCGAATCGATCAATACGACGACCGGTGCGCCGCTCGCCAGATCGCCGGGCTCGGCGAAAAAGCGTTCGATGTCGCCCTTGCGGCGGCCGCGCTGCGACACGATTTCGCCGCGTTCCAGGAACAGGTCGCTGATCCCCACCGCCTCATCGAGCAATCCGCCCGGGTTCGAACGCAGATCCACGATCCAGCCGCGCGGTTTTTTGCCCAGCGACTTTTCGACCGCCATCATTGCCGCGCGCATATCGGTGGTCGCATCGGCCGAGAAGCTGGTGACGGTCAGCACACCGACATCGCCGCTGACTTCCCATTTCACGGGCTTCAGGTCGATGATCTCGCGGGTCAGCGACATCTCGATCGGCTTGTCCTGACCTTCGCGGACGATGGTGACGTCGATCTGGGTGCCCGGACGCCCGCGCATCTGTTCGACCGCTTCGTCCAGCGTCAGGCCAAAGATCAGTTCCTTGTTGATATGGGTGATATAGTCGCCCGACTTGATCCCGGCCTTGTCGGCGGGGGTGTCGGCGGTCGGCGCGATGACCTTCACGACGCCGTCTTCCATCGTCACCGACAGGCCCAGCCCGCCATATTCGCCGTCGGTCTGGGTGCGAAGGTTCGAAAAGCCGCGCGCGTCGAGATAGCCCGAATGCGGGTCGAGGCTGGCGAGCATGCCGTTGATCGCACCTTCGATCAGTTTCGAATCTTCGACCGGTTCGACATAGTTCGATTTCACTTCGAGATAGACGTCCATGAAACGCGAAATTTCTTCCTGCGTCTTGCTGTCCACGCTCGCCATTGCGCCGGTCGCGAGTGGCACCAGCGCCAGCGTCGAGAGCGCGGCGGCGCCCTGCCACAACGCAAAGCGGCGCTTCGAAGACACGGGCGTTTTGGTCGAGTCGGTCATGTGCGTCTTTCACTCAGGCGGGAATTCCCGTCTTATATACCCCGGCCCACCATCCTCCTACGCATTTGCGCAGGCGTCAAGCGGTGCATCCCGATAGGGGACAGCCCCCGAATGGGGGATTAACGGGTGCGATCACCCGATCATCGCGACGATATCGACCGGGCGCCCACCGCGGCGCAGTTCAACGGTGATGCGGCTGTCGTCGGACCCGGCGCGGGCGGTGGGG
>NZ_JAIBES010000115.1 GCF_019459305.1 Sphingopyxis sp. | reverse complement strand
CCCCCCGGGGGGGGCCGGGGGGGGGCCGCGTGACGGTCCGGAGTTATTATGGCGCAAAGCCTCACCCACGGCGAGACGGCCCTTCCGGCCGATTGGCGCGACCTGTTCGCGCTGACCAAGCCGCGCGTCATGTCACTGGTGGTATTCACCGCGCTGTGCGGTTTGCTCGCTGCCCCGGTCAGCGTGCCGCCCGTTCTGGCCTTTGCGTCGATCCTCGCGATCGCACTGGGGGCAGGAGCGTCGGGTGCGCTGAACCAGTGGTATGAGGCGGGTCTCGACGCCAAGATGAAGCGCACCGCCGGACGGCCGCTGCCCGCCGGGCGGCTCGACCCGCAGACGGCGCTGCAATTCGGGATTGGCCTCGCGGCATTCTCGCTGTTCCTGATGCTGTTCGCGTCGAACTGGCAGGCGACGCTGCTGCTGGCGGCGTCGATCCTCTTCTACGTCTTTGTCTATACAATGTGGCTGAAGCCGCGGACGCCGCAGAATATTGTCATCGGCGGCGCGGCAGGCGCTTTTCCGCCGTTGATCGGCTGGGTCGCTGCAACGGGCAGCATCGCGCCGCTGCCGGTCATGCTGTTTCTGTTGATCTTTCTGTGGACGCCGCCGCATTTCTGGGCGCTCGCGCTGTTCATGCGCTCGGACTATGCCGCAGCGGGCATCCCGATGATGCCGGTGGTCGCGGGCGAGAAATCGACCCGGCGCCAGATTCTGTTTTATGCGCTGATCATGGCGGTGGCAGCGATCGCGCCCTGGCCGCTGGGATATACCGGTGCACTCTATGGGTGGACCGCGGTCATCCTGTCGGCGCTGTTCGTGGCGCTATCGGTTCAGGTCGGCACCCGCAAGACGGGCGACGCTGATTTGATGCAGCCCGAAAAGCGGCTGTTCGCCTATTCAATTGCCTATCTTTTCATTCTCTTCGGCGCCGTTGTTGCCGATCATTGGTGGCCTTTATGACCGAAAATCCGAATCGCGAGCCCTTTGACGAGGTCGAATATCGCCGCCGCCAGCGCAGCCGCGCCAATATGATGGCGTGGATGCTTGGTGGTCTCGCGATCCTGTTCTTCTTCATCACCATCGCCAAAATCCAGATATTCGCATGATTGCGCGCCTGTCCCCCAAAGCAAAGACCGCGAGCCTTGCATCGGCGCTGGCGCTCGCGATGGTCGGGCTTGGATTCGCGGCGGTGCCGCTCTACGACCTGTTCTGCCGCGTGACCGGATTTGGCGGTACGACGCAGCGTTACGATCCGGTTGCCGCCGCGGCGGACCCGGTGGTTCTGTCGAGAACTGTATCGGTCCGTTTCGATGCCAATGTCTCGCCCGGCCTGCCGTGGAAATTCTATCCCGAACATCCGACCGATACGGTCAGCATCGGTGCGCGCGACATGGCGATCTTTATCGCCGAGAATAACTCGGCGAAGCCGGTCGTCGGCACTGCGGGTTTCAACGTCACGCCGACGCAGGCGGGCAAATATTTCACCAAGATTCAGTGCTTCTGCTTCACCGAACAGCGGTTGGAGCCGGGGCAACAGATGCGGATGCCGGTGCTGTTCTTCGTCGATCCCAAGATCATGGACGATCCCGACGCGCGCGACATCGAGGAAATCACTCTCAGCTACACCTTTCATCCTGTAGACGAGGGTAAAAAGGCGAGCTAAGGCCGCGATCAGAGTCCAAACAAGGCCGGCGAGCGATGGGGAATCGCGATGCTGGGGCTGTAAAAAACGGGAAAAACGCCATGTCCGGTGCGAAACATCATGACTATCACCTCGTAAATCCCAGCGTCTGGCCGCTGATCGGCTCGTTCGCCGCGCTGGTGATGTTCTTCGGCCTCGTGATGTTCATGCACGACGATTATTTCGGCGGCGTCGGCAAATGGGTGCTGGGCCTAGGCTTCATGGGCGTGATCGCCACCTTCTTCAGCTGGTGGTCAGACGTCATCAACGAAGCGCATGCCGGCGACCATACCCCGGTCGTTCAGCTCCATCTGCGTTACGGCATGATCCTGTTCATCGCGTCGGAAGTGATGTTCTTCGTCGGCTGGTTCTGGGCGTGGTTCGACTTCACCCTGTTCCCGGTGCCGATCGAATATGTCGATGGCGCGGTGACCTCGCTGTTCGGCCAAGACGGCGCCGCGGCGATTACCCAGTGGCCTCCGAAGGGCATCGAGGTTATCGACGCTTTCTCACTGCCGCTGCTCAACACGCTGATCCTGCTCTGCTCGGGCACGACGATCACCTGGGCGCACCACGCGCTGATCCACGGCGACCGCGACGGCCTGAAAAAAGGCCTGTGGGCAACGATCATCCTTGGCGCGATCTTCTCGGCGATCCAGGCGTATGAATATGCCGCAGCACCCTTCGCCTTTGGTCAGAGCAATTACAGCTCGGCCTTTTATATGGCGACGGGCTTCCACGGCTTCCACGTTCTGGTCGGCACGATCTTCCTGATCGTCTGTCTCGTCCGTACCTATAAGGGTCACTTCACCCCCAAGCAGCATTTCGGTTTCGAAGCGGCTGCGTGGTACTGGCACTTCGTCGACGTAGTGTGGCTGTTCCTGTTCATCATTATTTACGTCTGGGGTGGCTGGGGCGCGCCGGTCGCCGCGCATTAAATTGCCCGACGGCACTATCATTCCAAAGGGGCAGCCGCCGGTCTGGCGCGCTGCCCTTTTTGGCCTTTGCCCCGAATGCGGCGCCAAAACCTTGTTCGAAGGGCCGGTGCAGTTTCACGCGAAATGTGAAGCCTGCGGGCTCGACTATGGCCGCTACAATGTCGGCGATGGCCCCGCGGCGTTCCTGACCCTGATCATCGGCGCCTTGCTCGTTGCGCTCGCATTGGCGCTCGATGCCGCAGTCCAGCCGCCCTTGTGGGTTCACGTTGTGCTGTGGGTGCCGCTGACCGCCGCCGCGGTGGTTTATGGTCTGCGCGTCGCCAAGGGCGCGCTGCTGGCGAGCGAGCACCAGCGGCAAGCGGCCGAGGGTCGACAAGTGGACGAACCGCATGACTGATGCCGCAACGCCTCCGCCGCGGCGCTGGCCGCTGATCCCGACGATCGTCGTTATCGTCGCAGTGCTCGTGATGATCGCGCTGGGGGTGTGGCAGCTCCAGCGCAAGAACGAGAAGGAAGCGCTGGTCGCACTGTACCAGCGCAACATGGCGATGTCGTCGCTGGTCACCTATCCCCAACTGCCGCCGGTCGCCGATGCCTTTTTGTTTCGCAAAAGCAGCGTCGTCTGCCTCGAACCCGTGCGCTGGGATCCGCGCAGTGGCACTGACCAGAAGGGCAAGGCGGGCTTTCGCATGATCGCCGACTGCCGCACCGGCGCTGAAGGCCCGGGGGTGCTCGTCGATGTCGGCATCGGCGACGATTTCACGCCGCCGAAATGGACCGGCGGGATCGTGCAGGGGACGATCGTCCCCGGTCCGGACCAGCCGACGGTGATGGAGCGCGCGGCGGGCAAAGATATGCCCGCGCGGGCGATGCTGATCGCCGACTCGCCCGCTGCGGGCCTGCGCGCAAGTGCGGTGCCGTCGGCTGATAATACGCCCAATAATCATCTCGCCTATGCCGTGCAGTGGTTCCTGTTCGCCGCCGCGGCGCTGATCATCTACTTTCTGGCTGTCCGTCGCCGCTTGCGGCCTTGAGGCTGGCCCGCTAGGCGCTGTGCCGCCATGGAATATATCAGCACCCGCGGCTCTGCGCCGACCCTCGACTTTCGTGCCGCCACGCTCGCGGGCCTTGCCAGCGACGGCGGTCTCTATCTGCCCGCGCACTGGCCGCAGATGGCGGTTGAGGACATCCGCGCGCTCGCGGGGCTCGACTATGCCGAAACCGCGGTGCGCGTCATGCGCCCGTTCGTCGAAGGCGTGCTGACCGAGGACGAGCTGCGCCAGCTGTGCCGCGCCGCCTATGGCAGTTTCAGCCATGATGCGGTGACCCCGCTGGTCCAGCTCGACCATCGCCATTGGCTGCTCGAACTGTTCCACGGCCCGACACTGGCGTTCAAGGACGTTGCGCTGCAACTGCTGGGCCAGCTGTTCGAGAAATTCCTGAGCGGTGGCGACACGAACATCACGATTGTCGGCGCGACGTCCGGCGACACCGGATCGGCGGCGATCGAAGCTGTGGCAGGGCGGGAGCATATCCAGATTTTCATGCTGCATCCCGAGGGCCGCGTCAGCGACGTGCAGCGGCGGCAGATGACAACGGTGCTGGCGCCCAACGTCCACAATATCGCGATAGACGGCAGCTTCGACGATGCCCAGGCGATGGTGAAGCGGCTGTTCGGCGACGACGAGGCGCGCGGCCAACTGACGTTATCGGCAGTGAACAGCATCAACTGGGCGCGGCTGATGGCGCAGGTCGTCTATTATTTCTACGCCGCCGTCCGCCTTGGCGGTCCGGACCGACCGATTGCGTTCAGCGTGCCGACGGGCAATTTCGGCGATGTGTTCGCGGGCTATGTCGCGGCGCAGATGGGGCTGCCGATCGCGCGGCTGGTCGTCGCGACCAACGTCAACGACATCCTGCACCGTGCGCTGACCAATGGCGACTATAGCGCCGGGACGGTCACCGCGACGGCGACTCCCAGCATGGACATTCAGGTCAGCAGCAATTTCGAGCGCCTGCTGTTCGACCTGTCGGGCCGCGACGGCGCCGCAATTGCCGCGATGATGGACGAGTTCGATCGCAATCGCGCGATGACGATCCCCGCCGACATGCTGACCGGCGCCCGCGGGCTGTTTTCGAGCGCGAGCATCGACGGCGACGCGATGGCGCTCGCGCTGCGCTGGGCGCAGGAGCATGGCGGGCAGGTGATCGACCCGCACAGTGCTGTCGGCCTTGCCGCGGCGCGTGCGCTCGAGATCGACGCCGACATTCCCGTCGTCACGCTGGCGACGGCGCATCCGGCAAAGTTCCGTGAGGCGGTCGAGCGTTCGACCGGGGTACGTCCGTCGCTGCCGCCGAGGCTGGGCAATCTGTTCGACCGCGAAGAGCGTTACGAACGGCTGCCGGGTGACTATGACGCCGTGAAGGCCTATGTGCTGGCGGAAGCCGCGCGTGGCTGAGCAGTTGCCGCTTGTCACCCTCGTCGGTGAGGCGTGGGACGATTATGGGCTGATCGACAGTGGCAACGGCCGCAAGCTCGAACGCTATGGCCGCTATCGCTTCATCCGCCCCGAACCGCAGGCGATGTGGGCGCCCGCGCTGCCCGCCAGCGAATGGGAAGCCGCAGACGGGGAGTTTATCCCGGCGTCGGACGATGATGGCGGCGGGCGCTGGTATTATAACAAGCCCGTCCCGGCCGAAGGCTGGCCACTGGCGTGGCGCGAGACGCGCTTTACGGCGCAATGCACCCCGTTTCGCCATTTGGGATTCTTCCCCGACATGGCTCCCGTGTGGGACTGGCTGCGCGCGCAGGTCGCCGACAAAGCCGATCCTGCGTTCCTCAACCTCTTCGGCTACACCGGCGTCGGCAGCCAGGCGCTCGCCGCGACGGGGGCGTCGGTTACGCATGTCGATGCCTCGAAGAAGTCGGTAGGCCAAGCGCGTGAGAATGCGGCGCTGGCGGGGATGGCGGACAAGCCGGTGCGCTGGATCCTTGACGACGCCGGCAAGTTCACCGCGCGCGAAGTGCGGCGGGAGAAGCGCTATGACGCGATCCTGCTCGATCCGCCGAAATTCGGCCGCGGCCCGACCGGCGAACGCTGGCAGCTCGAGGAGGGGCTGGCGCCGCTGCTGACCGATTGCCGTCAATTGCTCGACGCCGACAGCCGCGCGCTGTTCCTGACCGTCTATGCCGTCCGCATGTCGGCGCTGGCGATCGGTGAGTTGCTGGCGCAGCTGTTTGCTGACCTGCCCGGTAAGGTCGAATGCGGCGAGCTGGCGGTGCGTGAAGAAACGCGGGGGCTGCTGCTGCCGACCGCGATCTTCGCGCGTTGGAGCCGTTAAACGAAGGGCGAATGCCGCGGCTACGGCACTCTGGCGCGCATTAGCCGCGGCATTCACCCCTGTGCGGGAAGTTCAGTTTACGCCGGGTCAGCGAGTTCGATGCGGTTGCGGCCGCCGGACTTCGCTTTGTACAGCGCATCGTCGGCGGCTTTGAGCGCGCCGCGCGTTTCGCCATAGCCAAAGACATCGGCGACGCCGCCCGAGAATGTGATCTGTCCGAAGGGTTCGTCGGTCTTGCGGTTGATCAGGCGGCGTTCGGCGAGGCCTTCGCGCGCCTCGTCGAGCCGCTCGGCGGCCTGGGTCGGGGTCAGGCCGCGGAACAACATGACAAATTCCTCACCGCCATGCCGCGCGACATGACACCGGTCGTCTGAAATCCGCGCCAGCGTGTCGGCGATCGCCTTAATGACGCGGTCGCCCGCCTCATGGCCATGGAGGTCGTTGACCTTTTTGAATTCGTCGATGTCGCAAAAGGCGACGCTCAGCGGTTCGCAGGCGGCGCGAGCTTCCTTGAAATGACGTTCGAGCAGGATTTCGAAAGCGCGGCGATTGGGCAGGCCGGTCAGGAAATCGACCTCGGCATCGCGCTTGGCACGTTCGAGGCTGCGGCGCAGCGCCTTGGCCTCATCCTCGCTCTTGCGCATATTATCCTCGGCCGTGCGCGTGCGTTCGAGCATCACTCGGGCAAGGTCGGCGAGGCTGGACACGATCCGCCCGGTTTTTTGCAATTGTTCCAAATCGTCGACATGCTGTTCGAGTTCGGATCCGTAGTCGCTGGTGACCGTCCGCGCTTCCTTGGCGTGGACCTGAAAGGATTCAAGATTGGTTTCGAGCCGCGTCATCAGACGGTCGAGATCGGCATGGTCGGCGCGGTTGCCGCTCTGCTCGCCGAGCTCGTTCAGCCATGGCTGGGTGATACCCTCCGCCGATAGCGACCGCGCGGTGATTTGGCGCGCCAGCGGCGGGTTCATCCCTGAAAAGGCGGCGTGGGCGATCAGCAGGTTGCCGGGAGAAACATCAAGGTCATTGTCAATCAGAAACGCCGTGATCGTGCCGATCAGCTGGTGCCGGGCGAGCCGCGCCAGGTCACGCGTCCCGCTGCCGTCGGGCGGAGCCTTCCTCCCTGCAGGGGGCGCGCCTTGTCCACGGCGGAGCCCCAGCCAATCCAGAAGCCGTCCTACCGGCTCGGTCGATGGTGTAGCATTGCTGGTCATGCGCCAATTAACGGGTCGCCGTTGCAGATTTTAAGGCGGAATTCGGGGGAATCTCGGGCAGCAAACCGGACTTGTTGCACTAATATGGGCAAAGCCACACCAAATCAGATATTTAAGGCCGACGCTGGGTCGTGTCCCATTTGATGGTGTAGGTTCGCCGGCGCAGCCTTAGCGATCTCCGGCCAAGCCGGGTTGATCATGCTGCCATCGCGGGCAACGTGATGATGGCATTATCGCTTAATCCCGAGACGCTCTCAAGGGTCATGT
>NZ_JAIBES010000089.1 GCF_019459305.1 Sphingopyxis sp. | reverse complement strand
TCGGCGCTCTTCCCAACCAGCGCATTCAAGTCCATCTGATCCTTGGTCATCGGTGTTCTCCGTAAGTTGAGTTTTGCAACACAAGCTTACCGAAGTTCGCCGATGACCACCCGCGAAACTGACCGGACACTACAGCGCTTTATCGATTAGCGCGTGTCCGGTCAGCTTCGCTACCGGCAGAACCTACACCACCGCTGGGGACACGACCAAGGTCAAACGTCGGCTTCGGATACCGTCCGATTTGACGCCCCAGCAAAAGACTATCTGGCAAGGCATAGCGAAGCACGCTGCGCCAGGTCAGTTGGAGCAGGCGGATGGAGAGCTGCTGCGCATGCTCGTCGTGCATATCTCGCTTGCCCGGGAATACGAGCTGAAGCTTCGCTCCTCGCCGGCGCTCGTTCGAACTCCGAATGGAATGGCTGTTCAGACACCATATTTGGCGATGCTCAACCGGCAAACTGGAATAGTTTTGAAACTGCTCACCAGCCTCGGGTTCACGCCGACAGAGCGAGCGCGGCTGAACATCGGAAGTTCCAGCATATTCGATGACAGCGAGTTCGATGAATTTGATTAACAATGGAAGTTTTGCTGAGCGTAAAAAGATCAGCTGTTCGGGCTTCTGCGCTGAAAAATGACAAAGCGCAGCTGGCCCGCGACCTGGCGGCGCTCGACCGCTGGAGCCAATATGGTTTATAATGCCGCCGAGTTGCGACAAAAAGGCGATTGACCCGAGCGTCAATTGCCGACAAAAGCCCCTTATCGACGCAGCACCGGAAAGCATCCTCAAGGGTTAAGTCCAAATTTACCTCGGGGTGCGAAGATCTTCCTGCTTGTCGAAACCAGTTTGGATTCTCGTCTTGAGAGTCCCGGAGGGTGTTCGCAACCTCCTATTATCGGCCGCAAGGCATTTAACGACCCCCGGTGGTAACGCCGGGGGTCTTTCCTTTCCGCCGGAGGGGTGCTGATCCGCGGAGGCGGTCTGCCACGATCGCTACACGGGGATGGCCGGGTTTGGCCGCGAGCCACTTGGCGCCGATTTCGCGAAGGCGTGGGCGGTCTTGCGGCGCTCGCGATGGCAGCTTCCAGAGGGTCGCCCATATATAGGGCCAACTCGGATGCGAGGTTGCCGCTTTGCCGAGCCAGGCAAAGCCAAGTTCGCGAGTTTCGTCCGCATGCAGGGCCGGCATGGTCTTGACGACATCAGTCCAGATGCGCGTCCAGGGTCCCATATTGCCGTTACTTTCCTTCAGCCAGCGAAGGATATTGTCGCGCGCCCGCGCATTGTCCCATGGCGAGCCGCCAAACGCGCGGCGCCATTGCAGAACGTCGAGCCAGACGCGTGAAGGGCCGCGCGGCTCGGACAGCCAGAGATCGGCCGCTCCGAGGATCTCCTGATCGTTAAGGCGCTCGGGCATGAGTTGGCGCAAGGTCTGAAACAAGACGCTCCAGCGCCGCGCCCCCGCGGTCGCTTTGAGGGCGTTAATCCCGAGTTCCTTCAACGCTCCAGTGTCGCCGCCAGCCGCCACTTCGGCTTGGTGGACGAGATCCCACACGGAATGCCAACCACGCCCGGACATATTATTCGTGAGCCAGGGCCGAGCGAGTTGCACCAGCAGCGTATGCTCGCCCGGTTCCGCAAAGCGGAAGACGGCACGCCAAAGCATGGCCCAAGCCGGCTCCTGCAGCGCGCTTTTGAGATTAGCGGTCGCGCATCGCCGCAGGGCCGGATCGGTCATTGGCGCTGCGGGTTCGCCGATCGCGCGCCAGATCTTGATCCAATATGGCTGGGCCGATGCGGCCGCGAGCCAGCGCAGCGCACGCGCCTGAATAGCGTCGTCCTTGCCGATCGCGGGGTTGAGAAAGGCTGCGCGCGGCAACAACTGAACCCATTGCTTGTCCGAGAGCGGCGACCGCTTTAGCAAATCGGGCAGCCGATCCGACAGACATTGTTTTTCATGCGCGGACATATTCTCGCGCATCGAGTCCCAAAGCCAGTTCCAGACTTTGACATTGTCCGTCGTCGCGAGGAGCCCAAGCGCATGATCGAAATGGGGCTTGCGCAGAGCGCTGTTGGTCGTCGACCGCAGCATTCGCCCGCAGATATTGCGCTGAATATCTTCGGGCGTGTCGGCCATTTGGACGATTGCGAGCGCGTGCGGATCGAGCAGCGTGCGGGGCACGCCAAGGGCGCGCAGCGCGTCCCACGCGCATCCGCGCGCGCTGGCTACGGCGGCGGGGTCGGCGACGATCGGGGTAAAATGAGCGACCAGGTCTGCTACTTCGCTCGCGGTGAAGCCAGCCTTGCGGCATTCGCGGAACAGGGCGTACCAAATCGCGTGATCGGTGCGGTCTTTCAGCCAGGGGATGGCAAGCCGGGGCACCTGAACACTTAGGTCTGGATTGCGGGCGGACAACAAGCGCAGGGCGACGTTCGGCCAAACCATCGTTTCGGCAAAGGGGCTTTCGAGCCAGCTTAGTCCGAGGGGCAGGAGGGGATCGCCAGGCTCGGCCTGGCTGGTGACGATGTCGCGCCAGACGAATGGCCAACTTGGGTTAGCGAACAGTTGCAGGGCGGTCCATTGCCGCCCCCGCGCGATCAGCTGGGGGCGCATGGTGTCGCCGGCCCGCATCAGCATCTTTTGCCACACAAAGCCCCAGCCGAAATGATCGGGCGGCGCCTCGCGCAGAAAAGCCGAGCCGAGGCGAAGCAGATAAGGCAAAATCTCTGGCTCGGCATTATCGACGACCGCATTCCAGATATGCGACCAGCCCAGGAGCACTGGGCTGGCAAGGCTCAGCTTGCTTTCAGCAAGGGTTAGTAGGTCGCGGCGCAGAATGGGGTCGTCGCTTTCAAAGGCGTGAGACCAGAGCGCGGGCCAGACCCGCGTCCAACCATTATGATCGGGATCGATATCCTGGATCCACGCCAGCCCGATCTGAAGAAGCTGCTCATATTCAGCGGGCCTGTTATAGGTTTCGACCAGCAATTGCTGCCAGACGCGGTCCCAGCCGAAATTGATCGGATTGGCGGCTTGCCCGAAGCCCGGGCGCGCGATGCCGATCCAGCTCAAGCCTTCGTCTACGAGCGTCGAGCGGTCGACGCGCTTGCCGGCGAGGAGGTTCAGCCAGATGAAGGCCCAGCGCTCGTCGTTGCGCGCGGCGGCGATGAACCGCTGGGCGATGGCGTCGGAATCGCTGCACTGGCCATCATCTTGCAGCCGTTGGAGCAGCTTCGACCATCCGGGCTGGCTGCTCTGCGTCCGCTGCAACCAGTCGAGGAGAATAGGGCGTCCGGCTCGATCTGGAAGTTCGCGCAGCATGAAGATGAGCTGAGGCATGCGCGGCAGCGAGGTACCGGTTGCGACAAGGCTGGCGATACTCGCGAGAATGGGTGCATGCCCGGCGCGCAGCATGAAGTCGATCGCCACCGGGACCCAGTCGCGCCACGCGCCGTCGACGTCGCGCCACGCGATGAGGCGATTGAGGCAGCGCGCAACGCAGGCATGATAGCTTTCGGTGTCACCCTTGGCGGTCAGCAGGTAGTGACAGGACAAGCGAAGGCCGCGCGCGGGCACTTCAGCGGCATCGACGGCCGCGACGAGCAGCGGTAGCGGGTCGGGGGTAAGCGTCAGTCCGAGGCTATCACGCAACGCAACCCAGATCGGCAAATCTTCAAGCGGTGTCGCGCTATCGGCGCGCTCACGATAGACATCACTTAGCACCTGCCCGAGTTCGGTCTGGATTGCGCTGATGCGCTGTCCGATGGCAGGATCGGTATCGCCGCCCCGGCTACCGATATATTGCGCGAGACGCGCGATCGCCCAGAGCGGGGCATGGCGAATTTCGGGAAGTTCATTTTGCTGGCCGACTGCAGCCACGAGCGCCTCGCTGAGGTGCCGCTTGCGGTACGGGCGATCGGTAGCGCGGCCGAACCATTGCATGTAGATGGCATCGGCAAGATGCGGATGGGTCAGGCGCACGCCGCCGCGGATGCCGGCATTGAAATCGAGATGCGCCTGCTCCTCGCCGAGTGTGATGAGCGCCGCATCGAGGTCGGGATCGGCGTGGCGCATCGCGGCGAGATGATCGGCTGGAAAGTCAACATAGAGCCGGTTGAGGGCCAGAATTTGGGCGATTGCCGAGAATACCGGGCCATCCTTGCGGCCGTCGTCGAAGGTTTGGATGCGGTCGCGGAATCTGGCCGAGAAATCGGCGATGCTACCTTTAGCCCATTCAAAGATCTGCTGGACGAGCAGAATATTGCCGGTCATCGGCGCGACGGGGGTACCGGTCCGGGCTTCGTACCAGATTGCGAGTTCGGCCAGGTCGGCCGCGGTTTCGATGGGAAGAGCGAATCCGTCGCATGCGATGTGCGACCCGCACTGGTCTTCGGCGGCATCACGCTGTTCGGTAGGACCGCAGCAAATGATCGCGGGAGGCCTGCGGTCCTCGTTCGGGGCGCTGGCGCGGACATTCTCCCATTCAAGCTGGGCTTCCTCGACAGCGCGGGCGAAGGCCTGCTGACGGGCCGCCGTGAACGGATCGTCGAGAAGCAGGATCACGGTGCGTCCTTCCCGGATTCGCGGTGCCGCCCAGCGCACCGCTTCGGCGATTCGATCGACGCGTTCGCCAAGGTTTAAAAGGATTCGGTCCGGATTTTGGGCATGGAGGCGGGCGGCCAGATGGAGGAGCGCTGCGCTTTTTCCGCATCCCGAGCGCCCGGCGAGCCAGAACATGGGAAGTTTGTAGGGCTCTCGCTCGGCTGCGAGCCAGGTTTCGCAGCCGCGTTCGACATCGTCGTAGATCGCCCGATTTGCGAGTCGACCCTCGCGAAGGTCGGAAACGGTCAGTCGCTCCCCTAGCCGCACGGCCCGTTGCCCGTCGGGCGCTCTTTCCACGGTCCGCGGCGAGCGATCGCCGCTTCCCCAGAGCGCGAAGCGCATTTCGAGTTCATGCGATCGTTCACGCAGGGCGCGAAGCTCGAGCCGGAAGCTGTCGACGAGGGGATCGAGCGCATGGCCAGGCGCGCTGAGCAGGGCCCCGAGCATCCGATCGATCCGCGCGAAGGGGTCGGGGTCCTTGAACGCGTTGACGAGCAGGCGCGCGGCTTCTTGGCGCGCGTCGGGCCGGACGGAGATGGCGAGGCGGCTTTTGAACTGCACGAGGCCCGGCGACACGCCTTCCTCGGGCAGCCACCGCTCGAGACTGGCCTCCCAGTCGGCGAGGGTGCGCAGCGCGGATGCGACCTCGAAGCGCAGCAGCGGCAGCAGTCCCGGGGTATTTTGCGCGGCGAGTTGGTAGATTTGCCACAGCTCGCCGAGGGCGGAATGCAGCGCTGCGCTCGACATAGTGCGCTTGGCCTGGGTGATGACGATGCCGCGCTCGGCGCGCATGAGGTCAGAAAGTGCTTCGATATAAGCGGTGCCTTCGCCAGCAATTTCCTGTTCGATGATTGCAGCGATGCTCAAGGTTAGCTGGAAGTTGAACCCGGCCATTGCGGCGAGGCCGCCCGCGGCGGCGCGCGACGTCGACCAGGCGCCGCGCAGGGCGCGCAGTTCGTCGAGCCGTTCAGGGGTCAGAGGAGGAAGCGTGGCCGTCATATTCGATCAGTTGCTGTTCGGCAGCCGATCCAAAAGTGGGACGCTGGCGTTGCCTACTTGTTCTAGGTCCCACCCCTATGGCGTCAAGCCTTGGCGAAACTAACTTCCCGAAACTGGTCATTCGTTTATCAGGCTACGCCTGTCGTCTCCGAAACTCGACAAGCCTAGGATCACCGGCGACCGTGGGATTTTTCTCCAGCTCGTCGAAAAGATCGCCGATCTTGTAAGGCCATTCCAGCGGATCCTCGCCGAGAACCGTCCACAAAAGTTCCAGCAACTGAACAGGGAAGCGCTGGGCAATACCATCTTCACCCATGAGAAATGGACCAAGCCGCAGCCTTGAACCCCGGATAGGCTTCAGCCAAGGCAGAATGATCTCGACAATGTCGGCGAAATGCTCAGGCATGGTAAGCGCCAACTCGGTAAGTCGTCTCGAAATCCGCTGGGTGCGGATGGCGCGCTGACGCGGCCAGACCTTGAGCAGGAATGGGATAACGCGATCGAGCCAGCGCGAGTCGGGTTCGCGCGCCCAGCGCTCCAGATAGCCAAGCATCTGCGCGCGCAACTCCTCATCGGCGTGAATTAGAATTTCGCGCAATTCGACGTCGGGTATTAGACGCTCGGGTTCCTGGGCCTCCTCGTCTCCGCCCCAGCCTGCCAGCAGCATGCCGGCAAGCTTGTTGGCATGGTCCCGTCGCTTCACACCGTTTCGTGCCAGGGCGAAGAAATAAGGTTTGAGATGCTGATAGAGCGGTAGCTGCGGTGTGCGCGCACCCCAGAAATAGCCGCCCCAAAAAGCCTCAGCGTCCGTGCCCACCTGTTCGGCGAGGCTAAGCAACCGCGCCTCGACCCATTCGGGATCGATATTGAAGAGCCAGTTCAGGCGCGGCGTGATCATGGCAATCGCGTGCTGCCGGTGATCGGGCGGCAGCGCGAGCAGTTGGTCGAATCGGCTCCGCCAGGAAGCGGGCAGGCCAGCTCCTGCCGCGAAATCCGCCTTGGCAGGATCTTTGAGCATCGAGTCGACCATTCGGCCCGCCGGGCGATTGAGGCCGTCATCGACCCAGCTCGCATCAGATCGGCGAAATTTTGGTCGCGACGGATGGGCCGCCAGCGCCGCAATCAAGGCGTTCCACACCAGGTCAAAGACCACCGGGAGCCGGGCGTGCAAGATTTCGCCATGGTCACGTAACCATTCGGAAATGGGGTGCTTGAGCGCATCGATCTGGTCAAGGTCGAGCCGCGCAAGGCGATGGCCTATGGCCGTCAGCATACGTGGTCGCGATGATTTCTCACCCTTGGCATTAAGCAAAGAAGTCCATGCCTGCGGCTCAAACTGCCCGTTCCGCATGGCATCTGTGAGGACACCGAGCGCGCGTAGGGGCTGCGTTTCGGCCAATCCCCGAAAAGGAGCTCGCCGAACGCGCTCGTAGAAATCACGTCCTTCGACTTGTGCGACAGTAGGCATTATCTCATTCAGCGGCAGATCGATGAGGGTCGCAGGATCGGTGTCGGTTTCGATCGAATAGACCTCGCCAACCTGTCGCCGCGCTGCCTGACCGGCAAAGCGCGGCTCCCATTCCGCCGCAATAGCGCGCAGCTTCGCTATCTCCGCCTCGAAATTAAAACCGAATGTGATCCCATTGTCGCGCAGCCATTGAAGGCGGTTCAAGCGATAATGCGCATTGACCACGGCCTCGTCAGCGCGCGGCTCGGGCCAGGGAAAGTTTCCGGTGAGCAGCCGGCCCTCGATAGCTGACCGGTCGCTGGCTTCCAGCTCGGACCACCGGTCACGCAGGGCATAGAGAAGGTCGCGTTCGTGCTGGTCTGACCAGAACGATTCCTCGTCCAGCGACCGAAAGATTTCGCCAGCCTCTGCCGGATTGACCAGCCCGGCATGTCCGGCGGCCCAGATCCTCAGGCGCGTGAATACCTCGTTAGCGCCAGCAGGCCATTGCAAAACCTCGTCGCGGGCGGCGTTGCGATCGACAGCGGCCAGACGCAGGACAAGATTGGTGAAGGCAACAAGATGTCCGGTAAATCCGTATTCGTCCTCACTCAGTTCCTTGCCATCGTCCGCTCTTGTGGAATCGAAGAAGATCCGATCGCGCCCGCGCACCTCGCCTTCGAGGATGATCGCATGCTCGATATGCTGACGAAACAGGCTCGCCGCATAGACGACTTGCTCATCCGGAATTGCCAGGGGCTCATGCGGCCGCGGATATTTGACGCCAACGCGCAAGATGTCACCCAGTGTCAGATCCTCGCGCATGGCCGGAGCGCGCACGCCAAAGGCGGGCTCGACTTCGAGGATCGGTCGGTAGCAATCGAGCAGCCTGCGAATTAGGCTCGACGACCAGCCTTCGAGCTTGACCCTTTCTTCTACATCATATCGCACATGGTCCGGATCAACCGCGCCCTGTTGCCAGGCCGCGAGCAAAGCGCGCCAACCCTCGCGCATGACCGGCGGATAACGCGCTGCTTCCCGGCGCAACGACCACTCAAGTTGTTGCTGGGTGTGCGAATGTAGCTGACCTTGATGTGCGACCCACCACAAGGCAGCAGGCTGGTGCGCGACTTTCTGCAGGAAGACGCCGAGATGCCATAGCCGGGTTGGCAGCTTCGCGGGCTCATCGGCCCCGCCACCACGAAACCTTCCCGCGCCAGCTTCAGGCAGGTCACGACGATCCTCTTCGGTCGATGCGAAGCCGTCCCATGCTCCCGATGGAACCTTCCGACTGGCAAACCGGTCGTCAGGATCTGTGGCTTCGGGAGCTTCATCCGAATCGAGACTGAACGCGTCGAACGGGTCGAAGCGTTCGCTTGTGTCGTCATAAAGATCGAGCTGGCCGGGCTGGCCATAACGCATTGCCGGATCAAGCACCGCGAGCCACTCCGCCGCGGGTGGCTCGGCAGCGCCAGCAAGATGGCGTGCGCCCGTTGTGGTGGCCGCGATGTGCGCCATTATGCCACGCTGGTATGGCAAGGCAGCTCCCGGGCCGACAACGGCTGCCGCGATCACCTGGCGGTGCCAACCATCGACATCGCGTGCGCGCTCAGCCCATGCCCCCAATGTATCCCATAGAGCTGCGTGCTGATTCGCGCTGGAATAGGGGAGCGGGCAGACGCCCTTATGCGCCCATTGCTCGGTCGCCCGAGCGATCTCTCCAGCCTGAAAGGCATAGAGCCCATTTGGCCGATCCTCGGATCGATTTAGCGCTTCGAGGAGATATTGCACCGGCGGGTCGTCTGCGGAATAGCCGACGAAGACGATCTTGAAGCGTTCAAGCAGTGCGTGAATGTAGCGCGTTGCCCAGCCATCGGCGAGATAGGCCCGGCCGAAATCGGCGCTCGACAGCACGAATTCATCGTCGCAGGCACGCCGATAGTCTGGGTCGACCCGCCCATGGATATGCACGATCCCGCGGAAATCGATCTCCCGTCCCGGGTCGGGAAGCCGGGGCGGATTGCTGCTGTCCAGCGTCGGATCGCATTCCTCGAACAGCAGATCGAAATTGGTGGTGACCAGACGCGCACCCCCCGCACGCGTACGTGCCAGATCGAGCAATATCCGATGGCAGTCGAGCCCGTGGCCAGGTTCAGGCTTGAGCGCGGAGGCAACCGCCTCGCGAACCTCGCTCGGTTCGAACTCGCGTTCGAGCATCCCGAAAATACGGTCCGTGGCGACTAGCCCGGTGAGCCCGCTCGCTTCCTCGAAGTCCTGGGCGCTCTGGAACAGGCGGCGTGCAGGACTGTCCAGTGCCGATCCGAGCAAGGCCAGTACCTTCTCGGCGAGCTTCGCGAAATTGGGTAAGCCGGCTTTGGCCTGAGATACTCCGGCGCCGCAGAAAAAGAGCACTTGGCCAGCATCCCGCGCCGTCAACAGTTCGTCCGGGAGCGATGGACCATCAGCGATAAACCTCATCTACCTAATGTCCTTATCAGCCTCGGAGGGCACCATCGTCCGGCCATCTTAGTCCAACTTCGCTCACGCATTTCAAGGCACGGCTCGTATCTGGTGCAAGGCTATAATAAGGTTATCACGCTGGCCACTGGCTGCCTTTTTGACTTTCGTCAGCCAAGACCAATTTAGACACATCGTCCGACCGACGCGGCATTCGGATTCCATCCTATTCGAAAACGCATTCAGGACTATCGACTAGGCTGTTAAACGACTGGAACGGATCGCAAAGCTTTCATCAACCAAAATCTGAACGAGCGGCAGCTTTCGGGAGAAGTTCGAACCGAAGTGAACGACCGAGATAGCGCGCATTGCTCACCAATAAACACGCATCTCGATTTACGTGAAGCGACCACACCGCCCGTTAGCTGGAAAAGCTGGTATAGATACTCGCGGTCGCAATTACCGCCAGCGATATCAGGAGTGACCACTGCCATAGGGGGCTTTCAGGTTTGCTATCGCGTGGGTCGGGCCATAGAGGGGGCATCAGATCAGCATCATATCGTCCGCTGGTTTTGCCTTCCGCGCGAACCACGGATCATCGGTGCGCTCGGCGACGAGCTGGCTGGCAGGATACTGGGTCACCAGCTTCATCGCCTCCTCGGCGTCGGCGCGTAGCCAGACGTCATGGGCGTCGGGGGGCAGGATGACCGGCATCCGGTCGTGGATGTCCCAAAGCTCCTTGGTCGCATCGACCATGACGCCGGTATAGGCGTCGCCCCATTCGTCGGTCGGGCGCCACAGTCCCGCCCAGGCTGCAAGCGGCTGGTCGGCGACGCGGATCCAGGTGCGGGTCATCTTGCCCGGCTCGCCCTCAGCCTCGGCGAACGACGTGAACGGGATGAGGCAGCGTTGGGCCGGGTCGGTGAACCACTGGCGCCAGATCGTCCATAGTTTGTCGTCGCGGGCATTGTTGGTCGCGGTTGGCTTGTTCAGTTTGCCGGTGCGCTTGTTGGTCGAGTGACGAGGGAAGCCCCAGGTCATCTGCTGCAGGATGCGTTGGCCCTGATCCTCGCGCACGACGATGCCGGGATATTGTGGATAGACGTCGGCGGGGGCGTTGAAGCCATAGGTCGCCGGCGTCCCGAACAGGTTCGCCATCTCCTGTACCGTGCTCTTGTTGGTGTAGAGATTGCACACCCCGCGATCATGCCCTGCCCGCCCGGCCTGTCAATCGGCAACCGGCCAAGCCCACGCGCGTTCGCGATGCGAAGGAGACACGACATGACTTCCGAATATGATGCTGCCAAGACCGCGCCCGTCGAGCGCGTCGCCCGCGTGCTGGCCGGGCATGCGCTGAGCCGCAACGCCGAAGGTGACATGGGGTCGGCGGGACCCGCCGTCGACGATCTGTGGCCCGACTATTCCCCGGCGGCGCTTGCGGTACTGCGCACCCTGCGCGAACCGAGCGGCCGTATGCTTGCAGTAGGCGACGCCGACATCTGGGATCGGATGATCACCGCCGCGATCGAGGACGAAAGCCTCTCGGACTGAAGTGTCTAACGCCGCCGCCGGAGCTGGCGCTTCCATTCGATGATATCAGGCATCGGCAGCTGGCGGGTGTGATTGACGTTCACCAGCTCCAGCGTCGCAAGCGTCCGCTGCCGTTTGGCATAATAGCATTGCAGGCAGCGCATGCGTTTGCGCACTGCGGGCAAGCGGTCATTCCAGCCTTTGCGCTCGAACAGGTACCACAGCGCATGCGGATCGAAGATGCCGACGTTTCCGCACGGACACGACACCTTCACCGTGTGATGCCGGCATGCGACATCGAACAGGCTGCTG
The DNA here is from genome assembly GCF_019459305.1 of Sphingopyxis sp. Taxonomy (GTDB): domain Bacteria; phylum Pseudomonadota; class Alphaproteobacteria; order Sphingomonadales; family Sphingomonadaceae; genus Sphingopyxis. Next base: position 1,970 of record NZ_JAIBES010000089.1, on the reverse strand, counting down.
ATGGGGTTAACGAGGGTCCGATTCATGGCTCGACAAATGAGAACGAAAGAGGAACAATCGGCAAGAGGGATTCGAGTCGGAGTGTGAAAGATGGAAACGATCGACCGCAAATATCGCGGTCTCGAGATATGGGACGTCGATAACGTTGCGCCGGCGATCAGGGACGAAGCGACGGCTGCTGCGTTGGGCGTGCTCGATCTTGAAGCTGTGTCCCCGCTGCAAGCCCGCGTTGCGCAGCTCACGCTGGAAGCGATGGACGACAAGGGCGTGCTCGACCGCGCCGATCCGTCTGACTTCGGCCTCAACATGGCGCATCTGAATGCTTGCCGCGAAGCAGAAGGTGCCGCCCGCCGCGTGATCGAACGGCTCGCCCCCAACCGCGCCGAACCCTATCTCATGCTCGGCGTCGCCGATTGGGCGCTGAGCGAATGGCAGGCGCACGACACGGACCCGACCAGGATATGACACCGGGACATAATGGGAAGCCGGTGGCAGACCGCATAGCTGATTACATCGAACATCGGGCCGAGCGGTTCAATGACCGGGCGGCAGCGACGGGAAATGCCGAACTGCTGACCCGCGCCACGACGCTAAACGCAGTGGCTTCGGACATCCGCGCCCGTCTTTTCGACGACTGACATGGTCTATCGAAAAGGGGAGCGCGCCGTCGCGAAAGAGATCCGGGCCTACACGCCAGACCATCCGGTTGCGAAATGGATTGCCGATGGCGACCACTGGCTGACGGCCTGGGTCGGGCAGATGTGCACACCGTGGCAGACGATTACGAAAAAGACGGGAATCTCGCGCGAACGGATCGAGGCGCTTAATGATAACGCTGAGCCAACCGCAGACGAAATCGAAAAACTAGCCGGGATATGGTGGGTCACGCCCGAAGGTCTGCGGCGATCGATTGAAGAGGCTAGGGCCAAGCAGTGATTTTCTCCCTCTTGCTCGCCGCCTCCGTTGTTCCTGCTGGTCAGCGGGCGGCGCTGGTGGCAGTCGGATTGCTGCCTTCTGCACGTCGCCCCGCTCGGGCAACATATCTTGCGCCATGGTCCGCGATGGCTTTGCCGCGAAATGGGACAGATACTGGCGAGCCCATCGCTGCAACTGACATCGATGTAGATTGCCAGCATTCGGAGGGCGTCCTATGCTCGCCGGGACTGCGGGGGGCAAAACCATAACAGGTCGCCGCGGTACGTCGCCGCGACCGTCTCGGACGTTGGCTTCAGGCAGCGTCCACTCTGCATGGGGCATCGCGGTTGGCAGATCAGCCCTCCCGCCAATTCACGGAATTTTCACTGACGCAGCGTAATGGGCGCCAACCCCGCCGCGTAGCGACCCACGTGGCGGGGCCATCAGGCGAGTTTGAGAATTGTTGAGGCTCAAAGTTCCCAGCCATTATTGAGCTATGCATTCGTCCACTTTTGAACGTTTCCAGCGCCGGCAGTTCCATAAACCGCGGTCGAGACTCGTGCTCCGATTCAAAGCGTACGAAAACTCAATTGCCTCCACCTCGCGGTCCGTGAACGGCATGTTTCCTGCGGCGCGTTCAGCATCGATCCAGCCGTGGACCTGGCAAAAGTCGAACTGCGTGCATTTTGCACGAGCTTCGGCGAGTATTTTCTCGGGATCCGCTCGTTGATTAAAAGTCATCGCGAATATAGATTTTCCGGCGATAAGTTTGAATTCAGCGTCGACGTCAGCGAATATGGGCTCGGCCGGTTTCGGAGTTGGAACCTGCTCTGCAATGGCTCCCATTGCGCCCACGCCGAACAGCCCGATCAGGCCCCATTGCCACCGTTTAAATTTCTTCATTGAGAGCGCGTCGGTCGTGTCCCATTTGATGGTGTAGGTTCGCCGGCGCAGCCTTAGCGATCTCCGGCCAAGCCGGGTTGATCATGCTGCCATCGCGGGCAACGTGATGATGGCATTATCGCTTAATCCCGAGACGCTCTCAAGGGTCATGT
>NZ_JAIBES010000047.1 GCF_019459305.1 Sphingopyxis sp. | reverse complement strand
CGTTGAAGCGGAAGATCGCGATGGCGTAGGAATGCGGCATCTGCCATAGGAGGACACCTGGTCGCGCGGCACTTCGAGCACCGAGATCAGATTGCCGCCGACCTGGTTGTAGGCATCCACCATCTGCTTCATGCAGCCGGGTGATCCGTGCATGAACTCGTCGGGCAGAAAAATCGCAAAGGGTTCGTCACCGACGATGGCGCGCGCGCACCAGATCGCGTGACCCAGCCCCAGCGGCTCCTGCTGGCGGACATAGGCGCAGTTGCCGGGCCCAAGCCGTGTCGGCTCGAGCACCGACAGATCCTTGCCGCGTTCGGACATGGTCTTTTCCAGCTCGAACGCGATGTCGAAATGATCCTCGATCGCGCTCTTGCCGCGGCCGGTGACAAAGATCATCTGCTCGATCCCCGCCTCGCGCGCCTCGTCGACCGCGTACTGGATCAGCGGGCGATCGACGATCGGCAGCATCTCCTTCGGGATCGCCTTGGTCGCGGGCAAAAAGCGGGTGCCGAGACCGGCAACGGGAAAGACGGCTTTGCGGATCGGTTTCATGGGCAGCAGACTAACGATCCCGGCCTTTGGGAAGAAGAGCTTTTCTGAGCGCGCTCGTCGGTAATCTGTCCGATATTGGCGCGGGGCCTTCACGCGGCTGGCGCTTCGGCGGACTGTCAATTGTCCCGCTTCGGGCAAAAATCCCGTCTATCCGCGCGCATGTCCACCTGCTACGCTGTTCATTCAACAAGCCCGCAACAGGCGATTGCGGTCGAAAAGGCCGCATGGCCAGCGAAGGAGGGGCAGGCGGTGGAAACATTTTGGGACTGGATTACCGTATTTGCATTTGCGGGGCTTGTAACCCTGCTCTTGCAGCGCTCGGCCGAAGAGGAACCGCGCGACCATCTTTGGCAATATGCGCCTCCGGCGGTCGGCTGTGCGCTAGTCAACTATATTGGCAATGAAGGTTATCATGCGCCGGCGGTGGTGCTGTTTGTCGCGGTCGTCATTTATATTTTCAAGGTCCTCAAGGTCCCGATGCCGTTTCTGAAATAGGGCCAGCGGCTGTCGATACGCGTCCCGTTCCGGGCCATGGTCCGAACTTAACAATGTTGTTTCAATCCTGTAAAGTCCGCGCCATGCCCATTAGAACGGGTGATGCGCTCGCTGCGACCGCATGATGAGGCGACAAGGACTGATGGTAAAAGTGGTATGCGATGACAGCCCTTCGGCGGCGGCGGTTGGTTTTAGTCGCCTCGCTAACTGGGTGAGCGCCACGAGCGCCGCTTCTGGGTCGACGCTCGCCACCGCGCTGGGCCGCGCGCCCTTCCGTGCATACTTGCCCACCGCGCCTGCGCGGGCCGCGCGAATGCGTCGGGTATCGGTCTCTATCCGGGGTGAGCGACCGACGGCCTGTCACGCGCGCCTTTGCCATTTGTCAGCAATGGCCTCGTACGGTCTGGCCACGGCGGCGGGCGCGCCGGCATGATGCAGCGCCTTGGTTTGTTGCTGGTCTCGATCAGCCGTCTGCCCTTCCGCGTCGGGCGCGGATCGCGCCCGTGCTCCGCTGCAACGCAATATGCACCTTTTGCGGCTAGACCCGCTGTTGGCGGCGAACAAGGGCGTGGATAATTTGAAACCAGACCTGATCAAGGAACAGCGCGCGCGACTGCGTGTCGTCGATCCGTCGGCGCATGAGCGCGGCATATTGTCGAACGCGCGCGACAAGCGCACCTTTCTCTACTGCCTGTCGCTGCTGCTCGATATCCTCTCGCTGATCGGCGGCTATGTCATCGCGCTGCAATGGCGCGACGAGCGCTGGCTCGCCGCCGACGGCCATTCGATCATCTATGTGGCGTTGCCGCTATTCATCATGTTCGAAATCGCGCGAGAGGCGCAGGACAGCGAAACCCTCGCCAACCGCCTGACCGCCATCCAGCGCTCGCTCGGTGCGCTCGGCGCGACCGCGGTTGTCATCATCGGCATGGGGTTCCTGTTCAAGGCTGAGGAAATTTCTCGGCTCGGCTTCGCTGTAACCTTTGGCGCAGCAGCCGTCTTCATCGTCGCTTCGAAGATCCTCATCGACATCATCGCCAAGAAAATGATCGGCGAGGCGGTGTTATCTACAATTCTGCTGCTCGACGGGCTCAGCGTTCGCGCGGAGCCCTATGCGGCGGTCGTCGATGTCGGCGCCGACGGACTCTGGCCCGATCTTGACCGACCCGACATGATCGACGCCTTGTCGCGCCTGATCGCACCGTACGACCGGGTGATCGTGGCGTGTCGGTTCGACCATCGTCCTGCTTGGGCGACATTCCTCAAGGGGCATGACGTCGGCGGCGAAATCCTGCTCGACCGCGATCATCTCCACGGCGCAGTCGCAATCGGGCAATATGATGATCGCGACACGATTATTCTCTCGCGCGGACCGCTGAACTTCATGAACCGCATCCAGAAGCGCGCACTAGACCTTGTGGTCGGCAGCGTGGCCCTGGTGATCCTGTCGCCGATCCTGCTCGTCGTGGCCGTGGCGATCAAGCTCGAGAGTCCCGGGCCGATCATCTTCCGGCAGATGCGTGTCGGTCAAGGTAACCGCCAGTTCCGGATCTTCAAATTTCGATCGATGCGGGCCGAAGACAGCGATGTCGACGGCCGGCAGTCGACCGGACGCGTCGACGACCGGATTACCCGGGTGGGGCGAATCATTCGCCGCACGAGCATCGACGAACTGCCCCAGCTGCTGAACGTCCTTCGCGGCGAGATGAGCATGGTCGGACCGCGGCCGCACGCCCTCGGATCTATGGCGGGCGACGCCCTGTTTTGGCGCGCCTCCCAGCAATACTGGCTTCGTCACGCCCTGAAACCGGGAATTACCGGCCTTGCCCAGATACGCGGCTTTCGCGGTGCAACCGAACATGCTGACGATCTGGCCCGGCGCGTGCGCTGCGACCTTGAATATCTGTCCAACTGGTCCTTGTGGTTCGACGTGATGATCATGCTCAAAACCGTGCGGGTCGTGATGCATAAAAATGCCTATTAGCCGCTCGCCGCAGGCCGCGCGCGTGTCTTTCGGCGCGGACCAAAACAGCCAACCGCCATGGTTTTTTGGTAAGCCCGGCGCCGCCGAGCTGGGCGGCATTGCCGAGGCCGAGCGCGAACTTGGGTGCGTCCTGCATGGATGAAAATGCCAACATCGGCGTGATTGCCATCGGTCGCAACGAAGGCGAACGCCTCAAGCAATGCTTGCATTCGGTCCCTGTCGGCATTCCCATCGTCTATGTCGACAGCGCATCGAGCGACGGCAGCGCCGATTTCGCTCGCTCGATGGGGGCCATGGTAATCGAACTCGACCTGGCGATTCCCTTTACCGCGGCGCGTGCGCGTAATGCGGGACGTGACCTTCTGCTCCGCGAATGGCCGATGCTCAAATATGTCCAGTTCGTGGATGGCGACTGCGAACTCGAAACAGGGTGGCTGGAAGCGGCGGCGCGCTTTCTCGACACCGAGCCCACGGTGGCCGCGGTTTGCGGCCGTTGGCGCGAGCGCTATCCTGAGCGCAGCTTTTATAACCAGATGTGCGACGATGAATGGAATACCGCGATCGGGGCAGCCGATGCCTGCGGTGGCGATGCGATGTTCCGTACCTCGGCGCTGGCGCAGGTGCGCGGCTATGATCCCGCCATTATCGCCGGCGAAGAACCCGAGATTTGCCATCGCCTGCGCGACCTGGGATGGCGGATCTGGCGGATCGATTGTCCGATGACGATCCACGACGCCGATATGCACCGTCCCCGCCAATGGTGGCTGCGCACGGTGCGCAGCGGTTTTGGTTTTGCGCAGGTATGGCACAAGACGCGCACCGGCACGAACCCGCCGCTCTACGGTCGCCAACTGATTAGTGCCCTTATCTGGACCGCCGGGGTCGTGGCGCTGAGCGTCGCGGCCGCGCTGATGGTCGGACCATCGGGCTTAGCCGCGGGGCCGCTGCTGTGGCTGCTCCAGCTGGCGCGTCTGACGAAGCGCGGCGGTCTGCGCCGTGGCGGCCTTCTGCTCGTCGGCAAGATTGCCGAAGCCATAGGTATCCTGCGCTATGCGCTGAGCCGGCTGGCGCGCCGCAAACAAGGCGCGATATTCTACAAATGAGCCGCATCGCCTATCTGGTCAGCGAATATGACGCGCCGTCGCACACCTTCGTGCGGCGGGAGGTGGCGGCGCTGCGCGCATTCGGCATCGATGTCCTGCCGTTCAGCGTGCGGCGCGGCGTCGCGGATAGCGGTACGGCGCCCGCGCTACTCGGTCGCTCGCCGTTCGCCTATATCGCGGCGCTCGGCTGGACTCTTGCGAGCAGACCGCGCCGTTTCGCCTTTGGCTGGTGGCTTGCGCTGCGCCACCGTGCCCCCGGCTGGAAAGCGCTACTCTGGTCCCAGTTCCACTTTGTCGAAGCCCTGTTGCTGGCGAGACTCCTCGTCGCAGCTGGGGCGACGCGGTTGCACAGTCATTTCGCCAACAGCGGCGCCACGGTTGGAATGATCGCCGCGCATGTCGCGCAGCTGCCGTGGAGCCTGACGCTGCACGGCATTTCCGAAACCGATTATCCCGCCGGGCTGCTGCTCACCGAGAAGCTCGAGCGGGCGTCCTTTGTCGCCTGCGCGAGCTACTTCATGCGCGCCCAGGCCATGCGCCACGCGGCGCCCACGCACTGGTCCAAGATGACCATCGTTCGCTGCGGGATCGATGTCTCCGCTTTGCCTCCGCCTGCCGTGCACAGCGCCGCCGGTCCGGCGCGGCTTCTCTTTGTAGGCCGCCTGTCGCCCGAGAAGGGATTGTTCGGCCTGCTCGATGCCTTGGCCGCGCTCGCGGCATCGGGGCTTGAATTTGAGCTCACGATCGTCGGCGATGGACCGTTACACGCCAGCATCCGCGCGCGGGTCAGCAAGCTGAACCTTGGCGAACGAATCCGCTTTTCTGGCGGCTTACCCGAAGCCGCCACCCTCGCAGAAATCGCTCGGTCCGACATCCTCGTACTGCCTAGCCTCATGGAAGGCTTACCCGTCGTGCTGATTGAGGCACTTGCGCTCGGTCGCCCGGTCGTTGCCAGCCGCGTCGCTGGTGTCCCCGAACTGATCGACGAGGGCCAGTCGGGATATATGTTTGCGCCCTCCGACTGGTGCGACCTTGCGGCGGTCCTGCAGCGACTGCTCGCCGCTCGCGGCGATTGGGCCGCGATGGGCGAGGCTGGACGCCAGCGCGTTGTGGCCGAGTTTCTCTCTGATCATGCCGCGGCGCGTCTTGCCCACCTTTTCGAAGGCAAACTGCTGAACTGACGCTGCCCGGCGGTACCGTCGCGTGCGGCGTCGCCATCACATCGTGGCGCCCATGTACGGGTGTTGGTCGTCGCGAATAGCGCCGTCGCCGGACGGGCGGGGTCCGCGCTATTCTCGGCCGATGAATATCTTCTCGCCACGACTCAGCCGATGCCGCAGCACGTCGTGCGGGCCCGCGGTGATTTCGCGGAGTTTGAAACCCGCGCCGCGAATGCGATCGCGAACGTCGCTGCCATAATAGCGTACGTGATCGAACTGGCCGAAGTGCAGATCTCGCCCGATGGGGTCGGTGATTGCCGGGTTCTCGTAGGTTTCCGTCCAGCCTTCGACAATTGGGAACATACAGACCAGATCGCCGTCGGGGCGAAGGATGCGGTAAACTTCGGCGAGCGCTTTGCGGTCGTCAATATGCTCGAGGACGTGATTGGCGATGACGAGGTCGACCGAATTGTCGGGCAGATCAATGTTCTCGATGTCCAGCCGCAGATCGCCGTGGTCGCCTTCATATTCCGAAACCTGATAGCGCGCCGGCAGCTTCGCTTGAATGAGCCGGGTAACGCTGAGTTCGCCCGCAAAATGGATGATCGCCCGACCGGCGATTTCGATGTCGCCGCGCTGTATTGCGAGCGCAAGAAGTCGTTGGCGCTCGAGCGACCAGCATTTTGGACATTGAACCCCCGACCGCAGCGGCATGCCAAACGGGCCAAACTTCCCTTCATATCCGCAAGCGGGGCAAATACCGGCTTCCGCCTTCTCATGAGAAATTGCCGCGAGCCGCAGCTGCTGAAACATCTGCTTGGTGAATGCCGTTCGAGCCACGGCCTTGAGCGTGCGCGGGTTTATCTAAATTTTATTTCATAAGCGTGCAAAAAAGCCACCGACGATTTTTGGTCGGTAGCCATGGACAGGATTTTTCTGGTCGCCATGTGGTAGGGCAGCCCCGTTTAGGCAAAACGCTGACGGCAATGCTGGACAGGGCCCGGCGAAGCAACAGCCTCCAAATGCGGAGTAGGCTGCGGGCCGATGGTAGACTTGATACGATGCGCGGCTGGGCCGGTCGTTGCTAAGCGGCGTCGGCCGTTTCGACGGCGAACCGGCGGCACATCTCGTCGATGAATGTCCCAGGCGCCGGCGGGGAATCGCGAAGCCCCTGGAGTCGCGAATGCCACATGTGAACCGCCACCGTTTGCGTCGTCAGCATCGCTTTGACCGTTGCAGCGGGTTCGTAAAGCGCCAGCGCATCTTTGTAGCGGACCGGGTAGAAAACTTCGGGCGTCTGCGCATACGTCATCAACTTGTTGCGTTTGATCGCATATGTGAGCAGCCCGGCGCTGAACGTGCCCCACGGATAGTCCTCGAGCTCAATCAACCCCTCGCGCAAGCGCCGCCACAAAAAATGCAGCCGCCGCCGCGGTCCCCACCAGGGCGGCACCAGATTGGGACGCGGGATAGTCTGCAGGTCGTGCACCAGCGCCGAGTCCGCCGGCGCGTAGACCACCGCGTTGTTGATCCACCCCTCATATTCGAGGCCGAAGAGATAGGGCGCATCGGCAGGCAGCGATTTCAAGAAGATGAAATCCATATCGACCCAGCAACCCAGCCCCTTGGCAAGCAGTTCGATGCGCCACAGATTGGCGCCGAGTGCGACCGAACCGCTGTCACGATAATGCAGAAGGCGTTCGCGTGGCATCACCTCGGCGGCATCGCGCAAATCGGTTCCCGGCGGCACCCCGGCGAGGGCGCCAGGGTCATAACTCCACAGCGTGAAATCATGACCCGCAGCCTTGGCCGAGGCGAGACACAGGCGCTCAAGATAATTCAATCGCGGTCCGACCCACAGCGAATTCAGATGGAGAGGCGTCATCGCTATCCTTTGCGGCGAAATGGGGAGAGGGGTTGCGATCGTCGCAACTGACTTTGGTCCGCCCGGCGGATCGGGCGTCGGCGACGTTTTGGCAGGACGGAAGGCGAGCGATCGCCTGTTTGGTCCGACCATTGCCCATGCTCTTGCTGCGCCTCGCCGTCGCAGGTTTTGGTATGGTCGCGGCTTATGGCAGAGGAGTCGTCTCCAAAACCGAAAGCGCCGCCGATAATACGGGTTACCGCGGCTGGATCGTCAGGACTTTTCTCTCGGCTCGGACGCGGTTCGTCAGCATTATAAAGGCGGATCACGTCCTGTGTGCGGCTTACCAATGATCCGTGATTGGGAATATAAGCACCTGATTTGCAAAGAAATATCACCATGCGCGAAGAGGACTAGTCGTCGCTCGCGGCGCGTTCATAATATTTGCCGTAATTGGGTCCGCCATAGCCATAGCCATAGCTGTCGCCCAATCCGCCTTGATAGCGGTTCAGGATCGTGCCGATGCAGGGCGTCGGATACAGCATCGCCATCACATCCTGGACATGCCGGCGCGTCGTCGTGCCCGCATCGACCACCAGTACGAAGCCGTCGAGCTGCGCCAGGCTGATCATCGCGTCATCATTGGCGAAGGCCGGCGGCAGGTCGAACAGGATAACCGATGCTTCGCTGCGATCACGGAGCGTCGTTATCATTTGCGTGAACCGCTCGCCTGCGAGCAACTCGGCCGTGTTGCGCGAGCGCCGTATGGTCGGAAATATCCCGAGCCTGGTCCCATCGATGCGACGGCCGATCCCGGCAAGGGTGTCGATCGTGCCTTCGAGATAGCTCTCGATTCCATGTTCGGGGACGAGGCCGATCTCGTCGGCGAGCGAGGCCCGCCGAATGTCGAGGTCGACCAGGAAGATCGGTTCCTCGACCACCCGCGCCAGCGAACTGGCAAGGTTCATCGACAGAAAGGACTTGCCTGCCGCCGGGGTCGCGGACGTGATGCCGATCAAGCGGTGACCGTCTTCCTTGAGCTTTTTGGCGAAGCTGGTGCGCAGCAGATTGAATGGTCGCGCGCGCGCGTCGCGATTGTCGAAGCCGATGATTCGGTGCTTCCTGATCTCGGTCACTGGCGGGGTAAATTCCGTCAAGCTGGCCAGCGTCAGAAATTCCGGGTCAATTGCGGTAGGCAGTTCGGCGTCAGCCATGGGGAAACCTTCGGGCATTGGGTATCAGCGCTTGGCGCGCGACGGGATGAAGCGGCGCCAGCCGAGGCGGCGGACCGTCGTGACCTCGATAATCGGGATAATGCCGAGCGGCGCCGCGCCGAAAATCGACTTCAGCGCTGAGGGATCCCGGATCGGACGGAGCAAAAGCTCGACCGCGAGCGCAAGGACAAAGCCGAGGCCGAGGCCGCCGCCGATCCCGATCGCGGCGATCAGCCAGCGGTTGGGCCAGCTCGGCTGGTCGGGAATGACCGGTGGTTCGACCACGGAAAGCCGTTCGGTCATTTGTTCGTCTTCGGCGCGCACCCCGGCCCGGGCCGACATCAGGCGGTTCTGGACCTCGTCATACTGCGAATTCAGCGCATTGAGCCGCTGCTGAAGTTCGCTGATCTGCTGCTGCACGAGCGGAGCTCGTGCCTGCGCCGAGAGCTGCGAATTGATCTGCGCTGTTTCACCGGCTTTCGCGGCGCGCAGCGCTGCAATCTGTTCGTTGTTGAAACGGATCTGTTCGTCGATCGTATCGAGCGGCAGCTTTTCACTGTTGGATTTGGCCAGCTTTCTTGCTTCGGCGAGAGCCTGCTTCGCAATCACAACATCAGGATGTGTGTCCGCGTATACCGAGCGGGCGCTGGCCAGCCGTTGTTCGGCCGCGGCGACCACCGGGTCGCGCTGATCGCTCGTTTGCGCGACGTTGCGCTGCTGGATAAGCAACTGGTTGTCGCGCTGCAAGGCCGCGATCTGGACGTCGTAACTCCCAGTGCCGCCGCCCATGATGACACCGCCACCGGACAGGGCGCTGCCGTTGCGCGCGTTGATCTGCGCAATCTGCGACTGCAGCGCCGCTATCTGTGTTTCGAGCCCGGCCGACTGGTCGGTGAGGAACTGGACGGTGTTGGTGGCTTGCTCGGCGCTGCCGCGGGCGTCGAGCTGGAGCACCCGGTCCATGAGATCCTGCGTAACCGCCTGCGTCTGCGCCGGCTGAGAATATTCGAACGCAAGCTCGAACGAAATTGTCCGGCTATCCGTGCTGCGTCCGGGCAGAATCGCTTCGGCAGGTGTCAGGGTTATCGCAGAGCGCATGTCAGCGAGCACTTCCGACAGCGGCTTGCTCTGGCGCTCGCTCGTATAGAGCCCGTGGCGCTCGATCAGCTGGATCAGATCGGGGCGCGCCGTGATTTGTTGGCGAATCGCCGCCACGCGGCGGTCGATCATGTCGCCGCCGTCGAGCCCGAGCACTTCTTTCGGGAGCTGCGGCGATTCCACCAGCATAATCGCGTTTGACCGATAGGTGGGCTGAATCAGTAGAGCGGCCGCGACAGCCGCGACAATGCCGATGACTGCGGGAAGGATGATGAACCAGCGGCGCTGCCAGAGGATGACGGGCAGTTGCTCAAGGAAATTGCCGCCCGCTGCACTGTCGTCGAGCGGGGGATCGTACAGGGTTTCGTCCACTAGCGCAGCTTTCCAAACTTCATCGTCAGCCCAAACATGATTGAGTAATTGGCACGGCGCGGCTGCAGATCGTCGAACAACTTCGCGTAGCTTGGCGTGACGGTCATTGCGACGCGTTCGCTGATATCGCGGCTATAAGTAGCTGAGGCGCCGACGAAATCGGTGACCCGCACCAGAGGGAGGCCCGCGCCATCCTCGTTGGTCCGGCCATAACGTGCCCCGAGCGCCAGCCGATCGACCCGGCTGAGCCGTGCGTCATAGCTCAGCGCGGCGGTGGTGACCGTCGAGACGCCCCCGAGCGCGGTCGGTTGCGCGCTGCGGCTGGCCGACAGGCACAGTGACCGGTTCGGACCGCGATCGCAAAGGCCGAGGCTACCAGCAAAGGTGACGCGCTCGCTATGACCGCCGATTACCGCCGTCCTGACAAATGAAATTCCCGCGTCGGCAATCAGGTTCATGCGTTCGCTGAGCTGCTGTTGCACGCCGACGCGCGGCGAAACAATCAGACTGTCGCCCGTGCGTCGGCCGAGATAATCAACGCCCCCGACCTGCGTTCCCATCGTCACGCTGGTGCGCGGCGAAAGCTTACGTTGATACCCCAAATAGGCCGAAGCGCTGCGATAGTCGAAGCCGGCATCGTTGCCGACATAAGTTCCATTAAGTTCGACGCCCGCGTTGACCCCGCTAAGTTCGTCGAGCTCGTGGGCGATGCCGATGGTCGTCCCGATGCTCGTCGTGCGCGCGCGCGTTCCGGCAAGCGTGGTGTCAAGGATCGGGCTCACCGGCGGCACCAGCGGACCGGGCATATCGCTCGGCGTCGGCGCAAAGATCAGGCTATCGCGCAGCGCCGATCGGGAAGTGCGCGCCGAAACGCCAATCTCCAACTGCGTCCGTTCGTCAAGCCTGCGGACTGTTGCCGCCTCGAGTGCGCCTGAAATATCGTTGCCATAGCGCTGAAAATATTGGGTTAGGAGTAAATCGCCGCTGAGCCGCGTCTCTCCTAACTCGTCTTCGATAAAGACCGACGGGGAAAGGGCGATGGTTGCCGATCCTGAAGTCTTGCTATTGCCGTCCAGAAACGGATTGGTCGCTATACCGCCCCCCACCGACACATCGAGCGTCATCTCCGGCGGCGACTGGGCAAAAGCCGCCGACGCACTGCACGCGCAGACTGCGGCGATCAGGGAAGAAGCGAGGTACTTCAACAAGCGAATCCTTTGCTCCATCAGCGAACGATTACCGTATCGCCTGTTTCGATCTGTAAAATGTTACCACCAGCCACATCGCGGGAGTCGGTTCCGACCTTGAACAGCGACGCAAGCCGCGCGTTAAGAGTTCGCAGCTGGCTGCCCGACTTACGGATGATCAGCACGTTGTCGAGATTGGCAAATTCTGCCGGGCCGCCTGCCATGCTCAGCGCCTCGAGGACGTTGACATAACGCCCGGGGCTGAAGGTGCCAGGCGACTTGACGCGGCCCATCACGGAAAATTGCATGCCCGATGGCACAACAACCGAGACGGTGACTTGCGGCACCGCGCCGACATATTGCGCGCTTAGACCGGTGGTAATCAGCCGTTCAACGTCGGCAGGCAAGAAACCCTGAACCACGATCTGGCCTACCAGGGGGAAGGCGATGGTACCGTCGGGCAGCACCTTGACCTTGCGCTGCAAACGTTCTTCGCCCCAGACATAGACTTCCAGTTCATCGCCAGCGTTGATCCGGTAGGTCGACGCGGGGGAGGGCTGGGCAACGGTGGCGCCGGCTGTCGCGGGCCGCGGTTGGATTGCCGGACTGCTGACGGACTGCGCCTGTACGCTCGACGTCATCGTTATTGCGGCGGCGAGCGCCATCATGAGCGGACGTCTGATCATTCGGGTGTACCTTATTGAGCGGTCGACAGTTAATTCGCCGTGTCTATAAGATGCTCTAAAGTTTTTGGCTAGCTTGTTAACTCTAGGATCTCCGCACCTTGACCCAGTTTGGGAAGCTCCCGTTACCCCTGATCCAGATTGCCGTCGGGACATTATTGCTCGCCGCGACCGCATCACTTGCGGGATGCGGCGGCTCGGCCGTCGCGGCCGCAGAAGACGCCGCATTGGCGCAGAACCTGCTCGGTCAGAACCGCATCGCCGAAGCGCGGCTCGCGATCAAGGAGGCAATCGAGCAACGCGACGACGAGCCGCAATATCATCTGTTGCGCGGCCGCATCGAAATGGCAGCCGGCTCACGGTCGGGCGCCTTCAGTGCCTATAGCGACGCGATGTCACTCGATCCGACGAACATGGAGGCGCTGCAGGCAGTGTCGCAGCTCGGGCTCCAGACTGGGAATTTGCGTGAGTCAATCGAGGCGACCGATGCCATCCTCTCGCTGACGCCCGACGAGCCCGGCGCGCTGCTGATGCGCGGCCTTCATGCCGTTATCCGCAAACGCTATTCGGAGGCCGATGGCATTGCCGACCGCATTCTGGCGCGCGACCCCAACGACGAAGGGGGCGTGATCCTCAAGGCGCGCATCGCGGTCCGCAAGGGGGCACCGCAAGCGGCGCTGCAAGTGCTCTCGGGCTTCGGTGTTACGAAAACCAATACTTGGGGGGTCGTGGTGACGCGGCTCGAAATCTACCGCGTAATGCGCGACGCTCAGGGGATGCGCAGCCAGTTCGCGCTGCTGCGCAACCTCGCATCGGGAGATCCCGATCTGCGGCTCGATGAGGCCAATTTCGCGTTCAAGGACGGGCGCGCGAGCGAGGGTATCGACCTGATCGTTGCGGCGTTGGCCGATCCCAAAGCCACTGCCGAGCGGATCGCGCAGAGTCTCGCGCTTTGGCGCGAATATGGCGACGTCGGGCCTGCCGATGCGAGCCTAGCGCCCATTGCGTCCACCGGATCGATGGCAGCCCGGCTCGCGACCGCGGAGTTTTTGGCCGAGCGCAACCGCCTCGCTGCAGCGCGGCAGTTGCTTGCAGGACTGAAGGTCGGCCAGCGCAAGGCGATCGATGCGCTGATTGCGGCGCGCGAGGGGCGCTGGTCTGAAGCAAGGCGCCTCGCCGACCAAGTCATCGCTGCAGACGACACCCATTGCCTTGCCTTGACTGTGCGCGCCGAAACCGCCCTGCAGCAGGGCGCCGTCGCCGACGCGCAGCGCGCGGCACAAGTGGCCGCCAGCCAATGTTCCGGGCAGACGCGGGCCTGGATATTGGCCGCCGACGCCTACACGCGCCGCGAGGATATGGAAAATGCCCGCCGGATGTGGCGGCAAGGTATCGCCGCCAATTCACAGGACGCAGAGCTGGCGGGCGCCTATATCGACTGGCTCGCACGCGCAGGGATGGAGCGAGAGGCGGTTTCGGTGGCACGCCGGCTGACCCATGCCGCCCCCGCGCTGCTCAGCGGCTGGCGCCTCTACCGCGATAGCTGCCAGCGGTTCGACCCGTCCTGTCGGCAGGCCGCCGAAGCAGGCCTCGCCGACGCCGCGACACTGTACGCCATCGACTTTGCTCCCGGCCAGGCGGCGCCAAACGGCCTTTTCGGTCGGATCGTCATGCGATGACCTCCGCTGCCGCGGCGCGTTGCGCGTTTCTGGGGGTCGAGTTCGATTGCCTCACGAGGGCGGCGGCGGCCAAGCGCGTCGGGGCGCTCGGCGCGGATGCGGCGTTCGCCTATGTCGTGACCCCCAATGTCGATCATATCGTCCAGTTGCACCGCACTCGTGATCCTGAGCTTGTCGCAAGTTACCAGACCGCCGCGCTGTGCCTGTGCGACAGCCGGATATTGGCCCGGCTCGCGCGCTGGTCCGGGCTCGCGCTGCCGGTGGTCACGGGTAGCGACCTGACGCGCGACTTGCTCCTGGCGGCACTGCCGTCCTGCAGGATCGCGGTTGTCGGAGGTGATACCGCGCTGCACCGCGAGCTTGCAGCGCGCTTTCCCCGATTTGCCTGGTCCTTCCACCAGCCGCCGATGGGGGTACGGCGCAGCGCCGCGGCGCGCGCCGCGATCGCCGACTTTGTCGAAACGGCCGCCGCTGATATCGTGTTTCTGGCGATTGGCGCCCCGCAAAGCGAGATCGTCTGTGCCGAGATCGCGGCGCGCGGCCAGGCGCGCGGCGTTGCGCTGTGTATCGGAGCGTCACTCGAGTTTGTGACCGGAGCGAAGAGCCGCGCCCCCTTGTGGATGCAGCGCGCCAGTCTTGAATGGTTATACCGCCTGCTCAGCGAGCCGCGGCGCCTGTGGCGCCGTTACTTGGTCGACGGGCCGAGAATATTCTTAATCTGGTGGGGTTGGCGCCGCATCAATCCTCCTCGCCCGGACGCCGCGTCCGGTTCCAGCCAGTCTGGCGACGGGTAAAAAAACTGATATAAATCGGTATCTTCCACATCATATATAAGGGAACGCGGAGGAGTGCCGCGAATGGCAGTTCGGTCCGTGCATGCCGCCACCAGGCAACCAACAGCATGGCCACGGCAAATATGTAGGCGGCAATTAGAATGAGAAAGGGTAGCCAATGGCCTGACGCGGTGCCCGTTGCGCCTGCGAGGGCGAGCCCAGTCAAGGCCAGCAGCATCAGCAGTGCCAACGGCGGGACGAGGAGATGGGCGCCAAGCGCTGCGCGGTGGCGCGAGGCCGATGCGATGCCGCCGACCAGCAAGGGTAGGCCTTGCCGGAATGCGGTGAGCAGGAAGCCATGCTCCCAACGGCTGCGCTGCGCCCGACTGCTCGCGAGCGCTGCAGCGGGGCTCGTTACCTGCGAGCGTTCGTCGAGAACGACGGCAATGCCCTGACGCGCCAGCCAGAGGCCGAGACCGAGATCCTCTACCGCATCGCTCGTCGCCAGCGGCAGTGTGCGGAAGAGCGGCCAGGGAAATGCCATCCCGGTCCCGAACAGCAGACTCCCGCCAGCAAGGCGGACAAGGCCGCGTGCACGGACCAAGTTTTTGATGAGCACTGCGAAGTTAGATACGGCGACCAGAGGCGACGCGGTGCCGTTTGTGGTCAAAAGATACGCCGCCTGGACCGGTCGGTCGCGCGCAATCGCGTGGGCGGCGAGACGCTCGGCGCTGCCAGCGGCAAGGCGGCAGTCGGCATCGACTATGATCACGACATCAGGCGGATCGGCAGCGACCTGGTCGCGGCCGAATGCCAGCGCATATCCTTTGCCGCGACGCGTGGGATCGTCGCGTTCGGCCACTCGCGCGCCCGCTGAGCGCGCTGCGGCCGCGGTTTCATCGCGGCAGTTGTCGGCTATTACGAGGATGTCTGCATTAGGGACGACGGCCCGCAAATCCATGACAGTCGCTCCAACACCTGCCGCTTCGTCGTGCGCTGGGACGAGCAGCAATATGCGCGGCAGGGGCGAAAGAGGTGCGCTCGCCGTGTCGATCCGAAAGAGGCCGAAAAGCAGCTCGACGCCAAGATATAAGAGTGATGCAGACAACGGCACAATGAGAAGCCAGGCGAGGATTTCGATCATGGAACATCCGGCTCTAGCCTATCCTCGCGAAACGGCAAGAATACCCTGCGCCCCCTATCAAAATCACACGACAAAAAATTGAGCGCTTTGCAAGCGGCGCTGTGCGCTTTACCTGCAGCTGAGAATGTGGAGGAATGTAGCAACGATGGCGCGTGAATATTTTTCGGCCCGCAGGGTATTGGTCACCGGCGGCGCGGGCTTTGTCGGTTCGCATCTGATCGATCGTTTGATCGCTGCCGGCGACGAGGTGCTCTGCGTCGACAATCTGTTCACCGGCGCCAAGGCCAATATCGCGCATCTGCTCGGGCATCCGCGCTTCGAGTTCCTGCGCCACGATATCTGCTGGCCGCTGTTTGTCGAGGTCGATGCGATTTTCAATCTCGCCTGTCCCGCCTCGCCGATCCATTATCAGCACGACCCGGTGCAGACCACCAAGGTGTCGGTGATCGGTTCGATCAACATGCTCGGCCTCGCCAAGCGCATCAAGATCCCGATCCTCCAAGCCTCGACGAGCGAAGTCTATGGCGATCCCACCCAGCATCCGCAGACCGAAGCCTATTGGGGCAATGTCAATCCGATCGGCCTGCGCAGCTGCTACGACGAGGGCAAGCGCTGCGCCGAGACGCTGTTTTTCGATTATCACCGCCAGCACAACATCGACATCAAGGTGGCGCGCATCTTCAACACCTATGGCCCGCGGATGCATCCCGCTGACGGCCGCGTCGTCTCCAATTTCATCATGCAGGCGCTGCGCGGCGACGACATCACCATATTCGGCGACGGATCGCAGACGCGCAGTTTCTGTTACGTCGACGATCTCGTCGAAGGCCTACTCCGCTTGATGGATTCGCGCGACGGCTTCACCGGTCCGGTCAACATCGGCAACCCGGTCGAATTCACCATTCGCGAGCTGGCCGAACTGGTCATCGACATGACGGGCTCGCGCTCGAAGCTCATCCAGTTGCCGCTGCCCTCCGACGACCCGACCCAGCGTAAGCCCGACATCACGCTGGCGCGTGCTGAACTCGACTGGGAGCCGAACGTTGCGCTGCGCGAAGGTCTCGGCAAGACGATCGCTTATTTTCGCGAGCTAGCCAACTGATCGCCGCTCAGCGAGCAGGCCAGCGATGAAATCGCGGTACTGGTCGGCGATGGTTGCCCATGAGAAGCGCTCGATGCCGTCCGGCTGCCCTTCGCGCAGCCGCCCACGCGCGAGGGCGGTCCGCAGCATCGCGACCAGCGCCCGCTGATCTTCGGTATCGCAAAGAAATTTGCCGCTATCGCCAAAGATCCAGCGCAGGCGCTCGCTGTCATGGCCAATGACAGGGAGTCCGCTCGCCCAGGCCTCGATGAAGACATTGCCGAAGGATTCGAGCAGCGACATGTGCAGAAACGCGTCCGCCGACCGATAGAGCGCCGGCATGTCGCTCGCCGCGAGGCTGAGACGCTTGAACCGCCCGGGCAGCAGGTCGGCAGCGAGCGCTTCGCCATCATTGCGCAGCGGACCATCGCCGGCGACGACGAGAAAGGCATCGTCGAGCTGGCTCACCGCCCGGATCCCGTCAAGCACCCGTTTGGTGTCGATGAAGGCGCTGACCATCAGCACGATCGACTTGTCAGCTGGCAGTCCGAAGCGTTCGCGCTCCGCTACGCCAGGGATAAAGCGATCGAGATCGACCCCGTTGGGAACAAGCGCGCAGCGCCATTGCTCGCGATTGCGTTCGAAATAATCGGGATTTGTGCACACCAACCCGTCACAGCGAAAGCTGCGATATTCGGAGTTGGAGGCATAAGCGGGCCAGTCGCCATTCTGGGTGACAAAGATCTGCAGCGGGCTTGCCGGGGACGGGCGCCGCAAGGCCCAGTGGGTGAAGGGGAAGGAGCAGGTCACCACTGCATCATAATCGCCGGGTCGGTAGGCCGCGAGCAGCCCGGGGGTGAAGCTTGCTTCTTCCCACGCCGTTTCGCTGCGCAGCACTGGAAAAAACGGAAAGCGCTCGAACCGTTCTCGCCGGACTGAGCGTATACTGCGAAAATCATATGCGGTTCCGGCGCGCGCCGGACCCGAGCCCATCACCATGACATCATCACCAGTGCGGGCAAGCGCGTCGGCAACCGCAAGCAGCGCGACCTCGGCGCCGCGATCATAGCGGTGGAAGCCGGGGAGGGCGAACAACAGTCTCATCGCATATTGGCTCCTGAACACCGGGCCGCAGACAGTGCGGCCAGGACCGTCGCTGCACCGAGCGAGATCCACAGCCAGCCGATCACGGGCAGGCCGTTCGCCTTACGCTGCAGCAAGGCATCGATACCGCCAAGTGGCGCCATGTCGACCAGAAAAAGCAGGGCTGTCAGCAAGGTAGCCGTTGCCACGCCCGGGTTCGCGCCGTCCGCGGCGGGTCGGCGCAATTTGGCAAGCGCGAAAAGGCAGGCTGCGATTACCAGCAATAGCGCCGCCAGATGCAGCTTGCCGAGTGACTCCGTCGCGTCGCTGACCGCGCTTCGGATCGTCGCGAGAAGGCTGTGTCGCCAGCCGAACGCAGCTGCGAACGCGAAGCAGGCATTGGCGAGCTCGAGCAACGGCCAGGGCCGCCTTCCGGCGACGAGGCAGGCGGCGGGCGCCCCCGCCCCCGCGACGCCGCCTTGCGCCCGCCCCCCCCCCGCCCGGGCCCGCCTCCGCGCGACGCCGCCGGCGGCGCCCGCCGCCGCCAGACACCCAACGCCGATCCATTGTACAATGTCCATGACGCCCCCCTTGGCGGCGCGACCGAATTGCGGTACCGGTCCCGCGCAATCCCGGTCATGACGCGCACGCTGCGCACGTTATGATAACGCAATTCGCGGTGCGATGCGAATGCGCGGCGATGCATCATCGCGGATACCGCGGTACGGCATTTTTATGCGAGCCGCTATCTGTGCCTGCCAGCGGGTTGCGGCCACGCCGCCCGGGCGGCGTGGCGCGCGCGGCCTATTTCTTTTCGGCCGCACCCTTCGCTTTGTCGGCAGCCGGTGCAAAACCCGCCTGATATTCGATTTCGGCCGCCGTGCGGCTTTGCTTCAGCCGTTGCTGCACGGTTTCGTTGAGTTTCTGCTTGCGCAGCGCCTGCACCGCCAGCGGCCGCGCGTCGCTGGCCGACACGGGTTCGGGGCGTTCGCCGACAATCACGCCTACCGTCACCACGCCATTTTCGGGAACGACAAAAGGTTCGCCAGCCGGAAGCGCCCGGATCTGCGCCATGCGTTGCTGGCCGAGCGAGGCAGCATCGACCTGCGGCGTGTCGCGCCGAAACTGGATGCCCATCTGCTGCAACCTCGCGGCGACGGCGTCCATCGAATGGTCATTTTCGAGCGCTTTGAGCTGGTCGACCTTTTCGGGGAGAGCGAACTGGATCCGGTCGATGGTCAGGATCTTGCGTTCCGCGAACATCAGCGGATTGTCACCGATGAATTTATCGATCTCCTGCTGGTCGGGAACTTTCAGCGCGCGTTCGGCGCGCTGACCCATCAGTTGGACCAGTAGCGCATCGCGCAGCTGGCGCTCGCGCAGCAGATAATCGGGGGTCTTGTCGAGGCCGTCTTCGCGCGCTGTTTGCGCAAGCAGGCGCCGCTCGACGATTTTTTGCAGCGCCGCCTGCTGCACGACTTTTTTGTCGACCCCCTCGGGGATGGGCGTGTTGCCCAGTTCGGCGTTGATTTCCTGGAGGGTGATTTCCTCGCCGTTGACAACGGCGGCGACCTGGCCGGTCGCTTCCTTGCCACAGCCGACGAGGGTCAAGCTCGCGAGAACGATCGCAATGCTAGTAGTGCGGTACATGATTTATCCTCTTGCCTCGGGACCGAGAAGCAAACGCTGCATCCTCGGGTTGGAATTTTCGATGAACTGACGCGCGAAACCGGTCAGCAGGCCTTGCGCCTCGCGCGGATCAAAGCCGAGCACCGAGACGCGCATCATCATGCCGTCGGGAACCTCGCCAGCGAGGTTGGCGCGCATTACTGCAATGCGCTGCTCGCTCCATTTTCTGGGGTAGGCGGAGCCGAGGCGCGTGAAATAGGCGACTTGCTCCACCCGGTTCGGGGCGGTCGCGGTGAAAAAATTGGCGGGCACCGAGCGGTTGCTGGCCTCGATCATGATATCGCGCGTCGGCGTCAGCTGGAACCCGCCGACCGGATAGCAGAACTCCGGGCGGTGAACCTGCAGCACGCCGTCCTGCGCATTATTATAGGCCAGCAGCAGCATCACCGGTGGGAGGTCAGGTGCGACATACACGCGCGTGATGAGATTATCGTAAAGCCGGTCGCTGAGTGCATCGGGTGGCGGCAGTATGACCCCGCTTTGCGATACCTCATCCCAGGCACCGAAGCTTTTCGGAACCCATTCCTCGAAACGCTTTTCGGGAATCTTCGGGTTGGCGATCGCGGGCTGCCGGGCAAAGGCAACCGCCGAAGCACCGCCGAGCACGACGCCAAGGAGCATGTTGCGGCGCGAGATGTCGAAGGTGACGGGTGATTTGCTCGGCTCAGCCATGGACTACCTCCTCTTCGGGCGTCTCGATATAGCGGTCCCATAGCGGCTTCAGGATCACATCGAGCCCAAAGATCGTCATGAGCGCGATTGCGAACATCACGATCCCGGCAAAATTGTGCAAGAAACCCTGCGCGGCGGCTTCGCCCGCATGATAAGTCAGCAGGATCAGGATCAACACGCGGAAAAAATTGGCGATGAGCGCCACCGGTACGATCAGCAGCACCAGCAGGAGCGCGTAGCGCCATCGCGCCTGATGTCGCATGTAGATATAGAAGAGCGAAATGGCCGAAAGCGAGATGATCGAATTGATCCCGGAACAGGCCGCGGCGACCAGCAACTCATATTGGCCGATATAGATGCGCACGCCCTCGCCGCCGATCGGATAGCCGAACAGGGTGAGAAACCAGATTGCGGCCTCGGAGAGCCAGATCTTCATCGGGACGGTTACGAAGGCGACGAACGTCTCGGGCGGCGGGAATATAAATGCAAGATAGAAGAGCGGGAACCAGAGCCGTTTCATCACCTCGAAGCCGACGATGCTGTACAGGATAACCAGCACCGCGGCGTACATCAGATAGCCTTCGATCTCGACGATTTGGGTGATCCGCGCGAAGATCTGCAGCGGGATCAGGATTGCGAGCAGCAGCCAGACGATCCCGGACGGTGCCGGCGCGGCGAAGCTAGAGACTTCCCGCCACCGCCGGTGGAGGAGCCACAATCCGGTCAGCAGAACGATCGGTCCATGCGCACCTTCTTCGCCGGACCATGACTGCTCGACGACGAACATCATCGTGGGAACGCTGAACAGCAGAAGGCCGACGAGCAGCACGATTGTGCTCGCCGACACCTGCTTCGGTAGGCGGCTGGGCCGTCCCCCGGCGACTTTTACGTTGGCGACAGTGGCCATTCTTTACTCGTTTATGAGAGGTTTGGCAGGGGGATATAGCAAAGTGCGCGTCCTGCCAATCTTTCCATCGCGCCGCGCCGTGTCGCCCTGATACAGATTTCGCCGCATTGTCCCGCACTTGGACCGGCGTCCACGATAAACATGGGCGCATTGCAGGGGAATCTGGTGTAATCGGCGAGCCGATGAATGCGACCACCCCAATGATTGCGGCTTCGCGCCGCCGCGCCTTCGGCATATCCCTGATGGTTGCCGGTATCGGCGGCGTCCTGGCCGCCGCATTATATGCAGCGTCGCTCTGGGCCGATCGATCGCCGTCGCCGTCGCAGCGAGCAGTCACGGACATCGCGAGGCCATTGCCGCCGCTCCCGGTCCCGCAAGCCTACAAGCCGTTGACCGCCGACGATGCGCTTGCCGAGAATGAAACGCTGCCCTTTTCGACTGCTCCGCTCGAGCGTGCGCCGCCGCTGGTCGTGCCGCTCAATGCAGCGGCCTTCGTCGGACGCCGTTCGGCGATGGATTGCCTGACCGCCGCCGTCTATTACGAGGCCGCCCAGGAATCGGTCACCGGCCAGCGCGGCGTCGCGCAGGTGATCTTGAATCGGGCTCGGCATCCGGCCTTTCCCAACAGCATCTGCGGCGTCGTCTATCAGGGCTCGGAGCGACGCACTGGCTGCCAGTTCACCTTCACCTGCGACGGCAGTCTTGCCCGCCGTCCCTCGCGCGCTGGCTGGGATGCAGCGCGGCAGGTCGCGCTGGCGGCGCTATCGGGTTATGTCGAGCCGGGCGTCGGCATGGCAACCCATTATCACGCTGACTATGTCGTGCCCTATTGGGCGTCGTCGCTCGCCAAACTGGCGAAGATCGACCGCCATATTTTTTACCGCTGGGCGGGGGGTTGGGGACGGCGCGCCGCGTTCCGTCAGTCGGTGAGCCAGGAGCAGTTCTTCGACATCCAGCCACAAATCGAGGGACTGGCCGAGCTTGACAGCGATGTGACGTTGGCCTCGCCATATGCCGGCACGGTGCCGCGCGGGTCGCGGCTGGCCGCCGATGAAACGGCGGGCGCGCTGACCGATGGCAGTGCGTCGGTGCTGCCGCGCAGCGAGGTGGCGCCCTCGATCAGAGCCGACGAGACGCCAGCGAAGCTGGCGGTCGACATGGCGAAGGGCAATCTCAAGGTCGATTGACCCGGGGCAGGGGGCGTAAATGCGCGCTGCCACTCGTGCGCGAACGGATCGCGACCGCGTACATTGCCGGGCTCACTGTAGCGGCACACCAGGATTTCTTCCCGGTCGCTCAGGGCGATGCCGCAGCCAACCTCGGCCGACCGGCCC
This sequence comes from Sphingopyxis sp., assembly GCF_019459305.1. Classification (GTDB taxonomy): domain Bacteria; phylum Pseudomonadota; class Alphaproteobacteria; order Sphingomonadales; family Sphingomonadaceae; genus Sphingopyxis. The sequence goes on along the minus strand of NZ_JAIBES010000047.1, from coordinate 6,893 downwards.
CAGATCAGCTGGGTATAATGTGAGACGTCCTGCGGGCGACCCGTGCGGCTGTTGCGGGGAAAGACGCCGGGGACGAAATATTCTTTCTCGGCGATCCACAGCTCGACCATCGATTCCGGGCGGAACGCGCCCGGCGTGCCGCCCCAGATATTCTCGCCCTCGAGCGGACGTCCGGGGACATTAGGTGAATGCTCGAAGCGCCCGGTCGCAGCAAGATGATCCGCCCACGCCTGCGCGCGCTGCGCAAGGTCGCCGTTCCAGCGCAGCGCCGGCACGCCGGCGAGCGAACGCTCGCGGTTATGGCTGTCGAGCAATCGGTCGTTGACGGCGCCGAGGCGTGGCTGCGCGCCGGTGAGCAAGGTCGCAGCCATCGCAAGAAAAGCGATTTTTGCTGTCGTGTTGACAAACCGCGACATAGTGCATCTCCAAGAAGCGGGGATGCCCTACTTCCGAATGGACTAAGACGAGGTGGCAGGATTTGGTTAATTTCTGATTAGCTCTTGGTGGCCGTCGGGCGGCGCGGTGCGCCGATATCGGCCGATCTTATGATCTCGACGCTATCGCCGATGCTGGCGGCGTCGAAGAGGCGCTGCGCAAATTTGTCCGGCAGGCCGATGCAGCCATGGGTCGCGCGGCGGCTCGACATCGGGCTGCCGTGCAGCGCGACCCCGGTATTGGTAATGAACAGCGAATGGGGCATCGGCGCATCATAGGTGCGCGAATGATAGTCGCGATGCTTGGAGAGGATCGGGAAACGGCCGAGCGGCGATTCCATCGTGTCGTCGCCATAGACGATCACCGCGGTTCCGATTTCATGTCCGTCGCGGAACACCGAGATCAGCTGGGTTCGCAGATCGACCCAGATGGTGAGCGGTCCCGCCGCGACGCCGTCGTCGTTCCAGCGAAAATCGCCGTGCCGCATCACGCCTTCGGTCCGCAGCAGCGAGCGGACGCCGGCGGGCAACAATCCGCTGCGGCGCGCCGAAGCCTGCTGGGCAGGCGAGAGGATATCGCGCTGTGCGTTTTGCAACTGAGGAGGGGCGACGGTAGGCCGCGCCGACATGTCTGCCGCGCCTGCCATAAGCGGCACGGTCACGAGGCTATTGGCAATCAGGAAGCCCGAACCGATCGCGACAACGATCAGCAGCGCCGCCAGCAGGCCGCGACGTATCATGCCGCGCGCAGCATGCTTTCAGCCGGATTTTTGCGCCGCCGCCGCATTGCCGCCGCGCACAGGCCGAAACCGGTCAGCATCATCGCCCAAGTAGCGGGTTCGGGGACCGGCGCAACTGGCGTCTCGGTGCCGGGCGGAATCGGCTCGCCAGGTGTGGTCGAAGTGGGGGGCGGCAGGATGCCTCCGATACCACCGGGGGTGCCAGGCGTGCCCACGCCGCCCGGCGCGCCGCCGACCGACCCCAGCGGCAGAAGATCGGAGGGAGGAGGCGCCGCCAGATCAATCGGTCCGGGGACGCCTGCCATTTCGCCGAGCGATGCCTCGGGGGTCGTGTCAAATATTTTACCAAGCGCCCGCTGTTCGGGTTCGCCGCCGCCGTTGCCACGGCGACCAAGCAGCCGATCGGTCAGCGACGGCCCCTTGCTCGCCTTGCCCTTGAGAAGATCGGTTTCCGATCGTTCGCCGGGCGAACGACCGAGATAACGATCGAGCGCATCGGACGTCTGCGCCATCAGGCTGCCTCCGTCGCCGCTGAACGCCGGAATGGTCACCGACATCAGCGCGAGCACGAGCATGGCAAGCGCCATCGCCGCGACGCGACGCTTTTCAGCTATAAATGCGATCAACCGAGCCATATCAGTGGCCTAGCGCATATATTACATCGCGTGAAGATATTTGTTTCGGCGCCAGCCCGACATGTCCCGTTCGGGCACAGCGCCAGACCCGCTCGTAAATGAGCGATCCGCAGCAAGGGAACCGATATTTTACGTCGAGAGAGGATATCTATCCATCAGAAAATGCACGATTAAAATCGTTATCTGGAGATGTTGGGCATGGCCGTCCCGCGACCAGCGGACGGCGGGGCGCTGGCTGAGGAGTGACCCCGGGATGTCGATCTGTCCACTTCCCGCCGCGACCCCGCGGACCAAAGTTTTGTAAATATTGTTACATCTTCCGACGGCGAATATGGAACGGCGGACGATTCCGGCGAACCGAATCGGCCCCGGGCGCCTTGACGAGTGCGTCGGTCTCTTCACCTGCAGTTCCTGAGGCGGCGCACCCCGAGTTACAGCCACCCGCCACTTGCTTTGGTGCTGCGGCGCTAGCATTTTGTTAACCGCGTGCACCGACAATGAGGTCATGGCCATTTCTGCATATCTTCAGTCGCCGGCAGCCGATGCCGGCAGCAGGCGCAAGCCGCGCCGCAAACTTCAGCTCAATGTGCTCGCCCATGCCGGCGGTGATGGGCTGGTGGTTACGATTCACAATATCTCTCAGAGCGGGATGCTGATCGAATGTGACGCCGGCCTCGCCGTCGATGACAAGATCGACGTCGAACTGCCGCACGCCGGGGTGGTGACCGCGCGGCTGCTCTGGTCGAGCGGTTCTTTGTTCGGTTGCGAATTCAAATCGCCGATCTCGCCCGCTGCGGTCAGCGCCGCCGAGTTGCGCGGACTGGCTCCGCCGGTATCGGCACCCGAAGGCCCGATGCCGTCGGTGACCAGCGAAGTTCACAACCCGTCCCTCCGGTTTGGCGCGAATCTGAAACGCCTCCGCATTGCTCGCGGTCTCAGCCAGGCCGCCGTTGCGGCCGAAATGGACGTCAGCGCGCCTTCGATCTCGGGCTGGGAAAAGGGACGGGCACGGCCCAAGCCCGACCGGATGACGGCGCTCGCCGCGCTGCTTGGCGTGCCGGTGACCCAGCTGCTCGTGGATCTCGCCTCCGAGCCTTATGAAGATCTGATCGTCCAGGGGCGTGACCGCATTGCCCGCGCGACGGGAGCGAGCCCCGACAAGATCCGGATCTTCATCGAGATTTGATGGTAGCGTCGCACCGCCAGGTGTCTACCGCCAGCGCTTGCAAGCCTGCCATGACTGATGTTCGCACCGCGCCCCTGAAAAACGGCGCCATTGCTGAATGCTGCGATCATCCGCAGGATGGAGCGGTCAATTGGCGCGCACCGCTGCGGCCTTGACTCGCTTGGCAAATTTTAAGCCTTCGAACACCAGCCGATCGACCCGGCCAGCATCGAACTGCGGATGACGGACGATTGCGGTTTGCCTGGACATGGGCTTCGTCGCTTCGCCGTGTTGTCGAACGGAAAATAATAAAAATCAGCGCCGCAAGTCAAAGTGACTTCCGGATGCTCTGCCTCCGCCAGCGCGCGCGAGACCATGATGGTGCCTGCCCCAATGGCCACCTCCCCATCAGTTCCTTAACAGCGATCATAATATTGGCCACAGCGATCTCGCCGAGTGTGTTGGACCTGCGCGGCGCCGTAGCTCCCACGCCGGAGCGCAAGCGATCGGGGTAAGCGACAGGAACGATGGGCCTGATGATCAGGCGAGCGGATTCTTCGGCATTACCGTGTCTTGCGCCAACCCGGCGGCGACATCGGCACGGGCGGGACGGCCGGCCAAACGCCTGCCCAGGGCGTTCCAGCGCCGCTCGTAATGGAACGTCGAGAGATGGGCACATGCGAAGGTGGCCGCGAGGAGGAGTGGGCGCTTGGCATATTTGACCAAGGTGTCGCCCGAGCCGAGCCAGCTGCCTACAAAAATGCCATGGAAGACATAGAGGGCGTAGGATGTCTGGGCGACGTAAACAACGCTGCGCCATTCGCAAAGGGCGCGCAGCCAGCCCGGCGCGTTGTACAACGACGCTCCGATCATTAACGCGCAGATATAGGGCCGCAAATAGGGCAGATAAACGGTCCGCACATCGGCGCTAGCAAACAGCAGGGGAAGCAGCAGAAAGATGCTCGGGCGGGCGACCATGCGGCGGACCTGCTCACCGAACCAGCCTTCATAGATCAGCGCCAGCGTTGCCCCGGCAAGGATCTCGTCGGCTCGGAACCAGGTTACGATCGATATCGGCTCCTGCCAATAGATGCGCGCGCAGGTGATCGCGACGCTCGCGAGCGGGATGATCAGCAGCGCCCGTTTGCCGCCAACGGCAACCAGCAAGGCGACCGACAGGTAAAATTGGACTTCGAGGCAAAGGCTCCAGAAATGTGCGCCCGGAGCCACAAGAGAAGCGGGTGGCAGATTAGCTACGAACAGGAAATTGCCAAAAATCTCGCCGGTGCTTGCGCCGCCAGCGACGACGAAGGCGAGCAGCATGCCGAGCCAACCGAGGGGTACGATCCGCAAAAGCCGTCGGATGAGGAACCGGCGGATATCGCCGTCCTCGATAAGAAATCGGGTGATGAGAAAGCCCGACAAGGTAAAGAACATCACCATACCGGTCGCAGCCGTCGGCTCGTTCAGCTGCCAGCCGCTCGGCCCGATCGGCAAAAGGTGACCGGCAAGCACCAGCGTGATGCTCAGCGCGCGCCAGCCATCGAGCAAAGGCAAATGCTGCAGCGGTGCTGGCCCTGCTCCCCCGAATGACTGCATCAATCTTTCCCGTTTGTCCTTGTCGATTGATGCTACGGGGTTTTTGTCCCCTGTCTAGCTTGGCGTGATCGGTGCTGCGACTTTCCTTCAGCGGATTTTCGCTGCGCGACCTGTCGTGCGAACGGCACCCTGTGGCCTGACTGAGGACGGCGCTGGTCGCTCCAAACTTGTAAGCGGGCGATGTTTTGTCGGTCCTGCGATCGTCTATGTTGCTGATTGGCTCGGCAGCACGCGGCGAGGGGGGGGGAAGACAAAAAAGCCAGTTCGCCCTGCAAGGTCGCCATTCACGGCGCGCTCGCTGCAGCAAGGTCAAGCTCGCGGCGCAATACCCCGCTGCTACTGCAGATCCGCTAAGACGTATCTGACCGGCCCGACCCACCGCGTCACTTACATATCCGATCGAAGCATCTTCTCCGGCTATTTCTGCGACTCAACCCACGCCAGCAAGCCACAAATAAGCACGGTCGGATAGCCAGGGAATAAGGCAGTCGCAGGAACTCCCGGCGCGCCGCTTTCGCTAATGCGTCCATGGGTTTAATCGCAGCGGCCACGCAAAACGACCATTTGGCCATCGTTTTGACCGCCTGATTTCGCATTGCTTGAGCGTAGATTCTGTGCTGCGAAGTGCTTCGTCGGCCTATGAAGCCTCCATGTCGCAATCGCGAGGATAGATTGCCGCAGCACAGGCGACGACCGCTATGCCGACAATTTCCGGCACCGAACTCCAGTCAAATCGGGAGGCGCCGCCGCCTAGCAAATCGCCAAGGTGATGAAACGACGCCGCGCGAAGGAGCGCGAAGAGGCCTATGAATGCGAGACCGACCACGGCAATACGAACGGCATGATCGGCGCGCCGGGTCAGCCAGAGCATTGCAAGCCCTGCCATGGCGGCGGCACCTGATAGGGCGATGACGAAGGCATATTGCGCCGTGCGATGCGCACCATACCAGCCGAAAGCCTTGGCGTGCGCCCGGGCCGCGATCGTGAGCAGCGTGTGCAGATCGAGCAGTTCGTTGACTGCGAGGAAAACCAGCAGCCCCGCGGCGAACTGCCAGAAATGTCGATCGAACGCGGCCGAAGCGCAGCGCGCAGCTGCCCGCATCGACATCGCGGCTGCAAGCAGGCAGGCGGCGACCGTCACCCAGTCTGCCATTTGCGGCAGCGCGATCGAAGCTTGCCATTCGCCGACCAATTTTCTTCCCTTCAATACGGGTCACCCACCCGGGCGTGGCATGGTTAGCACAGGACCTGGCTGGGACAATCGGACTTGACCGGCTGGCGCCCGTTCGTGGTCAGAAGGGTCTGAGCAGAAGTCGCATCCTAACCTCTGGGTGTGCGGTCCCAGCGGGTGATGGAATGGTTTCATATTGAAGCTATCTGGCTTTGATTTCCGGAGTTCTTCGATGGCATCATAGAGTGTTTTTGAAGCGCAGGGCCTTCAAATGCTTTGCGAAGTTATAGGCAGACATTCTGCAAGGCTTATTGTCTTATGAACTTCAACCGCTGGATATGGCCGAAAGACGACTGGCAGCTGTGCAGGGCCAGACCTCGGCTCCTGCAGGCTCGATACCGAGACCAGCCGGTCTTCATGATGGGCGGCATAGAGATCGAGCAGCATGCCCCACACCGGATCGGCAAAATGGTCGGAAGGGAACGCCCCCTGCGTAAAGACCGGGCTGCCCTCGACCGACGGGTGAGTTCAGCGATCACCGCTTCCCACGGAATGGCACCGCGATGCGGCTTCCCGGCCAAGGCCCGATTAAGCCATACGCGGCCCCAGGACCTCCCCGCTACACCAAAAAGGGCCACGTAGTTCTGAAAGGGCCTGGCCTCGGCAGCTGCGCTCGGATTTAAAGGCCGACATCAAGGTTGCCGATAACCCGCCAGAGCAACAACTTTAATTCGTCTGCCTGCTTCTCTGAAAGACCCTTTATCGCTGCTGCATTTATGTCACGGGCAATCGATGCAAGGATTGGTCGCAGCCGCCTTCCATCCTCGGTTACAAAAACCAGCCGCTCGCGGCGATTGGCCGGATTTTTTTCACGGCGGACAAAGCGCATGACTTCGAGGCGGCGAAGCGCGAGGCTGATGGTCGGCTCGCAGGTTTGCAGGACGTGTCCCAGTTCATGCTGCGCCATCCCGTCCGCGCTCCAAAGGTGCCGCAAAACCGCATATTGACCGGTCGTGTCCCATTTGATGGTGTAGGTTCGCCGGCGCAGCCTTAGCGATCTCCGGCCAAGCCGGGTTGATCATGCTGCCATCGCGGGCAACGTGATGATGGCATTATCGCTTAATCCCGAGACGCTCTCAAGGGTCATGT
>NZ_JAIBES010000101.1 GCF_019459305.1 Sphingopyxis sp. | reverse complement strand
GCCCGCTGGTTCCCGGCCCCCCGGGGGGGGGTCGGGGGGGCGGGGCGGTCAGGGGCGGACCAGAGCCCCCTTTTTCAGCGGGTGCTGAAACTCGTTCGCGGGCGCCGGTCAGGCAGCCTGCTGCTGAACCCCATATTTGCGCATCTTTTCGATCAACGTCGTGCGCTTCAGCGTCAGCAGGCGCGCGGCTTCGGAAATGATGCCGTCGGCGAGGTCGAGCGCGACGTGTATCTGTTCGAGCTCGATCGTCTCGATCTCGCGCTTGAGATCGATCGGGCGGCCCGGCGCGGGTGCCTTGCTATGCGGCATCGCCGGGACGGATTCGTCCGCGCTGGCCTGCACCGCGACAAAGCTGCTGGGGACAGCGTGCCGCGGCGCAAGCGCTGCGGTGGGGTTCAAAAGAATGGCGACGTCATGGGCGCCGAGCGTTTCGCCGCCGTGCAGCACGCTGGCGCGTTCGACAAAATTGCGCAGTTCGCGGACATTGCCCGGCCAGCGATGCTGCATCAGCAGCGCCAGCGCCTCGCCGTCGAAGCGGCACTTGGCCTCGCCCGGCATCTTGCGCTGAAAATGGCGGATGAGCGCGGGAATATCCTCGACGCGGCTGGCGAGGCTGGGGACCTGCAACACAACCACGCCGAGCCGGAAGAACAGGTCTTCGCGGAATTTGCCATCGGCGATCGCGGCGCCGAGATCCTGGTGGGTGGCCGAAATGACGCGAACGTCAATGGCCTTCACATCGCTGCTGCCGACGCGGACGATCGTCCGTTCTTCCAGCACGCGGAGCAGTTTGACCTGCATGTCGAAACGCATGTCGCCGATTTCGTCGAGGAAGAGCGTACCGCCCTCGCTCGCTTCGAAATGGCCGATGCGGCGAGCATGGGCGCCGGTGAAGCTGCCCTTTTCATGCCCGAACAATTCCGATTCGATCAGGTCGCTGGGGATGGCGCCGCAGTTGATCGCCGAAAAAGCCTTGCCAGCGCGGACGCCTTCGTCGTGGATGGCGCGGGCGACCAGTTCCTTGCCCGAGCCCGACGGGCCGCAGAGCATGACAGAAGCGTTCGATCGCGCCACGCGGCGGATCATATCGCGCAGCTGCGTGGCGGCCGCGCTGCTGCCGATGATCAGCGCCTCAAGCGCTGCATTGTTGTTCTGCCCCACGGTCATTTTGGTCTCCACCGCGCCCCCCAAATCCGGCGCCTTTTCGATGGATCTAGAGATTGACGAAAGTGGTAAACAAAAGATTATCCATCCCTGCATAACTCTTTCAAAACAAAGAGTTATTGCCAGATTGGGTGCAATATCGGCGCATTCCTGTCATTAACGATCCGATATGCTGCCAAACTGGCACTAATTGTTGGAAGCGGTGCGCCAGCCCAGGGTGATCGAGATGCGGCGGTTGCGCGGATCGAATCGATCGGAGGGGACATAGGGCTCGCGATCGGCGACCCCTTCGATGCGGGCGAAGCGCGTCTTGCCGATGCCGCGATACTCCAGAAAGTGGCGCGTTACTTCGGCGCGGTCGACCGACAGGCGCCAATTGTTGGTCCCCGATTTGGCCGACCAGGGCGCAGCATCGGTGTGGCCGCGCACCATGATCTGATTGGGCATTTCGGCGACCGGGCCGGCAATCTCGCCGAACAGCCGCACACCGGCGGGGGTCAGCTGGCTGGTCCCGCTCGCGAACATCGAAAAATCAGCATCGTCGATCACGTCGATCCGCAGACCTTCGACCGTCTCGGTGAAGCGCAGGTTGCGCGCGAAGCGCCGAAGCTCGCCCTTGGCCTGCACCCGCTCGGCCAGCGCCTTGGCGACGCGCTGGAATTTCAGCCGTTCGCGCTCGCGCCCCGACGCTTCTTTCGGCCCGCCGGTCGCATCGCGCGGGATCGTCATTGATTTGGTCCCGGTCTGCGCCGCGCCATGCGGATATTTGTCGGCGGAGACGAGCGAGTCACCGCCAAAAAAGCCGTTCGATCCCGCCGTGTCCTGTTTCGACTGGACGATCGTCGGCGCAAAATAGTCGGCGAGCGCCTTGCGCTGCTTTTCGGTCGTCGCGCCGAGCAGCCACATCAGCAGGAAGAACGCCATCATCGCGGTCACGAAGTCGGCATAGGCGACCTTCCACGCCCCGCCATGGTGGCCGGCGTGCGGCGCTTCGATGATCTTCTTGACGATGATCGGGCGCGGCGGTGTATTCGGACGCGCGGCCATTACCGCCCTCGCATCCCGTCAAACACTTCCGCGAAGCTCGGCTGGTTCGAATGTTCGACCCCCGACCGCGCCGCCTCGATCACCAGCGGCTGCGGATGGCCGTGGAGCGAGGCGATGATCAGCTGTTTCACCGTGTGATAGATGGCGCCGTCGCTTTCGATCACGGTGCGCGCGCGTGTCGCGAACGGGCCGACCAGCCCGTAAGCGAGGAGCACACCGAGGAAGGTACCGACCAGCGCCGACCCGATCATGCCGCCCAGGATCGCGGGCGGCTGGTCGATCGATCCCATCGTCTTCACGACGCCGAGCACCGCGGCGACGATGCCGAGTGCGGGAAGCGCGTCGGCAAGATTCTGCAATCCATCGGCGGGCTTGATCGCGTGGTGGTGATGATTCTTCAGCGCGGCGTCCATGACGTCCTCGACCGCGTGCGGATCGAGCGTCCCCGACGACACCACGACCAAGCGCAGCGTGTCGCAGATCAGGTGGATCAGCGTGTCGTCCTTGAGCAGCTTGGGATATTGCTGGAACAGCGTCGAGTTTTTCGGGTCTTCGATATGCGGCTCGACCGCCACCGGCCCTTCGGTCCGCATCATCTTCATCAGCGTCGAGACGAGCAGGATGCAGTCGAGATAATCCTGCTTCTTGTATTGCGGACCCTTGAACACTTTGGCGAGCCCGCCGCCGAGCGCCTTCAGGTCGGCGCCCGAATTGCCGATGATCAGCGATCCGATCGCAGCGCCGCCGATGATCAGCATCTCATGTGGCAATGCGTGCATGACCGGGCCGAGGTTGCCGCCGGTCAGCGCAAAGCCCCCGAATACCAGCAGCAGCAGGACAACGATGCCGATTACGGGAAACATGCGGGGTCAACTCCATCCGGGCCGAAAGCCCCAAATTCAAAATGCGTCTTCAAGCTTAACGGCAGCAGCGCCGCGAAATTGAGCGCGATCAGTTCAAAATATCGAACAGGGTCTGGCGGTTGATCTTGGCAAAGGCCGCCTGCGCGGCGCCGAGGGTCAGATCCTGTGCGTTAAGCTCGGCGATCGCGACCGACAGGTCGGTATCTTCGACCGACGAGCGTTCATCCTTTAGCGTGATGCCGCGCGCCGCCAGCCCGTCGCCGATGCGTTCGAGCCGCCCCGCCGACAGGCCGAGCGCGGCATGGCGGTCAGCGACATGGCCAATCGCGGTATTGAGCGCGGTCAGCGCGGCGCCCATCGCGGGCTTGTTGCCCGCGGCGACCGCGGTCGCGGCGTCGCGGATGCCGGTCGACAGGCTGTTGCCGGCGATGACGAACACATCGGCGGCGGTGGGAACCGGCGCAAAGCTGATGTCGCCATCGAAGCGCATGACCCGCGCGGTGCCGCTCGCGAACACCGGCTCGCCATTCGAATCGCGCGTCGCCGCCAGGCTGTCGATTTCGTCGGCGATCGTGCCCAGTTCGGCGGCGATCGTCGCGCGGTCGGCGGGGCTGGTCGTATCGTTTGCCGCGGCAACCGTCAGCTCGCGCGCGCGCGTCATCAGGTTGCTCACCGATTTGAGCGCCGCGTCGGCCTGCGACACGAGCGCCGTCGCGGTATTGATATTGCTGTTCCACGCGGTGAGGCTTGACTGCGCCGTGCCGATCGTGGCGATCCGCCGCGCCGATACCGGATCGTCCGACATGCGTTGCAGCCGCTTGCCGCTCGAAATCTGGATCTGCGTCCGTTCGATCTGATCGGCGAGATTCTGCTGGCGCGCGATTTCGCGCGTCATGCGATTGCCCACGGCGTTAATCATCGTCGTCGCCTTCCTAGATCGAGCTCAAAAGCGTCTGCATCGTTTCGCGCGCGACCTGGATCGTGCGCGCCGCAGCCTGATAGGCTTGCTGGAAGCGCAGCAGCTCGGCCGCTTCCTTGTCGAGGTCGACCTCGCTCACCCCGTCGCGCGCCGCGGCGGCGGCGTCGGCGCGGGTCATGGGGGCGGCGTCCAGCGCGCGCGCCCCCGCGGGCGCCTGAGCCAGGGTGGCAAGAAGCCCCCCCCAGCGCGCCACCGGG
>NZ_JAIBES010000088.1 GCF_019459305.1 Sphingopyxis sp. | reverse complement strand
GCGCCGCGCTTGCCCAAGTCGCCACCGTTCCCGATGGCGTTGCCGAGCCTGCCCAGCCCAGCGCTGCGCATGCCGCCCTGAACCTTTGCCTTTGCTCGCCCAGCCGCGATTTGGGTTGCATTTAGAGATGCCGTCTTCAGCCGCGCCTTGGTCTCGCGCTCGAAATCGTCGAACGCGGACCGCGGCGGCATACGGATCCCGACGTTCACGCCGCTCATCGGAATGCGGCCGTTGCGAAGCCGCGGAAGTCGACGGCCGCACCCCCGCCTGCGAGCAGTCGGCCGATCTGCCGCAGAAGTTCGTTACCCTCCTGGATCGCTCCGACCACTGGCGCATTGTCCGCCGACCCGGTCACCTTCCCGTTCGAGAATGGGCTGTCGCGATTCTCAGCGATCGAGATGACGTTTTTCTCGGCGTCGATCCGCTGCTTGGTCAGCTGGGTGATTTCGTCGAGCAAGGTGAAGTACGGCGTCTGCGATCCACTAAACTCGCGTTGGATTGCCAGCAGTGACTGGGCGGCCTCCGCGTAGGCGTCGTATGCCGCCTTATCGCCAGCCTCCACGCGCGCCTTGAGCGGGTCATATGCGCTCTGAGCCGCCGACAGGCGATCGCGCAGGCTGCGGCCATTGTCCCCGATGGTCAGATCGTCGAGCAGCGATTGCAGGCTGCCAGTGACGCGCTGGGCGGCTTCCTCGATCGCCTGGGCGCGTTCGAGACCATAGAGCGCTTCGAGGTCGGCGTATTCCGATGCACTGGCACCAGCTTCACCGAATATTTTCTTCAACCTCATAAATTCTTTGTCGAGCGTATCCAAGGCGGCCCCGACCGGATCGCGATAGCCCTTGAGCCGCGTGAAGACGCTTTCGAAGTCGAGCGCCTTTTGAAGCTGAAGGTCGAGATCCTTGCCCGCTTGGATCAGCCGTTGGGTGCCCGCCTTCAGCCCTTGAATGACGCCATCGTTGATGAGGTCAAGCATCGCCGCGCGCGCCGCCGCTTCTGCGTCATCTCCGAAATCGATGACGCCGTTCTTCGCTTTGGTCCGACCGGCGCCGGTGGGGTCGACGCGGTACTTGCCCTTGCGGATCCCGATGCTGACACTGCCGCGAGACGGATCGATATAGCCCCCGAGACGGTCAGCTATCCCCGCGATGCTGTCGATGACGCTATCCGCCGCGCTGGCGCTTGCCTGCTTGTACTTCCCGGTATTCCCGCGAACCGCGACAGCGAAATCGTCGCCGTTCCCAGAGATGGAGGCTGAACCGCGCTTCGCGCTGCCGAACAGGGCCGTCAAAAATGGGCCGATGATGTGATTGAGAATGCCCCCGTTCTTGATTTCGTCGTTACCG
>NZ_JAIBES010000070.1 GCF_019459305.1 Sphingopyxis sp. | reverse complement strand
GGGGGGGGGCGTGGGCGGTGCCCATGGCGATTTCACAAAGCGTAAATAATACGGGCCGCCCCTCGGGGGGCGGCCAGACATTGGACGCGGCTGTAAACCCTGCTGCGCGCAAGGGCAAGAGGCGGAATCTCAGGGGTTCATTGCCGGGAGATCCGGCTGGGTATCATGCGGCCAGCGTTACGGACCGCACTGCCACAGCCCGGCGATGACACGCCGCGCGCCGTCGGCCCGGTTCAGCGTCAGCGTTGCGGGACGCGGCGGCGATTCGCCGCCACCTTGCGCCGCACCGGTCAGCGCCACGCGAAGCTGCAGGCCTTCGGAGAAAAAATTGGCGCCATCGACCATCGCATCATAGCCGCCGGTCACCGCAATCGGTGCGATCGTATCGCCAACCTTGATGATCCCGCGCGCCGGGTCCTGCGTCGCGACATTGCCCTTGGCGAACAGGATCGGCGGCGTCGCAGCATCGGCGGCAAAGCTGCACCCTAGCTCGCCCTTCAGCCGCGCGCCGGCCAGATCGGCTTCGCCAAGCGCCGCCAGCTCGATGGGCGTCCCGTCGCCACCGCGCGTCGGCTCGTCGGCCGGCTGGATTGGGGGCAGTCCGCCATTGGCGGCCACACCGCTGCTTTTGTCGGACGTCGCCGTCGATGCCTCATTGTCCGACGGCGATGAACATGCGGCCAGAGCAAATGCGATGGCGGTAACAGGAACGAATAACGCACGGATGGAGTTCGGCAAATTCATTTGAGGGAATATCCTTATGGTCAGCTTGCTTAGCTAACCGCCAGGCCCCTCTTTCGTTCCGCCGATCACCTTACCGCCAGCACAATCTTCCCGACATGCTCGCCCGCCTGCATGCGCGCGTGCGCGGCGCTGGCGTCGGCGAGCGAGAAAATCTGGTCCATCGCCGGCTTCCACCCGCCCTCGGCCAGCCGCGGCCACAAGGTGCGGTGGATTTCGTCCGCCAGCGCCGCCTTAAAGTCGGTGCTGCGCGCCCGCAGCGTCGATCCGGTCATGGTTAGCCGCCGCCGCATCAGCTGGCTGATGTCGATCTCGACCTTCGCGCCGCGCTGGAACGCGATGGTGACGTGGCGGCCATCTTCGGCAAGACAGTCCAGGTTGCGCGGCAGATAATCGCCGCCGACCATGTCGAGCACCGCATCAACGCCCTCGCCGCCCGTGAACTCCTTGACCGCTTCGACATAATCCTCGCTCGAATAATCGACCGCCAGATCGGCGCCGAGCGCCGTAGCGGCAGCACATTTATCGGCGCTGCCGCACGTCACGATGATCTTGATGTCGAACAGCTTGCACAAACCGATCGCGGTGGTGCCGATGCCGCTGGTGCCGCCGTGGACCAGCACCGTCTCTCCCTCAGCGATCCACGCGCGTTCGAACAGATTATGCCACACGGTGAACACCGTTTCGGGCAGCGCCGCTGCCTCGACCATCGAAAAGCCCTTCGGCACCGGCAGGCAGCTGCCCACCGGCGCGGTACAATATTCGGCGTAGCCACCGCCCGCGACCAGCGCACACATCGCCTGCCCCAGCAATTCGTGATCGCCGCCCGGGCCGACCGCGACAATCGTCCCCGCGATCTCTAGCCCCGGCAGGTCGGATGCCCCCGGCGGCGGCGGATAAAAACCCATGCGTTGCAGCACATCGGGGCGGTTGACCCCCGCGGCGGCGACGCGGATCAGCACCTCGCCCAGCCCCGGCTGCGGCACCGGGCGCTGCTGCGACACCAGGACTTCGGGTCCGCCGGGCGCACTGATGGCGATCGCGGTCATGCTCGCTGGCAGGCTGGTCACGTTGATTTTCCCCACATTTTACTTCGCCCTACGGCCACCTTATTGACAGCGTGGCGCACCGGGTCAACAGTCGCGAGGCTGTTCAGGAGGAACCGCCATGGACGATGACGACCTTCCCCGCCGCCGCGACGATATTCTCGCGGCGCTGACCCGGCAACCGCTCGACCCGCTGTCGGTGAGCGAACTCGATGACCGTATCGCGACGCTCGAGACCGAAATCGAGCGCATCAAGGCGCACCGCGCCGCCGCGACGAGCCACAAGGCGATCGCCGACGCGCTGTTCAAAAAGGGGTAAGGCGGCGCACTCATTCGCCCTGAGCTTGTCGAAGGACCGTTCTTTCCCTTCCGCGTCGGGAAGAAGGACGGTGCTTCGACAAGCTCAGCACGAACGGTTTATATGACAGTCGCGGTGACGAGAGGATCGCCTACTCCGCCTCGGTACTCAGCCCCAGCTCGGGAATACCGATCGAACGCCGCCCCCCGAAATCGGATCGCACCACGATCGCGCCCTGCTTTTCCATATATTCGACCAGCCGCCGGATGCGCCCCGGCGAGTGACTACCATAAGCACGCCCCAGCACATCGTCGTCGGGACAGGGTTCGCCGCCGATCGCCGCGCGCGCAATCTGTAAAAACGGCGCGAGCATATCGTCGGGCAGCCGCTCGGCGACGCGTAATGCCTCCGCCCAGCGTGGCTCCGCTGGGTCGAACACCCCGCCCTTGGCCAGCGCAAAGCGGCGCCGAAACGCCGCCAGATCGAGCGGCACCTTCTTCAGCTTCGCCATCCGGCAGCGCACCGAAAAATCCTGATACAAAAAGGCTTCGGGCTGAAACACGCTGTCAGGGTCGGCCAGCATCTCCGCAAGCATCGCGACCACCACCCCGTCGCTCTGCTCGGCCTCTTCGACCGCGGCGACAATGTCGAGCACCACCGGGGCGTCGCGGTCTTCGTGCAGTCCCTCGACCGCTGCAATGCGTTCGAGCACCTCGCTCGCCGCGACCGGCTCGGGCTCGGGCGCGAACATCCGCGGCGCCACCGGTGCTTCCATCTCGGTGAACAACATCGATCGCATGTCGGCGGCGCCCGCCACCGGCAGCGGCATCAGGCTGTGCGTCCCCATCCGCGTCGCGGTCTGCGTCGCGCCGATACGGATGCTGAGTGGGCGGCGCGAAATCGCCGGACCGAGTCCCAGGAAATGCCCGCGCTCCAGATCGCGGATCGCCTCGGCCTGCCGCCGCTCCATGCCGAGCAGGTCGGCGGCGCGCGCCATGTCGATGTCCAGGAACGTGCGCCCCATCAGGAAATTGCTCGCCTCGGCCGCGACATTCTTCGCCAGTTTCGCCAGTCGCTGCGTCGCGATCGCCCCCGCCAGCCCGCGCTTGCGCCCGCGGCACATCAGGTTCGTCATCGCCGACAGGCTGGCGCGGCGGACGGTGTCGGACACGTCGCCCGCGACGCTCGGCGCAAACATCTGCGCCTCGTCAACCACCACCAGCGCCGGAAACCAATGCTCGCGCGGCGCATCGAACAGCGCGTTCAAGAACGCCGCGGCGCAGGTCATCTGCGCCTCGATGTCGAGCGATTCGAGGCTGAGCACGATCGAGGCGCGATGTTCGCGAATGCGCGCGCCCATCGCCGCAATCTCGCGCTCATTATAATCGCCGCCGTTGATCACGACATGGCTGTACGCATCAGCCAGCGTCACGAAATCGCCCTCGGGATCGATCACGATCTGCTGCACCAGCGCGGCGCTTTCCTCTAGGATGCGGCGCAGCAGATGCGACTTGCCCGACCCCGAATTGCCCTGGACAAGCAGCCGCGTCGCCAGCAGCTCCTGCACGTCGATGCGCACGTTCTGCCCCGCGGCGTCGGTCCCGATGTCGATGCTGGTCTTCACAGGCGTCGCCCTATCGGGCGACCGTATGAATGACAACCGAGCCGGGTTCGAGCGAGCCGATTTTTCCTCATATGCAAACCGATAAGCCATTTGCCCTGAGCTCGTCGAAGGGCCGTTCTTTCTTTCGGCAACGCAGGAAGAAGATATGGTGCTTCGACAAGTTCAGCACGAACGGGCCTGAGGATGCGTTCGGCGGGACAACTTGCCAATCGAGCAAATCCAGCCAAAAGAACCCCCATGGATTTCGACGACCAACTCCGCCGCTATTTTGGCACCGCCGACCTGTCGGCGATCCACCCCGAGGCGCACGCCTCAGGAACCGAACGCATGCGCGTCGACTTCGGTTTAGAGGCCAACCCTGGCCGCCGCTTCGCTTTATGGACGCTGATGTACATGCTCGGCGTGGCGCCCGATCTCGATGTCGCGTTCAAGGATGAAGGCGAGCGCAACACCGCGCGCGACTTCATGGATATCGTGGATAAAGCGGGTGAAGGTGATGGCGGCGGCTAACGACCAAAACTAGCCGTCGCCGCCGCGCAGGCAGGGGCCGCTGCCGGTTTACGCCACGACGGACGAAAAGGCCGATGACGGCCCTCGCCTGCGCGGGGGCGACGACTATTGGTGATGACCTCAATCCACCCCGAAGCCGAAATCAAAAAAACTTTGCTACAAAATTACACCCGCATAGGCTGCCACAGTCATAGATCACCGATCCTCCGCCGACTCGCACCCCCGCCCCTTGCGGGGTGGTTCTATCGACAAGTTTGACAACTTTGGATGAAAGCTGCGCGAGCGCGAACGAAAATATCAACCTTCCGTTAATCATACCGCAACCCCGTCATCGTAATTTCACAAACGCCATCCGCTTTTCCCTTGCAGGGCGGCGGCGGCATCGCCACCTTGTGTTCCTAGGGGCCGCCTCTCTCCCCCGGCGGGCCTCGCAAGGAGAAAAGTCCATGCCGTCCTTTTCGGAGAGCCTCGAAAAGACCCTGCACAATGCGCTGAAAGCCGCATCGGAGCGTCACCACGAATATGCGACGTTGGAGCATCTGCTCTTCGCGCTGATCGACGACGACCATGCGGCCGAAGTGATGCGCGCCTGCGGCGTTGCGGTCGACGACCTGCAATCGGCGGTCGTTCACTATCTCGACACCGAACTCGACAGCCTGAAGGTAGAAGGGCACAGCGATCCGTCGCCGACCAGCGGCTTCCAGCGCGTCGTTCAGCGCGCGATCCTGCACGTCCAGTCGTCGGGCAAGGATGAGGTGACCGGAGCCAACGTTCTCGTCGCGCTCTTCTCCGAACGCGAATCCTATGCTGTCTATTTCCTCCAGCAGCAGGATCTGACCCGCCTCGACGCGGTCTCCTACCTCAGCCACGGCGTCGGCAAGGGTGGCAAACCCTCGCCGCAGGCCGAGCCCGAAGAAAAGGAAGAGACGAAGGACAAGGACAGCGGCGGCAAGAACAAGAAAGAAACCGCGCTCGACCAGTTCACCGTCAACCTCAACGAGAAAGCCAAGATCGGTAAGGTCGACCCGCTGATCGGCCGCGGTGCCGAGGTCGATCGCACAATCCAGATCCTCTGCCGCCGGTCAAAGAACAACCCGCTCTATGTGGGTGATCCCGGCGTCGGCAAGACCGCGATCGCCGAAGGTCTCGCGCGCAAGATCATCGAGGGCGACGTTCCCGAGGTGCTGCTGCCCGCGGTCATCTATTCGCTCGACATGGGCGCGCTGCTGGCGGGCACGCGTTATCGCGGCGATTTCGAGGAACGGCTAAAACAGGTTGTGACCGAACTCGAAGGGCTGCCGCACGCGATCCTGTTCATCGACGAAATCCACACCGTGATCGGCGCGGGTGCCACTTCGGGCGGCGCGATGGATGCGTCGAACCTGCTCAAGCCCGCTTTGTCAGGCGGCGTCATCCGCTGCATCGGCTCGACAACGTACAAGGAATTCCGCAACCATTTCGAAAAGGACCGCGCACTGCTGCGCCGGTTCCAGAAGATCGACGTGGTCGAACCGACACTGGAGGACACGAAGAAGATCCTCGCGGGTCTGCGCAGCGCGTTCGAGGCGCATCATCAGGTGCGTTACACCCCAGATGCGATCAACGCCGCGGTCGAGCTGTCAGCGCGCTACATCAACGACCGCAAATTGCCCGACAAGGCGATCGACGTGATCGACGAGGTCGGCGCGATGCAGATGCTCGTCGCCCCGTCGAAGCGCAAGAAGACGATCACCGCCAAGGAAATCGAAGCCGTGATCGCAACAATGGCGCGCATCCCGCCCAAATCGGTGTCGAGCGACGACAAGGCGACCCTCGCCAGCCTGGAGACCGACCTCAAGCGCGTCGTGTTCGGCCAGAACACCGCGATCGAAGTGTTGTCTTCCGCAATCAAGCTGAGCCGTGCCGGGCTACGCGATCCCGAAAAGCCGATCGGCAACTATCTGTTCAGCGGCCCGACCGGCGTCGGCAAGACCGAGGTCGCCAAACAGCTCGCGTCGATCATGGGCATCCCGCTCCAGCGCTTCGACATGTCCGAATATATGGAGCGCCATTCGGTCAGCCGCCTGATCGGCGCGCCCCCGGGCTATGTCGGTTATGATCAGGGCGGGCTGCTCACCGATGCGATCGACCAGAACCCGCATTGCGTGCTGCTGCTCGACGAAATCGAAAAGGCGCACCCCGACCTGTTCAACATCCTGCTGCAGGTGATGGACAATGGCCGCCTGACCGACCACCACGGCAAGACGGTCGATTTCCGCAACGTCATCCTGATCATGACGACCAACGCCGGCGCCAGCGACATGGCGCGCGAGTCGATCGGTTTCGGCCAGTCGACGCGCGAGGATGTGCAGGAAGAGGCGGTGAAGCGCATGTTCACCCCCGAATTCCGCAACCGCCTCGATGCGATCGTCCCCTTCGGCTATCTGCCGCCCGAGGTCGTCGCGCGCGTCGTCGACAAGTTCATCCTCGAACTCGAGCTGCAATTGGCCGACCGCAACGTCCATATCCAGCTCGACGATGCGGCGCGCGAATGGCTGACCGGCAAGGGCTATGACAAGCTGTACGGCGCCCGCCCGATGGGCCGCCTAATCCAGGAAAAGATCAAACAGCCGCTCGCCGAGGAACTGCTGTTCGGCAAGCTGGTCCACGGCGGCGAGGTCAAGGTGAAGATGAAGACCGGCGACGACGCCAAGGTCGGCAATCCGCTGGCGTTCGAAATCGTTTCGGCGCCGCCGAAAGCGGGCAAGGGCAAGACGAAGGCACCCAAGGCCGACAAGGCGAAGAAGGCGGCGGAGTAAAACGCCGCGTTAAGATTTCCGGGCGGCGTGTTATAACGAACGTATGAACACGCCGCTCAAAATCACTAAGGTGGGCAATAGCGCCGCCGTGATCCTGTCGAAGGAACTGATTGCGCGGCTTGGCGCAGCGCAGGGTGATATGCTTTCGGTACGCAATATCGAACGCGGAAATGAACTCGCGCCCTATGACGCAGACTTTGAAACGCAGATGGCTGCAGCACGCGAAGTCATGGCGCGCCGCAAGCGCGCCTGGCGCGAACCAGCGAAATAACGATACCGGCGATGAAATGGATGTGGGTATCGCTGGAGGTCGCTCTGGCTGCCCATCTGGAACAAATGGCTGAGCATGGCGGCAGCGAAGGTGTCCGCGATCGCGGCATCCTCGAAAGTGCCATGGCGCGGCCGCGAAATGTCATCGCT
The DNA here is from genome assembly GCF_019459305.1 of Sphingopyxis sp. Taxonomy (GTDB): domain Bacteria; phylum Pseudomonadota; class Alphaproteobacteria; order Sphingomonadales; family Sphingomonadaceae; genus Sphingopyxis. The sequence goes on along the minus strand of NZ_JAIBES010000070.1, from coordinate 794 downwards.
TGCGGCAGTCCCGACGCAGCCGAACTGACCGCATCCTTCGCCTTTGTCATCGCGCGCAACGACCCCTTTGTCGACGGCAACAAGCGTGCCACCGCGGTAGTCAGCGAGGCCTTTCTGGTACTGAACGGCCATTACTTGACAGCCACCGATGCGGAGCCGGTCGTGACCTTCCTTGCGCTCGCTGCGAGAGAATTGTCGGAAAGCGAACTCGCGGACTGGTTTCGCGACCATCTTGCGAAAAGCTGTCGCCGCCGCCTCTCGCTTTTTTGGCCTCCAGTCGCTATATCCCCTCCCATGTACGACTATGTCTCCGTAACCACCCCCGACGCCGGCGCGCCGACGCCGGTGCGCGACGGCACGATCAAGCTGCACGACGAAGCGGGCTTTGCCGGCATGCGCAAGGCAGGCCGCCTGTCGGCCGAAATCCTAGACGCGCTGGTCCCCTTCGTCCAACCCGGCGTGACCACCGCGGCGATCGACGACCTTGTCCGCAGGATGATGCTCGATGGCGGCGGCATCCCCGCGACGCTCGGCTATCGCGGCTTCACGCACAGCTGCTGCACCAGCATCAATCATGTCGTGTGCCACGGCATCCCCGACGACAAGCCGGTGCGCGAGGGCGACATCGTCAATATCGACGTGACGACGATCATCGACGGCTGGCACGGCGACACCAGCCGCATGTATCTGGTCGGCGATGTACCGATCAAGGCGAAGCGCCTCGTCGAGGTTACCTATGAATGCCTGATGCTCGGTATCGAGCAGGCGAAACCCGGCAATCGCATGGGCGACGT
>NZ_JAIBES010000012.1 GCF_019459305.1 Sphingopyxis sp. | reverse complement strand
GCCGCGACATTTGCATAGAGCTGGACCACCCCCCGCCCACCGGCCGAAAGGGCGAGGTTGACAAAATATTCGGGGTTATTGATGTACTGGGCCGCCGTCACCGCCGGCGCCACCGCGGAAGCCGCGGTGGCGGGAGCAGCCTCGGTCGCCGCAGGCGCTTCGGCCGCGGGCGGGGTTTCGACCGGCGGCGCGGGCATTTCCATTGGCGGCGCGGGCTGCGCCGTTTCGGGCATCGGGTTCGGCGCGGGCGGCGCCTCCTGTGCAACGGCCGAAGCCGCGAGACCGAATGCCATCGCCGTAAGAATCATGGGGCGGAAAGAAAATTTCATGCTGGATCGGCCTCTGTCAGAAAATCGGATTTTGCGCCCCGTTGGCGCGCCCTAGCGGGAAAAAGCTGAACGCTCAATGATCGGTATCAGCGCTCGCCCTGGAGCAGCCCGCGTTCGGCGATACGCGCCACGACGGCATCGCGCACTGATGGCGTCACGAACTTATGGATGTCGCCGCCGAAGATCGCGATTTCCTTGACCAGCCGCGACGCGATGGGCTGCAGGCCGACATCGGCCATCAGGAACACCGTCTCGATCCGGTCGTTCAGTTGCTGGTTCATCCCCGCCATCTGATATTCATATTCGAAGTCGGCGACAGCCCGCAGCCCGCGGACGATCATCCCAGCGCCCTCGCGTTCGGCAAAATCCATCAGCAGCGAGTTGAAGCCGACGACGCGAATATCGCCGCCCAGCCTCGCGACTTCGCTGCGGACCATCTCGATCCGCTCATCATCGTCGAATAATGGCGATTTGGTGATGTTGGTGGTCACCCCGATCACCAGCCGGTCGACCAGTTTCGCGCCGCGGCGGATGATGTCCATATGCCCCAGTGTGATCGGGTCAAACGTTCCGGGATATACCCCAATACGCATCAACGGTCCCTTTCCACCACATAGCGGGCGATGGCGCGCAGCAGCGTCGCCTCGTCGCCAAAGCTCGCCAGATGCCCGATCGCCTGGTCGACCAAAGCGGTTGCCTGCCCGCGCGCGCGTTCGAGCCCCATCAGCGTCACGAAGGTGCCCTTGCCCGCGGCTTCATCCTTGTGCAGCGCCTTGCCCGCCAGCGCTTCGTCACCCTCGACATCCATAATGTCGTCGGCGATCTGGAACGCGAGCCCGATGTCGCGCGCATAGGCGCGCAGCGCGGTCCGCCCCTCGGGCGGGATGCGCGCCAGGATCGCCCCGGCCTCGACCGAAAAGGCGATCAGCGCGCCGGTCTTGAGCTGCTGCAGCCGCGTCACCGTCGGCAGGTCGAAATTCGCCGTCTCAGCGGCGAGGTCCATCATCTGGCCGCCCGCCATGCCCGCCGGACCTGCGGCGCGCGCCAGTTCAGAGCAGAGTTCGCCGCGCACGAACGGATCGCTGCTCGTCGCCGGATCGCAGAGCCATTCGAACGCCAGCGCGTGGAGTGAATCGCCCGCGAGCACGGCGGTAGCCTCGTCGAATGCCTTGTGCACCGTCGGCTTGCCGCGGCGCAGATCGTCATCGTCCATGCAAGGCAAATCGTCGTGAATCAGCGAATAGACATGCATCGCCTCGACCGCCGCACCGACGCGCAGGCTGAGGCCGCGATCGACATGGAACAGATCGCCCGCGGCGCGGACGAGCAGCGGACGCAGCCGCTTGCCGCCCGCGATCGCGGCGTGGCGCATTGCTTCGTACAGCGGGGCGCGCGGATCTTTGGGGACGGGCAGCAGCTGGTCGAACAGCGCGTCGATGTCCGCCATCACCTCGGCCTGGGTCCTCAGCAGCAACCGCGTTCCACTCGAAATATCTTCGCTCGCCGACGCCATGACCGCTCAGCTTTCGCCGAAGGGAGTGGTTCCCGTCGGTCGCCCATCGGCGCCCAGGCTCACTTGCTCGATCCGCGCCTGCGCCGCGGCGAGCCGCGCCTCGCAATGCCCACGCAGCGCATGGCCGCGTTCATAGAGCGCCACCGATTCCTCCAGGCTGACATCGCCGCTTTCGAGCCGACGGACGATCGTTTCGAGCTCGCCCATCGCGGCCTCGAATGAAAGCGCGGTGATGGCAGGATCGGGGGCGGGCGCGGCAGCGGTCTCGGGGGTGTCCGTCATCGCCATGCTTTGGCCCTTTCGCCCCCCAATGGTCAAGTGCGGTCAAGCTTGACGTCATACTGTGTGCGCCTAGGCTGGTGTCATGCCTTCGGCCCCGACAATCTTCGGACGGTCGCCATGAAAGTCCCGCCATGACCCTGCAAACCGTCGCCGCCTACTTCGCCACCGCCATCATCTTCGGCATTCTCGACGCGATCTGGCTCCGCACGATGCTGCTCAAAGTCTATCGTCCCGAAATCGGCGCGCTGCTGATGGACGGCTGGCGCCCCGCCCCGGCGCTGATCTTCTACGCGCTCTACATGCTCGGCATCCAGATTTTCGCCGTCGCGCCCGCGCTGGCGGCGGGCAAATGGCAGGTCGCGGCGCAGTGGGGGGCGATGTTCGGCTTTTTCTGTTACATGACCTATGACCTGACCAACCATGCGACGATGAAGGTCTGGTCGACCAAAGTCACATTGCTCGACATCGCTTGGGGGACGCTGGCGACAGGCTTTGCCGCGGGCGCCGCGGCGTGGCTCGTGCTGACGCTGCTGCCGCGCCCCGCGTAGCCCCCCGTCACTTTCGACAATCACGATTCCGCTTTTTGCAATTGCTGCGCAGCGCGCGGCCAATCATGCTGCATTGCACAAGAGAGAGGGGCGTAAAGGCAAGTTTTGTTTTGATAAAAAAGGACTTGCATCATGAAAAAGATCATTCTCCCCGTTTTGGCAATGTTCGCCGCCGCTCCCGCCATCGCCCATGCCGAAGAGACCGCAACGCAGCGATTCGAGCATAAGGGCAGCAGCTACAGCTATACCGTGACGCAGGTCGGCGACGTTCGCGTCATCAATGGCGTCGAGGAAAGCACCGGCAAACCCTTCACCTTGCGCGTCGGCCAGCACCGCGTCCGCGGGACCGTCGGATCGCAGCAGGTCAGCTTTCCGCTGCGCGACGTCGAGCCGCTCGCCAAGCCCGTAACCACCCTCGCCTCGCGCTGACCCCGTCCGACCGCAGACCCCGTGGTGCTTTTCGCATCATGGGGTCTGTTCGTTTTGCGCCTACATCGCTAAAGGCGCGCCATGACTCAGACTGCAACCGCGCCCGCCTCCGTCATCACCCCTCAGGTCGTCGCCGACCATGGCTTGTCGCCCGAGGAATATGAGCGCGTACTGCACGCGATCGGGCGCGAGCCGAACCTGGTCGAACTCGGCATTTTCTCGGTCATGTGGTCTGAGCATTGCAGCTACAAAAGCTCGCGCCTGCACCTCAAGAAACTGCCGACCGAAGCGCCGTGGGTGATCTGCGGCCCCGGCGAAAATGCCGGCGTCATCGACATCGGCGAAGGCGCAAGCGGCAAGAAGCTCGCCGCGATCTTCAAGATGGAGAGCCACAATCACCCGTCATACATCGAACCCTATCAGGGCGCGGCGACCGGGGTCGGCGGCATTCTGCGCGACGTTTTCACCATGGGCGCGCGCCCGGTCGCGAACCTCAATGCGCTGCGCTTCGGCCGCCCCGACCACCCGAAGATGAAGCATCTCATCTCGGGCGTCGTCCACGGCATCGGCGGTTACGGCAATTGCGTCGGCGTCCCCACGGTCGGCGGCGAGGTCAATTTCCACAAGGCGTATGACGGCAATATCCTGGTCAACGCGATGACCGTCGGCGTCGCTGAGCAGGACAAGATCTTTTATTCGGCGGCGAGCGGCGTCGGCAATCCGATCGTCTATGTCGGCTCCAAGACCGGCCGCGACGGCATCCACGGCGCGACGATGGCGTCGGCCGACTTCGGCGAGGACGCCGAGGAAAAGCGCCCGACGGTGCAGGTCGGTGATCCTTTCACCGAAAAATTGCTGATAGAGGCGTGCCTCGAATTGATGGCGTCCGATGCGATCGTCGCGATACAGGACATGGGCGCCGCGGGCCTGACCAGCTCGTCGGTCGAAATGGCGTCGAAGGGCGGCGTCGGCCTCCACCTCAAGATGGACGACGTGCCGCAGCGCGAAACCGGCATGACGGCCTATGAGATGATGCTGTCTGAATCGCAGGAACGCATGTTGATGGTGTTGAAGCCGGGTCGCGAGGATTTCGCCGCCGCGATCTTCCACAAATGGGAGCTCGACTTCGCGGTCATCGGCACCGTCACCGACACCGGCCGCATGGTGCTCGAACATCATGGCGAGATCGTCTGCGACATCCCGCTTGCGCCGCTCGCCGACGACGCGCCGCTCTATGACCGCCCGCATGTGCCGACCCCCAAGCAGGCGCCGCTGACGAACGTCCCCGAGACAAAGGACGTCGCCGCCGACCTCAAGACCTTGATGGGCACCCCCGATATCGCCAGCCGCCGCTGGATTTGGGAGCAATATGACAGCCAGGTCGGCGCCGACACGGTACAGACCGGCGGCGACGCCGCGCTCGTCCGCATCCACGGCACCAACCGCGCGCTTGCGATGTCGACCGACTGCACTCCGCGCTATTGCTACGCCGACCCCGTCGAGGGCGGCAAGCAGGCAGTCGCCGAAACCTGGCGCAACATCACCGCGGTCGGCGCGACGCCGCTCGCGATCACCAACTGCCTCAACTTCGCCAACCCGCAGCGCCCCGAAATCATGGGCCAGATCGTCGGCTGCCTCGACGGTATGGCACAGGCGTGCCGCGCGCTCGACTATCCGATCGTCTCGGGCAACGTCAGCCTCTATAACGAGAGCAAGGCGACCGGCGGCGGCAGCGCGATCCTGCCCACCCCCGCGATCGGCGGCGTCGGCGTGATCGAGGATCTGAACAAGGCGGTCGGGATCGGCTTCAAGCGCACCGGCGACATCGTGCTCGCGGTCGGCGAACGCGCCGGCCATCTCGGCCAGTCAATCTGGCTGCGCGAAATCCACGGCCGCGAAGAAGGCCCGCCGCCCGAAGTGAACCTCCGCTGCGAAAAGCGCACCGGCGATTTCATCCGCCATGCGATCAACGCCGGCTGGATTACCGCCTGCCACGACGTGTCCGACGGCGGCATCGCGGTGACCCTCGCCGAAATGGCGCTGAAATCGAACATCGGCGTGCTCGTCAGCGAAGAACAGCCGTTCGGCATCGCCGAGAGCTTCTTCGGCGAGGATCAGGGGCTTTATCTGGTCACCGTCTGCGACACCTGTCTCGCCGACTTCCTCGACGCCGCCGGCCGCGCCGACGTGCCGGTCGATCCGATTGGGCGCACGATCAAGGACCGCATCCTGTTCGAGCTAGAGGGCAGCGACCATCAGGTGACGCTTGCAGCACTGCGCGAGGCGCATGAGGGCTTCTTCCCGACGCTCATGGGGGTCGACGCGGCGCTGGCCTAAGCAGCGCGGCGCTACCTTATCCGTCATTGCGAGCGTAGCGAAGCAATCCAGAGCGGTGTACGCCTACTCTGGATTGCTTCGCTGCGCTGGCAATGACGAAGTGTTATTTGTCCAGAGGGGAAAGGCCCATGACCATCCATATCGGCATCGGCGGCTGGACCTTCGAACCATGGCGCGGAACTTTCTATCCGCCCAAGCATCTGCAAAAGCGCGAGCTCGAATATGCTGGCCAACATCTGACCGGCATCGAGATCAACGGCACTTATTATGGTAGGCAAAAGCCAGAGAGCTTCGCGAATTGGGCGGCGTCGGTCCCCGATGGCTTCAAGTTCAGCGTCAAGGCGTCACGCTTCACAACCAACCGCAAGGTCCTCGCCGACGGCGCCGGATCGATCGAGAAGTTCCTCACGCAAGGACTCACCCGCCTCGGCGACCGGCTCGGTCCGATCCATTGGCAGTTCATGGCGACGAAGAAGTTCGACCGCGACGATTTCGCGGGCTTCCTCGACCTGCTTCCCGACAGTCAGGACGGCCTGAAGCTGCGCCACGCGATCGAGGTGCGCGACGAAAGTTTCCGCGATCCGGCGTTCATCGCCATGCTGCGCGAGCGCAACATGGCGGTCGTCTTTGCCGACAGCGACGAATTTCCCTGCATCGACGAACAGACCGCTGACTTCACCTACGCGCGGCTCCAGCGGTCGCAGGAGAACGTCGAAACGGGCTATGACAACAATACGCTCGACCATTGGGCCGATCAAGCCCGCGATTGGGCGAAAGGCGACCGCGACGTCTACATCTTCTTCATAGCGGGCGCGAAGGTTCGTAACCCGGCTGCGGCGCAGGCGCTGATCGCGAAGCTAAGATAAACCCTCCCTGTCGCGCAGCGATGGGGAGGATTGGGTTCAGGCCGCCACCGCCTGCCGCGACGCCAGGAAGTTATACGGATCGATCCCACGGCTGCGGTAGGCGCGGTGCGCTTCGTGATACAGCGTCGGTTCGCCAATCCCCAGCCGCGCGCGCGCGGCATCTATCGGCTCGGCGAGCAGCGCGCGGATGTCCTGTTCGATGATCGCCTTCGCCGCCTTGCCATGGCGCTGACCCTGACGGATCGCACCGAACACCGGGGCATCGGCTTTCACGCCGCGCTTCACTTCATAACCGCCGGCATAGGCGATGAAGAAATTGCCGTAGTTGCCCGTCTGGCCATAGGTGAAGCCCAGCACGCATTGTTCACCGAGCGCGTCGCGGCCATAACCGGTCAGGATATGAAACAGGTCGTGCGTGTCGCGCAGGCGATTGGCATACCATTGGACCTGATCGTCGAATTTGGGGCGGCCCATTTTTTCGGCTTCGGCGACAAGTCCCGCGGCCGACAGGCCCTCGCGGCGCATGAAGGTGACATAGGCGTGTCCCACGGTTCCTTCGGGCAGCGCATCGATCCAGCTATGATCGTCGAGCAGGGCGGGCAGATAGGGTTCGCTTGCCATCAACTGGCGGCCCTTATCGCTTTCGACGAAGGCGCGAGCGTCATCCATGAACCCCTTGCGCGGCAGGCTTTCAAAGATGTGGAACACCTGTTCGGTATCTTCCTTGTCCTTGATGAGCTTGCGGAAATGCGACAGCGCCTTGAATGGGCGAAAGGTCGGCATTTTGCGCTCGGGGTGGGAGAAGATAGTCGGGGTCATGGCTGCTCTCGTGCGAATCTGGAGATAATGGTCAGTTAGCACTACTGACATATATGTCAATAGTGCGTTAATCGCTGGACCAACGCCACGCTCAACTGTTATAATGTCATAATACAGTGGGGGCGACACATGACCGACGACAACGGCGACAGAACCGAACGGCTGATCATCCTCGACGCCATGCGCGGCTTTGCCGTGATGGGTATCTTGACGATGAACATCGTTGCCTTTGCAATGCCAGAAATGGCTTATGTGTCGCCGCGCGCCTATGGCGGCGAAACGGCGTCCGACATCACGGCCTGGGCGTTCGGTTTCATCCTGTTCGACGGCAAGATGCGCGGACTCTTCTCGATCCTGTTCGGCGCCAGCATGCTTTTGATCATCGACCGCGCCGAAGCCGCGGGACGAGAGCCGCGATCGATCCATTATCGCCGCATGGCGTGGCTCGCCATATTCGGCCTGTGCCATTATTATTTCATCTGGTGGGGTGACATCCTGTTTCTCTACGCCGCGGTTGGCTGCATCGCCTTTCGCTTCCGCAAGTGGGAGGCGCGTCGACTGATCAAATGGGCGCTCGGCCTGTTCACGCTCGGCGTCGTCTTGACGTCGCTGTTCTTCGGTGCCCAGCTGGCGGTCGCCAGCGCCGCCGACGATCCGGCATCGCCGATGGCCGAGGCAGGTCAGAGCGTGCGCGAAGAATATGCCAGGATCGATGGCGAGGTTACCGCCGAATTGGCGCTGTTTCGCGGTCCCTATCTGCCAATCCTCGATGAGCGGCTGGACAATGCCGTCAATCCGCTGGTCATGGTGGTGATGTCGTTTCTGGAAACGCTGCCGCTGATGCTGCTCGGCATGGCGCTGTTCCGCAATGGCTTCCTGGCCGGGACCTGGAGCACCCGTGACTATCGGCGGATCGCGCTGCGCTGGCTGCCGCCGGGGCTGGCGTTGACCGCCCTGGTCGGCTGGCTCCAATGGCGCGCCGATTTCGACTATATCGTCGCGGTCAACGCCTTCCTAGCCTGGGCAGCACCGGGCCGACTGATGATGACGATCGCTTATGCCGCCTTGCTGGTGCTGGCGATCCGCCGCGCCGAGGGCAGCGCGCTGATAGCGCGCGTCGCGGCGGCAGGACGGGCGGCCTTTTCCAATTATCTGGGGACCAGCATCGTGATGACGACGGTCTTTTACGGCTATGGGCTGGGGCTGTTCGGCGATGTCGGTCGCTGGACGCTCTACCTGATGTGCCTGGCCATGTGGGCGCTCATGCTGCTGTGGTCAAAGCCTTGGCTCGACCGCTTTCGCTACGGACCGCTCGAATGGTTGTGGCGCAGCCTCGCGCGCGGTGCGGTTCAGCCGATGCGGAAAGCGCCGTCCGCTCAGTAACCGACCGCGCGGCCGAACCCGGCCGGGCGGCGCTGGACCAGCGGATTGGCTTCGCGCTCGAGCGCACCCAGCGTTTCGTCGAACAACTGCCGCAGTTCGACGACGCGCGGCAGATATTCTTCGGGGCTGATCTGGCTTTCGACGCAGTGGCGCGCGAACATTTCGATGTCTTCGGCGACCGCACCGAGTTTTTCACCGCCGAACTGGCGCGCTTCGCTTTTCAGCGTGTGCGCGGGCATGACGAGGCCGCGCGCATCGCGTGCGCGCATCGCCTCTTCGATCGCCGCCACCGACTTGGTGCCGTCTTCGCGAAAATAGCCCAAAATCCGCACAAACGCGGCGCCCAGCTGGGTGCGCGTGGCGCGGAATTCATCCCAATCGACCAAGATTTCGTCCAATTTATTGTCCCTTGGTGTGCAAAGTCGGTCGTGGTCCCGCCCGACACATGCCCAAATTGGGTAAAAAAGACGTTACGACGTCGGGCGCTTCTCAGCAAAGCCGCCCCAATTTGGTTCAGCGGCGGCGCACGCGCCAACGCTCTGCGTCATCCGTCGCCGTTTCCGGCTCGACCCGCCAGTCATGCTCATCCGCGAGCGCCGCCACTTCGCGCCCCGCCTGCGGATCGTCGGCAATCAATAGCACATCGGCGGCATCGCGCATCGCGCGAGCCAGCCGCAGCGCGGGCCAGGGGCAGCGCATCCCGCGTGCGTCGACGACCAGCGTCGCCCCCTCATTCGTCATAAGGATTGCGCGAATTGCGGAAGTTGAGCCGCACCGGCACGCCCTGGAACCCGAGTTCCTTGCGCATGCCGTTGACCAGATAGCGTTCGTAGCTGCCCGGCAGGCTGTCGGTGCGCGTCCCGAACACAACGAAGGTCGGCGGCCGCGTGCGCGCCTGCGTGATGTAACGCAGCTTGATGCGCTTGCCGCCGGGGGCGGGGGGCGGATTGGCATCGACCGCGCGTTCGAACCAGCGATTGAGCGCCGAGGTTGAGACGCGGTTGGTCCAGATCGCGCGCTGCTCGAACGCAACGCGGACCAGCGTGTCGATCCCCTTGCCCGTCGCACCCGAAATCGTGAGCACCGGCACGCCCTTGACCTGACTGAGCCCGTCCTCGAGCGCGGCGCGAACGCCGTTGAACAGCGACGACGGCTCTTCGGCGACATCCCATTTGTTGAGCGCGACGACCAACGCGCGGCCTTCCTGCAAAACCCGATCGGCGATGTGCAGATCCTGCGATTCCAGCCCCTTGGTCGCGTCGAGCAACAGCACGACGACTTCGGCAAAATCGACCGCGTGCAGCGCATCGGCGACAGACATTTTCTCCAGCTTGTCCTGCACCTTGGCGCGCTTGCGCATCCCCGCGGTGTCGAACAGCTGAATCTCGTGTACCTCGCCGTCGTCTTCCCATTGCCAGTCGACGCGGATCGAATCGCGGGTGATCCCGGCCTCGGGTCCGGTGATCAGCCGGTCTTCGCCGATCATCCGGTTGATCAGCGTCGATTTGCCCGCGTTCGGGCGGCCAACAATTGCCAGCTTCATCGGGCCAAGCGGCGCGTCCTCGTCATCCGAAGCCGCGGCGACTTCTTTTTCGATCTCGTCGAACGGCTCGACGATCGGGCGCAACAGGTCGAACAGGTCGACCATGCCGTCGCCATGCTCGGCGCTGAGCGCGACCGGATTGTCGAAGCCGAGCGAATAGGATTCCATCAGGCCGTTTTCGCCCTGCTTGCCCTCGGCCTTGTTGACCACCAGGATGATCGGCGTGTCCTCGCTGCGCAGCCAGCGCGCGATTTCCTCGTCGAGCGGGACGACCCCGGCGCGGCCGTCGATCATGAACAGCGCGGCATCGGCCTGGCGCACCGCCTTTTCGGTCTGGACGCGCATCCGACCGGGCAAAGTCGCGGCGTCCTGATCTTCGAAACCGGCGGTATCGACGATGCGAAATTCCAGCCCGAGCAGATTGGCGTCGCCTTCGCGGCGGTCGCGGGTCACCCCGGGCTGGTCGTCAACCAGCGCCAACCGCTTGCCGACCAGACGGTTGAACAGCGTCGATTTGCCCACATTCGGGCGGCCAACAATGGCTATCGTCGCGAATCGCGACATGTCACTTAATCCCTGTATCTGTCCGGGCCGCCCCGGCCCGGACGCTTGTCAGCGCCAGGCCGTGATCTGCCCGTCGTCTGCCAAAATATACAAAATATTGTTCGCCACCACCGGCGTCTGCGACAGCGGCGATTTGAATTCGGTCGAGCCAAGCAGCGACCCATCGGTCGGCGAATATTCCGCCATGATCCCCTCGCTGTTGACCGCGATCAGGCGGCCACCCGCCAGGATCGGACCGCTCCAGCGGATCGGATCCTTTTTCTTCTTTTCGGTTTCGATACGAAAACGCGAAAGCTGCTGAAGCCAACGCACCTTGCCCGACGTGCGCGCTACGCACAGCAATTTGCCGTCGTCGGTCATCGCATAGACCCACTCACCAACCACATAGGGCGTCGAAATCCCGGCGATCGAGATTTCCCACGTGCGCTGCCCGGTGAGCAGTTCATAGCTCGCCATGCGGCCGCCCTGGCCCAGCGCGAAAACGCGGCCATTGTCGACTACCGGATCGGCATCGACATCGGTGAGCGTCGACACCGACAGTGCCATCGACGTGCGCGCCAGCGCGTCTTCCCACAGGTCGCGGCCGTTTTCATACCGATAAGCCTGAACCTCGCCCGACGAGAAGCCGGCAACGATTGTCCCCTGCCCCGCCGCGGGCGATGCCGCGCCGAACACGCTGCCAGCTTCAAGCGACGCGGTCGCTTGCCACAACACGCCGCCGTTGGCGGCGTTAAGCGCGACGATCTGGTTGTCCTGGGTGATCACGTAAACACCGCCAAAGGCAATCGTTGGGGCGCCGCGCAGCGGCCCGGCGGGCTTGACCTTCCAAACTACCGATCCGTCGGCGACATTGAGCGCCGCGACATCGCCCGCGCCGCTCGTCGCATAGACCACGTTGCCGTCGACCCCGGCGCCGCCGCCGAACAGCGAATCCTTGAAATCCTTGCCGGTGCTGCCGATTGCAGTGCGCCACAGCGGCGCGCCGGTGTCGGCAGCGAGCGCAGTGACAACGGCATCGGTGCCGACGGCGAACAGGCGGTTGTCGGCGATCACCGGCGACGCAGCGAGCCGCTGCTTGTTGGTGCTACCGGCGATATTCGCCTGCCACAGCTGGCTGCGCGTCGCGCCCAGCGCCGGGTGGCCCATCGATTTTGCGGCGTTGCCGCCCGACTGCGCCCACGCCGCGTTGACCGCGGGTTCGGGCAGCACGACCGCGATAGCCGCGGTGGCCGGATCGACCTTGATGCTGGCATCGTTCGACAGGATCGACACGCGATCGCCGATCGTCGGCGTCTTCGGACCGCCGTCGCCTTTGAACACACCGCAACCCGCGAGCGGCAGCGCGAGCATCGCCGCATAGATTCCGTAACGCGTCTTCCGCATATTAATTGGCTTCCTCAACTGGGGCGGCTGCCGCTGCTTGCGGCGCGGCATTGCCTTTTTGGTCCTTCGCAGCGCTTTCGGCCGCGCGATCGGTGACGGCATCGACGCCGAGCATGCCCGCCATCTGCACCGAGCGCGATTGCAGCGATTTGGCGACGCCGGGCAGCTTGGCGATGCGGCCGTAAAGCGCGCCGGCCTGGTCATATTGGCCAAGCTGATAATGGGCGGTGGCCGACAGTTCGGCGGCGCTGGCGAACCAGCTCGACACCGGATCCTTGGCATCGACCAGCGGCTTCATGCGCGCAATCACCGCTTCGGGTTTCAGGCTGTCATATTCGAAGGCGGTCTGGCGGATCAGCGCCAGATCGCGCAGCGCCTGATCCAGTTTGGTGTCGGCAGCGACCTTCGCCATCAGCGCGGCAGCGGCCTTCAGATCGCCGCCTTGCGCCTTGATGTTCGCCTGCTGCATGACGGCGACGGCGCGATAAGCAGGATCGCCCCCGGCCGCGATTTTTTCGAGTTCGGTGGCAGCGGCGCGGGGCTGGTTCGTCGATAGTTTCTCGAACGAAGCGATCAGCTCCTCGGCCTGTTCACCGCGCGCGATGTCCTGACGATGGTTCCAGTACAGATAGCCGCCGAACGCCAGCAAGGCAACGAGCACGCCGCCGATGATCCAGCGGCCATAGCGCTGCATGACGGTGTCGAGACGATCCTTGCGGACGGCTTCGTCAACTTCCTGCAACAGCGCGGCATCGTTGGTCGGGCTCAGGGCCAATCAAACCTCCATTTATCGTTCAGGGCTTTGGGCATAGATCCCACCGCGGCTTCCTTAGCGACGGCGCGGAAAAAGGCCAAGCGATTCACTTGGCCTCGATCCTTGCCAGACGCTCGCGTCAGCCAGCGTAGATCTGATCCTCGGTCGGGAATGAACGAGACCTGACCTGTTCGGCATATTCCCGAACCGCGCCGTCGACGACGCCGGCCATGTCTTGGTAGCGCTTCACGAATTTGGGGACGCGTTCGAACATGCCCAGCATGTCCTCGGTCACCAGCACCTGGCCGTCGCATTGCGCCGATGCGCCGATGCCGATGGTCGGGCAGGCAACCTTGTTGGTGACCTCAATCGCGATCGATTCGAGTACGCCCTCGATCACCAGCGAAAACGCACCCGCCTGCGCGACCGCCACCGAATCCTCGACGATCGACCGTGCCTCTTCCTTGCTCTTGCCGCGCACGCCATAGCCGCCAAGGATATTCACCGCCTGCGGCGTCAGCCCGACGTGGCCCATCACCGGGATGCCGCGCTGGGTCAGAAATTCGATCGTCGGCGCGAGCGCGCGACCGCCCTCCAGCTTCACTGCCGCGGCGCCCGTTTCCTTGAGCAATTGCGCGGCGTTGGTGAACGCCTGTTCGGGGCTCGCTTCATAGCTGCCGAATGGCATATCGACGATAACCGCGGCATGATAGCTGCCGCGCACCACCGCGGCGCCGTGCAGCGCCATCATCTCCATCGTGACACCGACCGTGTGCGGCAGGCCGTAAATCACCTGCCCCAGCGAATCGCCGACGAGCAGCATGTCGCAATGCGGGTCGAGCAGCTGCGCCATGCGGACAGTGTAGGCGGTCAGCATCACGATCGGCTCGCCGCCCTTGCGCTGGCGGATGCGCGGCACCGTCAGGCGCTTCATCGGCTGCGGCGTCGGGTTCGCGCGGCTGGTCGAGGTGTCGAAGGTGAGCGTTTTGGGCAGGGTGGACATGGGGCGCGGGCTTAGCGGTTAAAGTGGCGGCGCGAAAGCGGCAAAGGCTGTTCATGTTATCCATGATTGACTAACTGTTAAGAATACTAGACATAAAGTTCGAATCACATGACATGGAGTTCGACATGACGTTCCGCGAGAAAATTCACTGGGTGGCTTTTGTCACTATGCTCGTCGCCTTTGGCTGGTACTTCCTTGCCTTTCCGTGGCGCATTGCGGCTTCGCCTGCGGCGCTGTGGACCGCGGGCGGGATGCTGATCCCGCTGACGCTGGGGATCATCGTCGCCATGACGGTAGCGACCGTCATATTGGCGATCCGCAACCGCAAAGAAGTGCATCTTGCCGAGGATGAGCGCGACCGAGCGATCCACTGGCGCGGCACCCATCTCGCCTATTATCCGATGGTGGTCGGCACCTGGGCATGCATCGGGCTGATCTTCACCGGCGCGGCCCCCGCGATCCTGCTCAATCTTCTGCTCGCGATGGTCGTGGTGTGCGAACTGCTGCGGATCGGCTCGCAGATCTGGCTCTATCGGCGCCATTGATGCGCCGGTCGGACCCTTCAACGCACAGGAATTAACGATGACTTATAAGGAAAAGGCCAGTTGGCTGATGCTGGTGGCGATGGTGCTGGCATATAGCCTCTATTTCGGGCTGATCCTCGCGGGGCATCCCGCCAGTACGTCACTGTTCGCCATGCTATGGCTGTTCGGCACCATCGCGGCAACGCAGGCGATGGTCGTGATCATCGGCTGCATCTGGCTGGCGATTGAGGCGCGCAAGCTGCCACGCGCGCGGATCGACGAGCGCGACCGGGCGATCGCGGCGCGTGGCACCGCCATATCTTATTATGTCCTGCTGACCGCGATGATCGTCGTCGGGGTCGTGATGCCGTTCACCGAACCCGCGATCAAGATCGTCAACACCGCGCTGTTCGGCATCGTGCTGGCCGAACTCGTTGGGCTGATCGTCGTCGTAACCAGCTATCGCCGAGGCTGGCATGGCTAAACTCCCCTTCAGCAACAATATTCGCACCCTGCGCTTTCTGGCGGGCGAAATGACGCAGGGCGACCTTGGCGACCGCGTCGGCGTGACGCGGCAAACGATCGCCGCGATCGAACAGGGCAAATATTCGCCGTCGCTCGAGGTCGCTTTCCGTATCGCGCACGCGTTCGGCAAGCCGCTGGAAGCGGTGTTCCAATGGGAGACCGGCAGCGATTGAAGACAGCGCGGCCGCGCGGCGGGGGGCCCCCCCCCCCCCCCCCGGCGGGGGGGGGGGGGGGGGGGGGGGGGGGGGG
>NZ_JAIBES010000010.1 GCF_019459305.1 Sphingopyxis sp. | reverse complement strand
GTCTTCCCGGTGGGGCGGGGATAGTCCCGGCCGGGCCACACGCATTTTTCGGGATTCGGATGGGCACGCTGCGGTTCCCTGGCGTTCCAACTGGCCGCCTATTCGTTATCCGCCCTAAAGCCGCGCCAGCAGGTTATCGGCATTGAGCAATATGTCCGCGTGCAGCGCCGCCTCTGCCCGATCGGGATCACGCGCGCGCACGGCGGCAACGACCTCGTCGAGTGGCTCGGCGACCCGCTCGATCGGCATCGCCTCGTTGACCATGTGAAGCGCGGGTCCGATGCGCAGCCAGATATTTTCGACGATCGACAGCACGTAAGGCATTTCGGCACTGCGATAGAGAAGGAAATGCAAGTCGAAATTATATTTGAGGACATGGCGCCAGTCGCGCGACGCCTTCATGCGGTCGACCAGCCAGAAGGTCATATCGATCTCGGCGGCCGAAACACGCTCCGTCGCGCGGCGGATCAGCAGACCTTCGAGCGGCAGCCGCACCGCGAGTATCTCCCGATATTCTTCCTGGGTGAGATTGTGGACGACAAAAGCACTTTTCGCCGAGCTGCGCAGGACGCCGTCGGCGTCGAGGCGCTTCAGCGCTTCGCGCACGGGCATCTGGCTGACGCCAAGCGCCCCCGCGATCGAGCGGCTGCTCAGCTTGCTCCCCGGCTGGATGGCGCCCGCCATCAGCGATTTGCGAATGGCCTGATAAACTTGGCGATCGACCGGACCCTCGCTGGTCGCATCGAGCGGTTCGAGCGCTGGTGCGACCACTGCCGGACGGCCGCGCGGCATCCCGGTCTTCAAAGGCTTGTCCGTCGGATCATTCATATGGGGTGCAGCGTTCATGTCAGCTCTTCATTATGCGGGCGGGGACCGGCCGGTCGTCATGCAACGCCCTCGTGTCAGCCGGGCTCTCAAAGATTGCTGGATGATGCGCAAGGGCGAAACAATAGAAGGCGCGGGTGGCCCGGTTGCCGTCTGCAACCGTGGCGGCAATCGTTCGCAAAGGCTCTTCCCCGTTTTTCTCTCTGAGATCACAAACTCTGTCCCACGAGCGGCGCACTGTCAACCGCGCGGCGCGCCCAATCACCAAGTTCGAAGCCGGAGGGAATTGACAGACCTTTTTGAGATCGCATAATAGCAATTAGAGAGTGGGCGGCGGCGGACTGCAATGCTCTCGCCGTCGGCCGCCTTGCCGACGGTGAAGGAGCATGACGATGACGGCTTACGCAGCCATGGCAGCAGCGTTTCGCGCGGGCCCGCAAATGCCTGGCTCGGAAACTGCCGCCGCGCACGGTCTGCTGCCTCAACTAATATTCCATCTCATCAAGGAGCCAGTTTCATGACAATAGACCTCAGCGGCCGCGTGGCCATCGTGACCGGCGCCGGTGGCGGTCTTGGCCGTGCCCACGCGCTTCTCCTCGCCAGACGCGGCGCGAAGCTTGTCGTCAACGATCTTGGCAGCGCTCCCAACGGGTCCGGAGGCTCGCCCGCTACGGCACAGCGCGTCGTCGCAGAGATCGAGGCGATGGGCGGGGAAGCAATCGAGAACTGTGCCTCGGTCTCGGACTATTCGGCCGTCGAACAGATGGTGGCGGAAGCAAAAGGACGCTGGGGACGGGTCGATATCCTTGTCAACAATGCCGGCATCTTGCGCGACAAGACCTTCGCCAAGATGGATCTGGCCGATTTCCAGGCTGTGATCGACGTCCACCTGATGGGCGCCGTTCATTGCAGCAAGGCGGTCTGGAACCTGATGCGCGAGCAAAATTACGGTCGCATCGTCATGACAACCTCGTCTTCGGGCCTGTACGGCAACTTCGGCCAGTCGAATTATGGTGCCGCCAAGCTCGCGCTCGTGGGCTTCATGCAAACGCTTGCGCTCGAAGGTGCGCGCAACAACATCCGGGTCAATTGCCTCGCGCCGACCGCGGCGACGCGCATGATGGAGGGCTTGCTTCCGCAGGCCATGCTCGACCTGCTGACGCCTGAATCGGTCAGTCCGGCTATGCTGGCGCTCGTCGCCGACGAGGCGCCGACCCGCACCATCCTGTGTGCCGGTGCCGGCGCGGTCGAACAGGCGCATGTCACGTTAACGAGAGGCATTCACGCCGGGACTGGCAACGATGCGCCCGAGCAGATCCTGGCCCGCCTCGGCGAGATCGGTGACAGGAGCGGCGAAATCGTACCGGGAAGCGGGGATGAGCAGGGAAAGATCGAACTGGCCAAGGCGGGCTACGCGTCTGCCGAGATGGAAGAGGCTTGATCATGCGCGAAGCTGTTATCGTATCGACTGCCCGCACGCCCATCGGACGCGCGCTTCGCGGGGCTTTCAACATGACGCCTTCGCCTACTCTGGCGGGCCATGCGATCGCGCACGCCGTGAAGCGCGCTGGAATCGAGGGCGGCGATGTGGACGATGTGATCCTTGGCTGCGCTCTCCAGCAGGGCGTCCAGACTCCCAATATCGCGCGCCTCTCGGCCCTCCGGGCAGGGCTGCCAGTCACGGTCCCCGGCCAGTCGCTCGATCGGCAGTGCGCGTCGGGCCTGATGGCGATTGCGACGGCGGCGAAGCAGATCATCGTCGACGGCCAGCAGATCACGGTCGGCGGCGGCGTCGAATCGATCTCGATGGTGCAAGACAATCGTTATCGGGCGGAGGCCGACCCGGCGCTGGCGACGCTGCATCCCGCCACCTACATGCCGATGATCGACACCGCCGAGGTCGTGGCGAAACGATACGGAATCGAGCGCGAGGCCTGCGACGCCTATGCCCTCCAGTCACAACTGCGCACGGCGGCGGCGCAGCAGGCAGGCAAGTTCGACGACGAGATTGTCCCCCTTGCGACGACGATGATCGTTGACGACAAGAATACGGGCGAAGTCCGCTGGCGCGAGATCAGGCTGGAGAAAGACGAAGGCAATCGGCCCGACACCACGATCGAGGGTTTGCAGACGCTGAGGCCCGTTCGCGGGGTTGGCAGCAATGTAACCGCGGGCAATGCGAGCCAACTTTCCGACGGCGCATCGGCGAGCGTACTGATGGAAGCGAAGGAGGCCGAGCGACGCGGCATCGAACCGCTCGGTCGCTATGTCGGCATGGCGGTGGCGGGCGTTGAACCCGACGAGATGGGGATCGGTCCGGTCTTCGCGATACCGAAGCTCCTCGAGGCCCACCAGCTCAGGATGGACGACATCGGATTGTGGGAACTGAACGAGGCGTTCGCGGTGCAGCTTCTCTATTGCCGCGACCGGTTGGGCATTCCGAATGAACTTCTTAATGTAAACGGTGGGGCGATCTCGGTGGGTCATCCTTACGGCATGTCGGGTGCGCGGCTGACGGGGCATGCGCTCATCGAAGGCAAGCGCCGCGGTGCGAAATATGTCGTTGTCACCATGTGCGTCGGCGGCGGCCAGGGGGCAGCCGGGCTGTTCGAGGTCTATTGAGATGGCGCGTGAAACGGTGAGCCTCGGCGATTACCGCGGCCGGATCGGTGAGGAGATCGGTGTTTCGCGCTGGTTCGAGCTCGACCAGGCGCGGATCGATCGCTTCGCCGACGTCACCGAGGATTGGCAGTATATCCACATCGATCGCGACGCCGCGTCGAACTCGCCCTTCGGCGGAACGATCGCACACGGCTATCTGACATTATCGCTGCTCACCGCCATGGCCGACGACGCCATGCCGCGCATCGACGGCGTCGCGATGGCCGTCAACTACGGCATGAACAATGTGCGGTTTCTTGCCCCGGTTCGTTCGGGCGCCCGCGTGAGGGGCCGGTTCAAATTGGTCGACGTGGCGGCACGCGGACCCGGCGAGTGGCGATCGATGCTTGGCGTATCGGTTGAGATCGAAGGCGAGATCAAGCCAGCGCTCGTTGGGGAATGGGTAACGCTCGCTTTCGTTGCGCCGTCCTGAATCATGCTCGACCTGCCGAATATATTTGATCGCAGATATCAGGAAGCCGACTCGGCGCTCGCTGCCAATTTATCACGGGGCAGGCAATCTCGTCGAATAAACTCAAATTTATACCGTCGCTTACACGGTCTTCGGCTGCTCCGCATTCACGTTCGCTGGTGGCGGGGCGCGCGTCGTCAATCACTCAAGATCCGGTTAAATACGTTGAGATCGCAAATCAGAATTTTCTTTGCCGTTCGGTCGGGGTGGATGCCTGAAACATCCGACGCGGCGCCAAATAGTCGAATGGTGGATCGGGAAATCGTCTGGAAATCTCGGGAAACGCCGAAGTCGACGGAATGAAGGGGAGGGGAAGACATGAAGAGAACCGTGCCCGTTATCGCAAATTTGGGCGTCGGTGTTGCGGCGCGGGCCATGGCGCAGGACTCTGGGAGCAGCGGACCGGCAAAGATCCGCGTCGACGAAATAGTGGTCACGGCGCAGCGCTGCTCCGAGAATCTGCAGAATGTGCCAGTGACGGTTCAGGCCATCTCTGGCGAGGTGCTGGAAAAGTCGCGTATTCAGTATACCCAGGATCTTGGACTTGTCGTTCCAGGTTCCGTCTTCTCGCAGGGCGTCGGTCTCGGCTCCCCCTATCTTCGCGGCATCGAACTTTCGAGGTGCTCAAGGGACCGCAAGGGACCCTGTTCGGGCGAAACGAGACCGGGGGCCGCGTCCAGTCATCACGAAGAACCACCCGGCGTGATGATCTATGCGACCTACAATCGCGGTTCCAAGAGCGGCCTCTTCAACACAGGATCGCTGCAGGCAACCCCGGTCCAGCCCGAGGTGCTCGACGCGTTCGAGAGTGGGATCAAGTCCGAACTCTTAGACCGCCGGTTTCTCCTCAAACGCTCCAACCGCTTCTGCACGACCTCGGTCCTCGCGCAGGCGGTCGGTGATGTCTGCGCACCGACGGCATGGGCACGGACGTTGGCGCAAAACGGAATTCCCGAGAGTCAGCGAGAGATATCATGAAGATTATACGACCAGAAGATGTGGAGCCGATCATCAACCCGGGCGCGGCCGAACAGAGGGAAGGGCGGCAGATTCACCGCCGGATATTGTCTTACCCCGATGGCGGACCTTCGACGATCGACATGGGATTCAACCAGTCGAAGGGCGAGCTCGACGTCGCGATCGCATATGCCTACGACCGGCATGAGTTCTGCTACAATGTCCGGGGGTCCGCCGTCGCGTACAATGACGGCGAAACGGTCAACGTGCGCGCAGGCACTTTCATGTGGCGCCCGGCGGGCGCGGTGACGCGCCGCGTGACGACTGCCGATGATTATGCCTCCATTTGCGCTTTCGGGCCTGCGCGAACCGATGGCTGGAGCCATCGGCTTTCTCCCGAGAGAATCGATGAGCTGCGGCAGCTCACCGACGGTCCCGTCCGCCCGCAATTCAGGTCGGTTGACCAGGTGCCCGAGGTCCCCTTTGCCGATGGCACCGTGCATGGTCCGGTGATCCACCGCGTCATATTCGACACGCCGCAGATGGTGGTCAGCCATATCATTTTCGGATCGGACGGAGCGCTGGCGGTTGAGGCGCAAAAGCGGGAAGACATCTATTGGTTGGAATCGGGGAAAGCGCTGGTCGACGCGCGGGGCAGCAGCCTCTTTCTGAATGAAGGCGAGTTTCTCCATATCAGGCCAGGCGAGGCAATCGAGAAGCTCACAGCCCAGGGGCCGAGCGTCCTCATTCGCTGGTCCGCCCCGGCAAGCGAAAATGGCCCGGCCTGAGAGGGCTCGCCGTCTGTTGAAGCTTGCACGGCCCCCCGACCCACGTCGTGCGATCGATGCGCTCGGGGCGGGGCCGGCACCGAGCGCCGACGTTAATTGGCCGCGGTGCGGGATCAAGGAGGCTGCTGTGATTGACCCCGTCTCCGACAAGGGTGGCCTTGTTGTGATCGATTAGCGTTTCACATAGGCCTGCGCGAGCGCTAGAGAGGTCTGCCGTCACCAAACCATCCCGGCACCGTTGAAATACCAGATATCGGAGAAGCTTCGGCTCGTGCCCGAGGTGCGCGACATGGATATTGGTGGACAGCTTTATCCCGTCGCCACTCTCGTCCATGCGTAGGATGCACGCCTGCTTGCAGACTTGACCTCGGGCTGCATTGGTTGGCTTGGCTATCATGCCTTTGCGGCCCATGCCTTTAAGCTCGATTATGCCGGTCGTCCGGGGCATCGATATCGAGACCGAAGCCTCGCCCGCCGCTGAGCCGGTCGGGATCGT
The DNA here is from genome assembly GCF_019459305.1 of Sphingopyxis sp. Taxonomy (GTDB): domain Bacteria; phylum Pseudomonadota; class Alphaproteobacteria; order Sphingomonadales; family Sphingomonadaceae; genus Sphingopyxis. The sequence goes on along the minus strand of NZ_JAIBES010000010.1, from coordinate 5,027 downwards.
CGAACTCGACGAACTGACGACCGGCTACGGCCTCTTTCACCAGTTCAAAACTGTATGGGCCTATCAGCGACATTGCATTTATTGGCTGGCGATTTGGAGGAGGGGGCATTGGTTCACAGCGGCACGGCGGTCGTATATTTGATCTGTTCCATCGCGAAGGACGAGCTGACATCGAAGAGCTCGGCGCTTCGGATGAGCTTGCGATAAATGCGGTCGTAATCCGCGATGCCGGAGCAGACGATCTTGAGCAGATAATCGATTTCTCCGCTCATCCGGTAGAACTCGACCACTTCGGGGATTTCGGACACGGCCGCCGCGAAGTCGGCAAGCCAGAGCTCGTCATGCTTGTTGGTCCTCACGCTCACGAACACCGACACGCCGAGGCCGAGCTTCTCGCGGTCGAGAAGAGTGACGCGTCCGACGATGAAGCCTTCATTCTCGAGGCGTTTTACGCGCTTCCAGCAAGGGGATTGCGACAGTCCGACGATGTCGGACAGGCTGGCGAGCGAAAGTGTTGCATCGGCTTGAAGCGCCGAAAGAATCTTCCTGTCAAATGGATCGAGCATATAATCTTCTCCGATCTTGCCATTTTGAAGATGACATTGATTTCATAATCGCAAAATGAAGAAAAATTGGAAAATATTTTTTTGCATCGCGCCGTTATAGTTCTTCGCGAAAGGAATGGCGCATGCTTCGAAGGCTTTTCACCCAACACCCTGCCGATGTCGACGAGACCTATTTCGAGCATTTCGTCGCAGCCTCCGGTTTCGCGGCTGCGATGGCTTTCGGCGCTGCAGCGTGCTTGGTCCACGCGGTCATTCCCGGCCTTTGCGTGCGCACGGGAAGCGGCGTGATCGCGCGTCTCCACGACCGCATGATCGACAACCGCCGCGCGCGCTGAGAGCGCGGCCTCGATTTTCAGGGACATGTTCGATGCTTGAGGATGTCGCCACGCTGCCGGTCGATGCACTCGTCGAAGTTGGCCAACTGCTGCGGAACGACGCGCGCGCGGACATCATCGACCTGGGCATTGGCGTCTATCGCGACGAGCATGGTCGAACCAGCATACCCGACGTTGTCAAGGCGGCCGAGCTTCATCTTTTCCGGACCCAGGAAAGCAAGGCCTATGTCGCACCGGACGGGGATCCTGTCTTTGTCGAGGCGGTTCGTGGCCTTCTTCTGGGACCCGGCCGGCCCGATGCCACTATGGTTTGTGTGCAGGCGCCGGGCGGCACGGGTGCGCTTCGCTTGGCGATGGACCTGGTCGCGCACGCTGCGCCTGGTGCGGTCGTGCATCTGGGGTTGCCGAGCTGGCCCAATCACGCCCCGATGCTCGCCGCTGCCGGCCTCCGGATCGCGACCTATCGGCATTATGATGCCGACGCCGGTGCATTTGATTTCTCTTCCATGTGCGCGGCTCTGGCCAAGGCCGCACCGGGTGACCTCGTCCTGCTCCATGGCTGCTGCCACAATCCCTCGGGTACCGATCCCGACGCGGCGCAGTGGCAGCAGCTGGCATCGCTGATTGCGAACCGTGGCCTCGTTCCGCTTGTCGATATCGCTTATCAGGGCTTGGGAGACGGTCTCGAAAGCGACGCCGCCGGGGTGCGGCGGCTCCTCGATGCGGTGCCCGAGGTCTTTGTCGCGATGTCCTGCTCCAAAAGCTTCAGCCTTTATCGCGAGCGCGTCGGCATGCTGCTCGTCAAGACTCCGGACGAGCGCGCCGCCGCTAGGGTCCGGTCGAACCTTCAATCGCTGGCGCGCCTCAATTATTCGAACCCACCAGACCATGGTGCGGCGATCGTGCGTACGATTCTTGCCGACCCCCGGCAAACCCTGATGTGGCGCATCGGTCTGGCGGCGATGCGGATGCGGATTATTGGTATTCGCGAGACCCTCGCGCAAAATGAAAAGGTCGATCTCTCTTTCATTGGGCGGCAGAAGGGCTTGTTCGCCATGCTCCCCATCGGGGCCGAAGCGATCGAGACACTGCGCCGCGATCATGCAATCTACATGGCGCGGTCGGGGCGCATCAATCTTGCAGGGCTCAACGACGCGAATATCGACCGGTTCGTCGCTGCGCTCGCTGCGACGTTGGAGCGGTGACAGGATTGTTGCAGCGACCGGCGGCGGCTCTGCGTAGCGCAGGAGGTCAACTGTGGCCCGCCGCTCCGGGGCTGCTGGTGGCGGTCACGATCGCGGCGGCTGCGCGCGAGATCGCAACGATGGCGGCCCTCCCGCCGCTCGTCGTTGCGCTCGGTCTCGGAATGCTGTTCGCCGGCGTCGTCAATGTCGACCAGGTCACGCCGGGCGTCACCATGGCCACGCGGCCCATTCTCAGGTTCGGCGTTGCTCTCCTGGGCGCACAGCTGACCTTCGGACAGCTTGCAGCGCTCGGCGCGCCGGTCGCCGCAATTGCCATTGCGGGGCTTGCTGCGGCGCTGGCGACTGGTCTCCTGGTCGGTCGGTGGATGGGGCTACCGCGCGGCCTTGCGGCAGTGGCAGCGGCAGCGGTTGCGGTTTGCGGCGCGTCGGCAGCCCTCGCGATCGCAGCCGTTCTCCCGGCACGCGAACGACCTGAGGAGGGCACCGCGACGGTCATCGCCGGGGTAACGGTGATCGGCTCAGCCGCGATGCTCGTGTATCCGGTCGTTGCGCAGGCCATGGGATTCTCGGCGCAGGCCATGGGCGTGTTCCTCGGGGCGACGCTTCATGAGGTCGCGCAGGCTGTCGGCGCCGGCGTCACCGTCTCGAACGAGGTCGGCGGCGTCGCGACAGCGGTCAAGCTCCTGCGCGTGGCGTGTCTGACACCGATCGTCATTCTTGTCGGCATCATGATGCGCCGAGGTGGTGGAACGGCGCTGGGTTCGATGCCACCAATTGTGCCGGGCTTCCTCCTCGGATTTTTCCTGCTTGCCGGTCTTGCGAGTTACGCCATTCTACCGCCTGCCTTTCTGATCCTTCTTTCGGAGCTCTCGCGCTTATGCCTACTGGTCGCGATCGCGGCACTGGGGATGAAAGTGTCGCTGCCTCGGCTCGCCGCGGCGGGTTCGGGATTGCTTGTGACGATTTCGGCCGCGTCGCTGGTCCTCGCCGCGGTGGTCGGGGGGTTACTTCTGGTGTCAGGCTAGGGACCTCGCACGAATTGGCGACGACTGGTCTCTCTCGTGAGGACAGCGATAAAGGTCAACACAGTCAGCCCGGACATCCCATGGTCGGGTCTATCAGGAACTCCGTGTCCCAACCGATTTCTGCGGGTCTAGAGTCTCCCGCTGCGACCGGTTCGTCGCGCCGAATGAACGCACTATCGAATTTAGCAATTTATCCCAAAAGCGCCCTCTGCCGCTCAGGAAAATCGGGCGCTGAACGGTGAAAATACGCGAAGAAATCCAATAAAATATAAGATTTTCAATTATCTAGAAATTCTGTAACCCACCCGCTGCCGGATCGCGGATCTGTCCCAGAGCAGGCCATACGAACTGCTTGCCCGGTCCTGGAAAGCCCTGCGCCAAGCCGAAACTATCGAAATGGCCGCCTGACATTGCCGCTGTCAGCACCGTCTACACGCTCAGGCAGGCCGCCCTGATCCTCGGAGAAACCGAGGACATGGTGTCGGAGGCGTCGATCGGGATGTGCTCCGAAGGCGGCTGCATCTCTATCAGCGACGACGCCTTCTCCGACGATGACTGGGCGATCGCCACGGCGTTCACCGATGAAGGCATCGAAAAACTGCAATACATTATCGACGCCATCAAAGCTGCGCGACACTGACTCTACGCCGCTACTGCCAAGCCTTACAATCGCTAGATGCTGCGGCCGCTAACGGATGCGCGCGTAGCGGCGGTCGGGGGGACATGTTATGATACCTACCGAAGCGGGTCTGACATGGTCATTGCCGCTTCGGAGACCTGCCGATGCCAAGCAATGCAATGAATGGGCAGAAGCCACTCGGCGACGGCATTAATTCAGGTGCCGTGGGGCAGCGCCTCGGCGACCTTTTCAAGATCGACCATGCGCCGGCGTTGGTGACCCGCAGGCTGAGCGTGGCACACATGGCGGTCACCGAGATCCGTTCCGATAACCCGGTTCTTGGACCCATTGAGCCAGTGCCAATTGAGGACGCTTACCTCGTCAGCTTGATGTTGAAGAGCCTTGACCATCACGAAGTTTGGGAAAGCGGGCGGCCGTGCCCCAGGCACTCGATCAGCGCTGGCGAATTCCATTTACGCGACCTGAAAATTGAACAATCGGCCCTTGTGGAGCAGCCGCATCACTCCCTGCAATTTTATCTGCCTCGTGCTGCGCTCAACGAGATCGCTGACGAGAATGAAGCCCGCCCGATCGGTGAACTGGCCTACCAACCGGGTGTTCCTTTCAGCGATCCAATCGTTCGGAGCCTTGGTTTGTGTTTGCGCAACCTGTTCGAGCGCCCGCAGGAAGCGAACCGGCTGTTTCTCGATCACGTTACCTTCGCGCTGGGCACCCACCTTGCTCAAACCTACGGAGACCTGGAACCCTCTTCAAAATTACTTAGGGGCGGATTGTCAGGTTGGCAGGAGCGGCGAGCCAGGGAGTATTTGAGCGCTAACCTATGCGGCAAGGGCTCGCTCAAGGAGATCGCAGCGCAGTGTGGCCTTTCCATCGGCCACTTCTCCAGGTCGTTCAAGGAAACAATTGGCATCGCGCCGCATCAGTGGCTCATCCAGAGGCGGATCGAAGTGGCCAAGGCGTTCCTCAAAGTTCCTTCCACGTCGCTGGCGGAGGTCGCGCTCAAATGCGGCTTCGCCGACCAGAGTCACTTCACGCGTGTTTTCACCCGTATTGTCGGCATTAGTCCGGGCGCCTGGCGACGCAATTGCGACATCCGTGACTCGGTAGCCCGGCACTAGTACTACAGTTGCATTTATCATCAAAATCTGATTCTCTCGCGATAGATTGGCGGGGGATCGGATCATGGCGGTTGCGGAGTGGGCGGGAACGCTTGTCGATTGGCGGGCGGCGCTTGATGAGTTGAAGGAGTATCTGGC